>NZ_JBJGYI010000013.1:0-111451 GCF_054049915.1 Geodermatophilus sp. SYSU D00766
CCCCCCCCCGAGCCCCCCGCCGCCCCCCCCCCCCCCCCCCCCCCCCCCCCCCCCCCCCCCCCCCCCCCCCCCCCCCCCCCCCCCCCCCCCCCCCCCCCCCCCCCCCCCCCCCCCCGGGGGGTGGGCGGTCAGAAGGGGTAGGCGGGCAGGTCGCCGCGCACGGTGACCCACTGGGTCTCGGTGAACGCCTCGACGTTGGCCTGCGGGCCGCCGTGGCGCGAGCCGGTGCCGGAGGCGCCGACGCCGCCGAACGGGGCGACCGCCTCGTCGTTGACCGTCTGGTCGTTGACGTGCACCAGGCCGCTCGGGATGCGCTCGGCGAGCTGGAGACCGGCGGCGACGTCGCGGGTGAGGATCCCCAGGGACAGCCCGTACTCGGTGCCACTCGCCAGGTCCACGACCTCGTCGAGGCCCGAGAAGGGCGTGACCGGGGCGACCGGGCCGAAGATCTCCTCGGCGTAGGCGGGGTGGTCGACGGCGACGCCGCCGAGCACCGTCGGCCGGTAGAAGAGCCCCTCGTACGTGCCGCCGGTGCGCACCGTGGCGCCCCGCTCGACGCTGGCGGTGACCAGCCCGTGCACGCGGTCGCGCTGGCCGGCGTCGATGAGCGGGCCGAGCGCCACCTCCTCGCGGAACGGGTCGCCGACCGGCAGCTCCTCGACCTTCTCGGTGAGCACGGCGGTGTACTCCTCGGCGATCGACTCGTGCACGAGGTGCCGGCTGGTGGCCATGCAGATCTGCCCCTGGTGGGCGAAGGTGCCCCACGCGCCGACGCTCGCCGCGGCGGTGACGTCGACGTCGGGCAGCACGATCAGCGCGGAGTTGCCGCCGAGCTCCAGGTGCGCCCGCTTGAGGTGCTGCCCGGCCAGCGCCCCGACCGCGCGGCCGGCCCTCGTGGAGCCGGTGAAGGCGATGACCCGGGTCTGCGGGACGGTGACCAGCGCCTCGCCGACGTCGGCGCCGCCGGGCAGCACCTGCAGCACCCCGGCCGGCAGACCCGCCTCCTCGAAGACCCGGGCGAACAGCGCGCCGCCGGAGATCGCGGTGCGCGGGTCGGGCTTCAGGACGACGGCGTTGCCGAGCGCGAGCGCCGGGGCGACGGCGCGGATGGCGAGGATGGTGGGCACGTTGAACGGCGCGATGACGCCGACGACGCCGGCCGGCAGGCGGCGGGCGAACGACAGCCGGGGGGCGCCGGTGCGCAGCACCTCGCCGTAGGGCAGGCCCGGCAGCGCGGAGGCCTCGTAGCACTCCTGCGCGCTGGTGTGGACCTGGAAGTCGCCGAAGGGCCGGATCGCGCCGGACTCCCGGGCCAGCCAGCCCGTGATCTCGTCGGCGTGCTCCTCGAGCACCTGACCGGCGCGGCGCAGGACGCGGGCCCGCTCCTCGAACGGCGCGGCCGCCCAGGCACGCTGCGCCCGCGCCGCCCGGCCGGCAGCCGCGGCGACGTCCTCGGGGGTCGCCCGCCCGACCGGCGCGATGACGTCGCCGGTGGCCGGCTCCACCGCGTCGTAGGTGCCGCCGGAGCCGTCGGTCCACGCGCCGGTCCAGACCCTGCCCTGCCACGCGCCGTCGTCCAGGAGTGCCACGTCGGTCCTCTCGCTCGGGTCGTTGCCGTCCCGATCCTCACCGAGGTGTCGTGGCCCCGCGCCGCATGCACTCTGGCGGAGCCCCGGACCGCGAGATCGGCGGACTCGTGGCCATCAGCCGCAGATCGCCACGAGACCGCCGATCTCGGTGCCGGCACTCAGCCGGCGCGCAGCTCCGCCAGCACGGTCGCGGCGACCGTGAACGCGTGGTTGGCGGCCGGCACCCCGGCGTAGACGGCGGCGTGCTGCAGCACCTCCGCGATCTCGGCCTCGCTGAGCCCGTTGCGCACCGCGGCGCGCACGTGCAGCGCGAACTCGTCCCAGTGCCGCAGCGCGACGCAGATCGACAGCGTCGCGATGCTGCGCTCCCGCCGCGCCAGCCCCGGCCGCTGCCACACGTCGCCCCACGCCGTCCGCGTGATGAAGTCCTGGAAGTCCGCGGTGAACGGCGTCGTGCCCGCCACCGCCCGGTCCACCCACGCGTCGCCGAGCACCTCGCGCCGGGTCCGCATGCCCGCCTCGCGGCGGGTGTCGTCGGAGTCGAGGGGCGCCTCGCTCACGCGTGCCGCCCCGCCGCGTCCAGGTGGGCCAGCAGCGCCCCGGTGACCTCCAGCGGCTGCTCCAGGTTGGGCAGGTGCGCGCCGGGATCGACGGTGAGCAGCGTCGAGCCGGCGATCCCGTCGGCGATCGCCTGCTGGTGCGGCGGCGGCAGCGCCGGGTCCTGCGCGCCGGACACCACCAGCGTCGGCGCGGTGACCCGGGCGAGGTCGCCGCGGCCGTCGAAGGTGCCGACCGCCTCACAGCACGCGGCGTACCCCTCGTCGTCGGCCCCGGCGATCATCGCCTCCAGCCGCGCCACCAGGTCGGGGTGCTGCGCGGCGTACGCCGGGGTGAGCCACCGGCCGACGATCGCCGGCGCCAGCGGCGCGGTGCCCCCCGCGCGGGCCTGCACCGCCCGGTCGAGGAACCCCTGCGGATCGGGCGCGGCCGAGGTACACAGCAGCGCCAGCCGGTCCACCCGCGCCGGCTCGCGCGCGGCCAGCCGCAGCGCCGTCATCCCGCCCAGCGACAGCCCGGCCACGTGCGCCCGCCGCACCCCGAGCCGGTCCAGCAGCGCCAGCACGTCGTCGACCAGGTCGTCGACGGTGCAGGGCCCGGGCGGCGCCGGGGACTCCCCGTGCCCGCGGGTGTCGTAGGTGACCACCCGGTAGCGCTCGGCCAGCGCCGGCACCTGCGGGTCCCACATCCCGCGGGTGGCGCCCAGGGAGTTGGACAGGACGACGACCGGCGCGTCGGCCGGCCCGTCCACGGTGTAGCTGACCTCGACCGCGCTCACGGCGCCCCCTCCACCAGCCTCTCGTGCTCGGCCAGCGCCGCGTCCACCTGCGCGCCGGCCTCCCCCACGTCCGGTGCGGCCGCGGCGAGCACCGCGGCGGCGTCGACGTCCTCGCGCGCGGCGACCAGCTCGGCCGGCGGCCGTCCCCGCTCCCGCGCCTCCCGGGCCACCGCGGCGGCCGCGTCGTGCGCAGCGCCCCGGCCCAGCGACGGCGCCAGCGCCTCGGCCAGCGCACCGGCCAGCGCCCCCTCGCCGGCCGCGGCCACGGTCGCCGCCATCCGCGCGACGTCGGGGCGCAGGACGCGCAGGCTCTCGGCCAGCCAGGACGCCGCCGACCCCACCGCGACCAGCAGGTCGGTGAGCGTGGGCCACTCGGCGTGCCAGGCGCCGGCCGCGCGCTCGTGCTCCTGCTCCATCGCGCCGAGCAGCGTGGCCACCAGCCCCGGCGCCCGCCGCGCGCACGCTCGCGCCGAGATCGCCGCCACCGGGTTGCGCTTGTGCGGCATCGCCGACGACCCGCCGCGCCCCTCCCCCGCCTCGGCGACCTCCGCGACCTCCGACTGCGCCAGCAGCACCACGTCGACGGCGACGGTCGCGACCACCCCGGCGGTCGCGCCCAGCGCCCCGGCGAGGTCGGCCACCGGCAGCCGCACCGTGGCCCAGGGCACGGCGGTCGCCACCAGCCCGAGCTCCCCCGCGAGCGCCGCCCGCACCGCGACCCCGGCCCCCGACGACGCCGCCAGCGTGCCCACCGCCCCGCCGTACTGCACCGGCAGCGTGGCCACCACCTCGGCCAGCCGCAGCCGCGCGCCGTCGAGCCCGGCCAGCCACGTCGCCGCCTTCAGCCCGAACGTCGTCGGCAGCGCCTGCTGCATCAGCGTCCGGCCCACGACCAGGTCGTCGCGGTGCTCGCGCGCCAGGGTCGCGCACCGGTCCGCGGCGACGGCCAGGTCGGCGTCGAGCGCGGCGACCGCCGCGCGGGCCAGCAGCACCAGCGCGGTGTCGACGACGTCCTGGCTGGTGGCCCCCACGTGCACCGCGACGGCGTCGCGCTCCCCCACCGCGTCCTGCAGCGCGCGCACCAGCGGCGGCACCGGGTTCCCCGCGTCGGCCGCGCGGGCGACGACACCGGCGAGGTCCAGCCGCGACGGGTCGGCGCACACCGCCGCCACCGCGTCGGCCGCGGTCGCCGGCACCAGGCCCACCGACGCCGCGGCCCGGGCCAGCGCCGCCTCCACCCGCAGCAGGGCGCGGATCCAGGCGTCGTCGGAGACGGCCGCCGCCGCACCGCCGCGGGCGAAGGTGCCGGCGAACAGACCCGTCACGTCGTCCTCCCCACCGCCGGCGCCGCCGCGCTCAGACGGCGAAGAAGACCGTCTCGCGGTCCCCCTGCAGGTGCACGTCGAAGCGGTAGCCGTCGTCGGTGGGCGTCGCCAGCAGCGTGGCGCGGCGGTCCTCGGGCAGCGCCCGCAGGACGGGGTCGGCGGCGTTGGCCTCCGCCTCGTCGGCGAAGTAGACGCGGGTGACGACGCGGTCGAGCAGGCCGCGGGCGAACAGTGAGACGTCGACGTGCGGCGCCTGCAGACCGCCCTCGCCGTCGGGCACGCGGCCGGGCTTGAGGGTGCAGACGGCGAACTCGCCGTCGGGCACCGTCTGCGCCCGGCCGAACCCGCGGAAGCCCGGGAACGCGACGGCGCCGCGCGGGTCGTCGGGGTGGTCGAAGCGGCCGTCGGGGTCGGCCTGCCACGTCTCGACCAGCGCGTCGGGGACGACCGCGCCCTCGCCGTCGAACACCGTGCCGCGGATCCAGATCGCGCCTGGGGTGCCGGCCGGGACGACGAACTCCCCGCCCTCCCAGGTCAGCCCGATCGCCAGGTACGGCCCGACGGTGGCGCTCGGGGTGAGCGGCAGCCGGGCGCTCACGCGACGTCCCCGTCGTCCTCGGTCTCGAACGGCGTCTGCTCGGCGCCGCGCAGCACGATGTCCCACTCGAAGGCCAGCGCCCAGGACTCGACGGTGCGGGCGTGGTCGTACCGGCTGACCGCCGCCGGCCGCGCGGCCTCGGGGATCGCGTTGTAGATCGGGTCCTGGAAGAACAGCGGGTCGTCGGGGAAGTACATCTGCGTGACCAGGCGCTGGGGGAAGGCCCGGCCGAACAGCGAGAAGTGGATGTGCGCCGGCCGCCAGGCGTTGTCGTGGTTGCGCCACGGGTAGGCGCCGGGCTTGACGGTGAGGAACTCGTAGCGGCCCTCGGCGTCGGTCAGCACCCGGCCCAGGCCGTCGAAGTGCGGGTCCAGCGGCGCCGGCCAGGTGTCGACGACGTGCCGGTAGCGGCCCGCCGCGTTGGCCTGCCAGACCTCCACCAGCGTGTGCGGCACCGGCCGGCCGTCGCTGTCGAGCACGCGCCCGTGGACGACGATGCGCTGCCCCACGGCCTCCCCGCCGGCCCGCCGGGTGAGGTCGGCGTCCTCGGGGCGCACGCGGTCCTCGCCGAGCAGCGGGCCGGTCACCTCGGTGAGCCGGTGCGGCAGGTCGACCGGGGTCCGCAGCGGCGCGCGCACCGCGGTGCTGCGGTAGTCGGCGAAGCCGACGGGGGTGCGCGCGGCGGGGTCCTCGCGCAGGTAGCGGGGCAGGTGCAGCCCCGCCGGAGCCGTCGCGGGGGTGGTGCGGGTCATACCGGCAACGTACGGCCGGGCCGGGACGGCTCCCAAGCGCTCCTCTCCGCTGGGCGGAAGGCGGCGGGGTCAGGTCCCGGCCGCGGCGCCGGAGAGCTCCGCGAGGTGCGCGTGCACCAGCGTCACGGCCAGCGCGCCCTCCCCCACCGCCGAGGCCACCCGCTTGACCGACCCCTGGCGCACGTCGCCGGCCGCGAACACCCCCGGCGTGCTGGTCTCCAGCAGCGCGGGCGGGCGGTCCAGCGGCCACGCCGGGGCGGCGTCGTCGTCGGCGAGGGAGGAACCGGTGAGCAGGAAGCCCCAGCGGTTGCGGGCCAGCGTCCCGGCCAGCCAGTCGGTGCGCGGCTCGCTGCCGATCATCACGAACAGCATCCCCGCCTCCTCGGTCTCCGCGCCGGTGTCGAGGTCGCGCAGCACGACGGTCTCCAGGACGTCGGTGCCGCTCCCGCCGACCACCTGGGCGCGGTACCGGATCTCGACCCGCGGCAGCGCGACCAGCTCCCGGATGAGGTAGTCCGACATCGTCTCGGTCAGCGACGCGCGGCGGACCAGCAGGGTCACCTTCTCCGCGTAGCGCGAGAGGTAGACCGCGGCCTGCCCGGCCGAGTTCCCGCCGCCGACGACGAACACGTGCCGGCCGGCCATCGCCGGTGCCTCGCTGACCGCCGCGCCGTAGAAGACGCCGCGGCCGGTGAAGGCCTCCAGCTCCGGCACGCCGAGCCGCCGCCAGGCGGCGCCGGTGGCCACCACGACCGTCCGCGCCTGCACGACCGAGCCGTCGTTGAGGGTGATCCGGTGCAGGCCGTTCTCGGTGGTCAGCGCCGTGGCGGTGCGCATGAAGGAGAACGTGGTGCCGAACGCCCACGCCTGCAGGTAGGCGGAGAACGCCAGCCGGCTGCCGCTGACGCCGGTGGGGAACCCGAGGTAGTTGCGGATCAGCGAGCTCGTGCCGGCCTGCCCGCCGACCGCCTCGCACTCCAGGTGCAGCGTGTCGAGCCCCTCGGACGCGGCGTAGACGCTGGCGCCCAGCCCGGCCGGCCCGGCACCGACGATGGCGACGTCGTGGACGGCGGTGGTGTCCAGCGGGTCGAACAGGCCGAACGCCTCGGCCACCTCCAGGTCGGTCGGGGCCTCGAGGACGGTGTGCTCCGGCCGGAAGCGGACGACGACCACCGGCAGCCGGGGCTGCTGGAGCTCCAGGTCGGCGAGCATCGCGCGACCCTCGGGCGAGCCGGCCTCGTAGACGCCGATCGGGATGCGGTTGCGGGTCATCTGGTCGCGCAGGTGCTGCGCGTGCGGGTCCCACCGGTCCCCGATGATCCGCACCGCCTCGAACCCGCCGCCCCGCCGCGAGGACCACTCGTCGAGGATCTCGGTGACCGAGCGGTGGAACTCCTCGTCGGCGCGGCCCTGCGGGGCGTACACCCAGCGGTCGAGCTGGCCCACGGTGATCGCCTCGAAGATGGGCCGGGCGGTCTCGAAGGCCCCCCAGCGCACCAGCGCCACCGCCACCGCGCCGGGGTACCGGCCGTGGCAGGCCCGCAGCACCTCCAGGCCGTCGGGGTCGGCCTCGCCCAGCCCGCCGAGCAGCACCGCCACGGGCGGGTCGCCGGCGGCGGTCAGCGCCGCCTCCACCTCGGCCGGGTCGTCGCCGGCGAGGACCCGGTAGTCGCTGCCGTAGCGGCGCTCCAGCTCCCGGGTGGTGGCCGTGCGGACGCCGGCGTCGCGGGCGACGACGACCAGCGCGGCGCCGGGCTCGTGGCCGGTCACGACGTCGCCCCGCGGGGACCGGGGGGAAGGGGTTGTCTCAGGGCACGGTGCACGAGGGTCTCCGAGTGCGCGCGTCCCCCGTGCGGTCGTCGGGCGCCGTCATGCAACCACCGTGGCAGGGGCGCTGTCACCGGGATACGGGACGTCTCGGCCGTGCCCGGGCCCCGCGCCCCAGGCCATAGACTCGCCGCGTCGGCGACCCGGACCGTCCGGGCGCCGGGCGACCGGGCGGGAGGTGCCCGTGACCGCAGCGGCGGACGTCCCCGGCGCCGCTCCGCCCGCCATCGCGACCCCCGACCGGCGGCTGCGGGTCTTCGTGTCCTCCACGCTCGAGGAGCTCGCCCCCGAGCGGCGCGCCGTCCGCGACGCCATCGCCCGCCTGCGGCTGACCCCGGTGATGTTCGAGCTCGGCGCGCGGCCGCACCCGCCCCGCGACCTGTACCGCGCCTACCTCGAGCAGAGCGAGGTGTTCGTCGGCGTCTACGGCGACAGGTACGGCTGGGTGGGCCCGGGCATGACCGTCTCGGGCCTGGAGGACGAGCTCGACCTGTCCGCCGGCATGCCGCGGCTGCTCTACGTCCGCACGCCGGCGCCCGACCGCGACCCGCGGCTGCGCGCGCTGCTCGAGCGGGTGCAGTCCGAGGGCGGCGTCTCCACCACCCCCTACCGCGACCCCGCCGAGCTCGCCGACCGGGTGGCCGACGACCTCGCGGTGCTGCTCAGCGAGCGCTTCGGCCGGCCGGTGGGCGCCCCGTCCGGGCTGGCGGCCGGCTGGCTGCCCACACCGCCCACGCCGATGGTCGACCGCGCCGCCGAGCTGGCCACCGTCACCGGCCTGCTGCGCGACGACGCGGTGCGGCTGGTGGCGCTCACCGGCCCGGGCGGCATCGGCAAGACCCGGCTGGCGCTGGCCGCGGCCGCCGCGGTCGAGGACGAGCGGGAGGGCGTCTGGTTCGTCGACCTCTCCGCCGTCCGGGACCCCGCCGACGTCCCCGGGGCCGTGGCCGAGGCGGTCGGGGTGTCGGCCGAGGGCAGCCGCCCGCTGCTCGAGCTGGTGGCCGACCGGCTGGCCGGCCGCTCCGCGCTGCTCGTCGTCGACAACCTGGAGCAGGTGACCGCGGCCGCCCCGCACCTGGCCACGCTGCTCGCCCGCTGCCCGGCCACGCAGCTGCTGGTCACCAGCCGCACCGTGCTGCGGCTGCGCGGTGAGCACGACGTGCCGATCGAGCCGCTCGGGACACCGGCCCGGGGCGCCGGGGACGCCGCCGCGGTGCGCGACGTCCCCGCCGTCGAGCTGTTCGTGGCCCGCGCCCGGCAGGCCGACCCCTCCTTCACCCTCACCGACGCCACGGCCGGGCCGGTCGCCGAGCTCGTCCGCCGCCTCGACGGGCTGCCGCTCGCGGTGGAGCTGGCCGCCGCGCGGGTGCGCACGCTCCCCCCGCGGCTGCTGCTGGCCCGCCTCGACCGCGCCCTGGACCTCGGCGACCTCGACGTCGACGTCCCCGACCGGCAGCGCACCCTGCGGGCCACGATCGCCTGGAGCCACGACCTGCTCGACGAGCGCGGCCGGGCGCTGCTGGCGCGGCTGTCGGTGTGCGCGGACGGCTGCACCCTCGACACCGCCGAGGCGGTGGGCGGCGACCTCGACGTCGTCGAGACGCTGTCGGACCTGGTCGGGCACAGCCTGGTGACCCCCACCGACACCGGCGACGGCGAGCCGCGGTTCCGCATGCTCGAGCTGGTGCGCGCCTACGCCGCCGAGCGGCTGCGCGAGCGGGGCGAGGAGGAGGCCACCCGCGTCCGGTGGGCGCAGCACCTGGCCGCGATGGGCGCCGACGCCGCCGCCGGGCTGGCCGGCCCGGCGGCGCAGCTGTGGCGCGCCCGGCTCGACGCCGAGACCGCCGACCTGCGGGCCGCGGTGCGCTGGGCGGTGGCCACCGACCGGGCCGAGCTCGCCGTGCGGCTGACCGCGCCGCTGACCCGCTGGTGGTGGGCGCGCGGGATGCTGCCGGACATGGCCGGCCTGGCCGAGCAGACCGCGGCGCTGCCCTCGGCCGCGGCCCTGCCCCCCGACCTCGCCGGGCGGCTGACCTGGTCGCGGGCCGCGATGCGGATCGCCCTGGGCTCCCCGGACACCGCGGCGCCGCTGGTCGACGGCGTGGTCGAGGACGCCCGGGCCCGCGACGACGCCTGGCTGCTCGGCCACGCGCTCGGCGCGCGGGCGATGACCCTGCCGCCCGGCGACCCCCGCGTCGTCCCGCTGCTCGACGAGGGCCTCGACCACCTGCGCCGCAGCGGCGACGGCTGGTCGGTGGCCTTCAGCGCGATGCTGCGCGGCGCGGTGGCGCTGGCCGGCGGTGACCTGCCCGCGGCCGAGCGCGTCGCCACGGAGGCGCTCGGCCTGGCCCGCGCCGCCGCCGACGACCAGCTCGCCGCGCTGCTCACCGACACCCTCGCGCTGGCCGCGCTGATGGGCGGAGACCTGGCGCGGGCGCGGGCCCGGCTGGACGAGGCCGCGGCCCTGCACCGCCGCACCCGCGACCTGGAGGGGCTGGCCTCCTGCCTGGAGGTGCTCGCCGGGCTGGCCCTCGCGCAGGGCCGGACCGCGGCCGCCGCCCGGCTGGTCGGCGCGGCCGAGGCCGCGCGCGCCGGGCTCGGGGTGGCGCGGTGGACCCCGCACCAGGCGCTGGCCGACCGGCTCCGCGAGGCGCTGCGCGGCGTGCTGGGTCCCGACGAGGAGGCGCGCGAGCGTGCCGCCGGCGCGGCGCTCGGCCCGTGGGCGACGCTGGACGCGGAGCTCGCGTCCGCCTGATCCAGTCGAAGGACCCCACTGCCCTCCACCGCTCGCAGGCTCGCGGCGGGCCCCTGCCAGCGGGGCCGTTCCAGCACGTCAGAGGACGGCTGCCTCGCGGTACTGGGGTAGAGGCCCGGTGCCGGGGTAGGCCACGGTGAACCGGCCGAACGCGGCGTCGCTGCCGGGGAACGGGGCGGCCGACACGCCGTCGACGGCCCCGAGCGGCCGGCCCGCCGGCAGCGTGCTGCGGTACCCGACGGCGCGGAAGGCCGTCAGCGCCGAGGAGGACAGCTCCAGCCGGCGCAGCCACTCGGCCAGCGGGTGCTCGCCCAGCACGAGCTCGGCCCCGCCGGGTCCCGGGTGCGCCTGCCACCGGGCGGCCACCGGGATGGTGGTCTCCAGCAGCCGCCCGTCCCGCACCGACCACAGCGTCCGCGACGGGCTGCCGCGCAGCGCCGGGCCGCGGGTCCGCACGGTGTGGGTGAGCACCTCGGCGCCGGCCTCCGACAGCCGGACGCGCTGCAGCGCGGGGGCGTCGAGGAAGTCCATGTCGCCGAGCCACTTGGGCAGCCCCCACGCCCCGCGGCCGAGGTCGCGCGCCTCCCGGGAGGTGACCGGCAGCTGCAGCACGAAGCCCCCGGTCGCCGGCCGGGCCCCGCCCCGCGCGGCCGGCCCGGCGAGGACGCCGGCGGTCACCCCGACCTCGCCGTAGGGCGCCACCGTGTGGGTCGCGCCGTCGGCGCCGGTCCAGGTGACCGTGCGGTAGCGGTAGGCGTGCACCGCCACCGGCGTGCGGCCGCCGGGCAGCGGGATCGGCCGCAGCAGCGGCCGGCCGCCCCGCCGCGGCAGCAGCGCGGCGACCGCCTCCGCCGAGGCGAGGTGGTATGAGCTGGCCACCGCGGTGTCGTGGTAGGCCAGCGGCAGCCGGACGGACTCGGTCATGCCCACCTCCCGGGCGTCGCGCCCAGCACACCGGTCCGCCGGTGGGAGCGGCAAGGCCCCGGTCCCGGGGCTTCCGCTGGGTGGGAGACTGCGCGCGTGGCAGGGGGTTCGGCGGAGCGCGGCCGGTCGGTGACCTCCCGCGCGCTGGCGATCCTCGACGCCTTCGACGCCTCGGCCCCCCGGCTGTCGCTCAGCGAGATCGCCGAGCGGTCGGGCACCCCGCTGACGACGACGCACCGGTTGCTCGCCGAGCTCACCGGCTGGGGCGCGCTGTCCCGCCGCGCCGACGGCCGCTACGAGATCGGCCGCAAGCTGTGGGACCTCGGCCTGCTGGCCCCCGTCTCCCTCGAGCTGCGGCAGGTGGCCGCGCCCTTCCTGCTCGACGTGCACACCGCCACCCGCGACACCGTGCACCTCGCCGTCCGCGACGGGACGAGCGCGCTCTACGTCGAGCGCATCTCCGGCCGCGAGTCGGTGCCGGTGGTCAGCCAGGTCGGCAGCCGGCTGCCGCTGCACGCCACCGGCGTGGGCAAGGTGCTGCTCGCCGCCGCCCCCGACGACGTCGTCGCCGAGGCCCTGGCCGCGCCCGTGCGAGCCACTCGGCACACCGTCGTCGACCCCGGGCGGCTGCGTCGCGAGCTCGGCGAGGTCCGCCGGCGCGGCTGGGCGCGCACCGCCGAGGAGATGTCGCTGGGCACGCTGTCGGTGGCCGTGCCGGTGCGGGTGGAGCGGGCCGGGAGCACCGTCGTCGCTGCGGCGCTGGGCATCGTCGTCCCCAGCCACCGGCGCGACCTGCCGCGGCTGGTGCCGGTGCTGGAGGTGGCCGCGCGGGGCATCGGGCGGGCGTTGGCCCGCACCGCGCCCTTCCGCTGACCGGGAGGACGCGGTGTCGCCGGGGGCGTCGCCCGGGTCACACTCGCCGGCATGCGCACCCAGGTGGGGATCATCGGCGCCGGCCCGGCCGGCCTGCTGCTGTCGCGGCTGCTGGCGCTGCAGGGCGTCGACTCGGTGGTGCTGGAGAACCGCTCGCGGGCCTACGTCGAGGCCCGCATCCGCGCCGGCATCCTCGAGCAGAACACCGTCGACGTGCTCACCGAGGCGGGGCACGGCGACCGGCTGCACCGCGAGGGCCTCGAGCACCGCGGCATCCACCTGCAGTACCCGGGCACCCGCGCCACGCTGGACTTCCCCGCGCTGTGCGGCCGCCGGGTCTGGGTCTACGGGCAGACCGAGGTGGTCAAGGACCTGGTCGCCGCCCAGCTCGCCGGCGGCCCGCCGCTGCACTTCGAGGTCTCCGACGTGGCGATCGAGGACGTCGACACCGACAGCCCGCGGATCCGGTTCACCGACGCCGACGGGGTCGCGCAGGTGCTCGAGTGCGACGTCGTGGCCGGCACCGACGGCTTCCACGGCCCGTCGCGCGCCGTCGTCGCGGCGGGCACTGCGCAGCGGCTGTGGGAGCGCACCTACCCCTACGCCTGGCTCGGGATCCTGGCCGACGCCGCCCCGGCCACCGACGAGCTGATCTACGCCTGGCACCCCGAGGGGTTCGCGCTGTACTCGATGCGCTCGCCGTCGGTGTCGCGGCTGTACCTGCAGGTGGACCCGTCGGAGCGGATCGAGGACTGGTCCGATGACCGCATCTGGTCGGGCCTGGCCACCCGGTTCGCGCACGAGGGCTGGGAGATCAGCACCGGCCCGGTGCTGGAGAAGTCGATCCTGCCCATGCGCTCGTTCGTCAGCACGCCGATGCGCCGCGGCCGGCTGTTCCTCGCCGGCGACGCCGCGCACATCGTGCCGCCCACCGGCGCCAAGGGCCTCAACCTCGCCGTCGCCGACGTCGTCCTGCTCTCCCGCGCGCTGGTGCGGCTGCTGCAGGAGAAGGAGACCGACCTCGCCGACGCCTACTCCGACACGGCGCTGCGGCGGGTCTGGCGGGCCACCCACTTCTCCTGGTGGATGACCTCGATGCTGCACACCACCGGCGACCCGTTCGACGCCGAGCTGCAGCTGTCCCAGCTGCGCCGGGTGTGCTCGTCGGAGGCCGCCGCCCGCGAGCTGGCCGAGAACTACACCGGCCTGCCGCTGTAGTCCTGGGGCGACCGCACCCGCTCAGTCGTCGGGCAGCAGCCCGGCGACGGCGTCGGCGGTGCCCGGCGCCAGCGGCAGGTGCGGCAGCACCCCGGTGACCTCCCCGGGCTCGAGCCCCTGCTCGAGCAGGACCGCCACCAGCCGGCCGGCACCGTCCGGCGGCACCGGCGTGGGCAGCCCGGACTCCCGGACGGCGGCCAGCGCGAGGAACAGCGCGCCCGACAGGTCCTCGTCGGGCTCCCGCGGCGGCGAGGGCTCCGCCGCCGCCCGCGCGGTGGCCTCGGCCGCGCGCACCAGCGACAGCGGCAGCCCCTCGGACTCCACCTCCAGCAGCGGCGCGCGGCCCAGCGCGGCCAGCACGAGGTGCTCGGCCTCGGTGCGCAGCGGCTCCTCCCACTCGCCGGCCCGCAGGACGTCGGCCGGGTCGGCGTCGCCGGGGTCCTCCCCCAGCTCGTCGAGCAGCTCGGCCCACTGGACCGGCCGGGTGCGGCGGGCGCGGTCGGCGGCGAGCACGCACGTCTCGTGCACGAACGGCTCGATCACCTCCCGGTCGAACCGGTCGGCGAACACCACACCGTCGGCGTCGACGGCGTTGAGCGCGTCCTGGAAGCTGCCGGGGCGGGCGTCGCCGAGCTCGATGCGGCCGTCCTCCTCCCCCGACAGCGGCTGGCCGTGCGCGGCGCGGTCGCCGATCGTCGAGCCGGTGGCCACCAGCCGGCCGCGCAGCCGCAGGTGGTGCGGCCGGTCGGACAGGCCCACGCTCCACGCGCACGCCTCGGCGATCAGCGCTGCCCGGCGCTCGCGGAGCACCTCGCGGCCGAGCAGGCCGAACCAGTCGGGTTCGTACGTCGTGCCGGGGAACACCCCACCGTTTCTACCCGGCCGTCCGCGCGCGCGGCCCGCGGACGAGGTCGGCCAGGGTGGCGCGGGTCCCCCGCCTCCGCAGCGAGGTCAGCGTGGCGGTGAAGGCGGCGGCCACCCGTGGGTCCTCGGCCAGGTCACCGAAGACGTCGGTCTCGCGGAGGAAGGCCAGCGGGTCGGCGTCGCGGACCCGGGCGAGCAGCGCGTCGCGCCGCGGGTCGCGGAGCTCCAGGGGCCGGCCGGCGTCGTCGGTGCCGTCCGCGGTGCGCGCCCAGGCGGCGAGGACGGCGACCGACCGGCGGAACTCCCGGCCCGCCGCGAGGTCGGCGCGCAGCACCGGCAACAGGAACTGGGGGATGCGGTCGGAGGCGTTCTCGCAGATCCGGGCCAGGGTGTCGCGGACGGCGGGGTTGGCGAAGCGGCCCACCAGGTCGGCCTTGTACCGCCGCAGGTCGAGGCCGGGCACCGGAGCGAGGGTGGGGGTGGCCTCGTCGTCGAGGTAGCCGAGCAGGAACTCCCGCAGCAGCGGGTCCTGGCAGGCCTCGTGCACGTACTCGTGGCCGGCCAGCCGGCCGAGGTGGCCGAGCACCTGGTGGCCGGCGTTGAGCAGCCGCAGCTTCACCAGCTCGTAGGGGGCGACGTCGTCGACGAGCTGCACGCCGACGTCCTCCAGCGGCGGCCGGCCCGCGGGGAAGCGGTCCTCCAGCACCCACTGCGTCCACGGCTCGCAGACCACCGGCCAGGCGTCCTCGACGCCCGTCGCGGCGAGCGCGGCCCGGTCGGCGTCGGTGGTCACCGGGGTGATCCGGTCGACCATCGAGCCGGGGAACGGCACCTCGGCGGCCACCCACTCCCCGAGCGCGGCGTCGCGCAGCGCGGCGAAGGCGGCGAACGCGTCGCGGGCCAGGTGCCCGTTGCCGGGGATGTTGTCGCACGAGGCGACCGCGAACGGGGCCAGCCCGCGCTCTCGGCGGCGCACCAGCGCCTCGGTGACCAGACCGAACGTCGTCCGCGGCGCCGCGCCCGGTCGCAGGTCGGCGAGGACGCCGGGGTCGGTGGTGTCGAAGGCGCCGGTGTCCGGTGAGGTGTTGTAGCCGCCCTCGGTGACCGTCAGCGTCACGATCCGGGTGCCGGGCGCGGCCATCCTCTCCACGACGGCCTCCGGGTCGTCGGGCGCGAGCAGGTACGCCACGATCGAGCCGACCACCCGCGCGTCCAGGAACCCGTCGGGGTGCTTGACCACCACCGTGTACAGGCAGTCCTGCGCCGCCATGACCTGCTGCATGCGCCGGTCGGCGGGCAGCACGCCGACCCCGCAGATCCCCCAGTCCCGCCCCTGCCCCGCCTCCAGCAGCCGGTCGACGTAGACCGCCTGGTGCGAGCGGTGGAAGCCACCGACGCCGAGGTGCACGATCCCGGTCGTCACCGCCGACCGGTCGTAGCGCGGGGTCCACACCGAGGGGCTCAGCCGGGAGAGCGTGGTGGCGTCGAGCCGGGTCATCGGGCGTCCTCCTCGGGGGCGGTCCCCCGGGCTACCCGCCCCGGCCGTCCTCACCCACCGCGCGCGGGGGCACCGGCACGCGCTGCAGGTCGGCCGCGACGACGAGGTCGCCGTCGTACTCGGTGCGGGCCTCGTCCTCGAACCGGCGGGGGTCGTCGTAGCGCTGCGAGAAGTGGGTGAGCACCAGCCGCCGCACCCCCGCCTGCGCCGCCACCCGCGCCGCCTGCCGCGCGGTCAGGTGGCCGTAGCGGTGGGCCAGCGCCGCGTCCTCGGCGAGGAAGGTCGACTCGACGACCAGCAGGTCGGCGCGCTCGGCGAGCGCGGCGACGCCGTCGCACAGCCGGGTGTCCATGACGAAGGCGAAGCGCTGCCCCGGGCGCGGGGCGCTGACGTCCGCCAGGCGCACCGTCGCCTCCCCCACCCGCACCGCACCCTCGCGCTGCAGCCGGCCGACGTCGGGCCCGGCCACCCCGGCCGCGGCGAGCCGGTCGGGCAGCATCCGCCGGCCGTCGGGCTCGACGAGGCGGTAGCCGAACGACGGCACCGGGTGCTCCAGCCGCCGCGCCTCGATCGTCCCGGCGGGGTCCTGCGCCAGGACGCCGTCGCCGTGCACCGGCTCCTCCCGGACGTCGACGAGGTCGGCGAAGAGCGAGGCGTGCCGCAGCCGGTCGAAGAAGACCTGCCCCGACGCCGGGTAGTGCGCCACCACCGGGTGCGCGACGCCGTCGAGGGACATCCGCTGGACGACGCCGGGCAGGCCCAGGCAGTGGTCGCCGTGGAAGTGGCTGACCAGCACCCGGTGGACGGCGCTGCTCGGCACCCCGGCCAGCAGCATCTGCCGCTGGGTGCCCTCGCCGGGGTCGAACAGGAAGCCACGGCCGTCCCAGCGCAGCAGGTACCCGTTGTGGTTGCGGGTGCGGGTGGGCGCCTGGCTGGCGGTGCCGAGCACGACCAGCTCCCGCCCCGCCACGGCCGGGAACCTACCGCCGCCCGGCAGGTGACGTGCTGGAACGGCCCCGCTGCAGGGGCCCGCCGCGAGCCTGCGAGCGGTGGGGGGCAGCGGGGTCCTTCATCCGAAGAGGTCGGACAGGAAGGACTCCTTGCGCTTCTTGCCGTGCGAGCCGTGGCCGCCGTGCCCCGACCCGTGCGACGACGAGCGGCCCACCGCGCCGAGCACCTCGTTCACCACCGCGCCCAGGCCCGCGCCGCCCGCGGCCGGGTACTGCGCGCCGTGCTGCTGGGGAGCGCCGTACTGCTGCTGGGGAGCGCCGTGCTGCTGGTGCTGGGGCTGCTGGTGCTGGGGCTGCTGCCCGGGCCGGGCACCGGCCGCCGCGCCGTGCCAGGAGTTCTCCGCGTCGATCAGCCGCTCGAGCTCACCGCGGTCGAGGAAGATGCCGCGGCACTCGGTGCACTGGTCGACGTGCACGCCGTTGCGCTCGTAGGTGCGCATCGCGCCCTGGCACTTGGGACAGACGAGATCCATGCCGAACGGTACGACGCTCGGAAGGGCCCCGGACAGCGTCGACCCGTGCCACAGTGCGCGCCCGTGACGACGACCCGCACGGTGACCCTCCGGTTCGGCTCGGCCTCCCGGGCGAGCCTGACGCACACCAACCTCTCCGCCGTCCGCAGCGACGGCCCGGTGCTCTGGGTCGCCGGCGACGAGACCGCCACCATCGAGCGGCTCGTCGCCGACGACCCCGCCTCCCCCACCTGCTACGGCGACCAGACCACCTTCTCCCTCGCCGACCTGGTGCCCCTCCCCGGCGGCACCGGCCCCGACGTCGAGGAGGAGGCCGACATCGAGGGCATCGCCCGCCACGACGGCGCGGTGTGGGCGGTGGGCTCGCACAGCCTGCGCCGCCGCCGGATCCGCGACGAGCACGACGGCGCCAGGGCGCTGCGCCGGCTGGCGACCGTGACCGGCCAGCCGCGGCGGCAGGTCATCGTGCGGATCCCGGTGGTCGACGTCGACGGGCTGCCCACCCTGGTCAAGGACGACGGCACCCGCAGCGCCGCCGTCTTCGGCGCCCGCGGCAAGGACCTGCGCGACCTGCTCGCCGACGACGAGCACCTCGGCCCGTTCCTGTCGATCCCGAGCAAGGACAACGGCCTCGACGTCGAGGGCATCGCCGTCGCCGGCGACCGGGTGTACCTCGGGCTGCGCGGGCCGGTGCTGCGCGGCTGGGCGGTCGTGCTGGAGCTGCGGCCCGAGGTCGACGAGCGCGACCCCGCCCGGCTGCGCCTGCGCAGGTTCCCCGACGGCCGCCGCTACCGCAAGCACGTGCTGCGACTGGCCGGCCTCGGCGTGCGCGACCTGTGCCCCCACGGGGAGGACCTGCTGGTGCTCGCCGGGCCGACCATGGACCTCGACGGCCCGGTCCACGTCTACCGCTGGCACGGCGCGCTGGTGTGCGAGGAGCCGACCGTCGTCCGCGGTGACCTGCTCACCCGCGAGCTGGTGCTGCCCTTCGGCGACGGCGACGACCACGCCGAGGGGATCGGCCTGCTCGGCGACCCCGCGGACGGCCGGCTGCTCGTCGTCTACGACAGCCCCGCACCCGAGCGGCTCACCGACGACGGCGGCGTGCTCGCCGACGTCGTCCCGCTGCCCTGAGCGCTCAGCCGATCCGCACCGGGCGGGCGGCGGCCACGCCGGCCGCCGCCAGCCCGGCGCCGAGCGCGAGCAGGAGCAGCAGCGGCGCGGTCCACCCGCCGCTCGCCTGCGACAGCGCACCCACGACGACGGGGCCCGCCGCGCCGACGGAGTAGCCGACCAGCTGGCTCATGCCCGACAGCCGGGCGGCGGTGCCGGCGTCGGCCGAGCGCAGCACGACGAGGGTCACCGCCAGCGCGATGCCGGCGCCCTGCGCGAGCCCGCCGAGTCCCGCCCACAGCGGCCAGCCGCCGGGGGCCACCAGCAGCCCGGCGACCGGCACGGTCCACAGCGCCGCGACGGCGAGCGCGAGCCCGGTCTGGCCCGGCCGGCGGGCGAGCACCGCGGGCACCAGCAGGCTGCCGGCGATGCCGAGCACCTGGAACACCGACGCGGCCAGCGAGCCGGTGGCCGCGTCGGCCCCGGCGCGGTCGGCCAGCAGCGTCGGCAGCCAGGCGGTGAGGGAGAAGTACAGCGTCGAGTGCAGGGCCTGCACCGCGGTCACCGCCCAGGCCAGCGGTGAGCGCCACAGCCGCACGGCGCCGGCCGGTGCCGCGGGGGCCGGGCCGGCGACGACGGCGTGCCGGGCGGCCCGCGCCCACACGACGGCGGCGACCACCGCCGGCAGCCCCTGGGCGGCCAGCGCACCGCGCCAGCCCAGCACGGCCGCCAGCGGCGCGGTGAGCGCGGCGCCGGCGGCGGCACCGGCCACCAGCGCCGCGGTGTAGAGACCGGTCACCGTGCCCGCCGACCGGCCGAAACCGGCCTTGACCACCGCCGGCAGGAGCACGTTGCCCACCGTCATCGCCGCGCCCACCAGCAGCGTGCCGGCCAGCAGCACCGGCGGCCCGCCGAGCACCCGCAGCCCCTGGGCGGCGGCGAGCAGCAGCAGCGACCCGAGGACGGCCGGCCCCGCGCCCAGCCGCCGCCCGACCGCGGCCGCCGCCGGCGCGAGCAGCGCGAAGCACAGCACCGGCAGCGCGGTCAGCAGCCCGGCGGCCGCCGCCGACAGCCCCAGGTCGGCCCGCACGTCGTCGAGGACCGGGCCCACCGCGGCGATCCCGGCGCGCAGGTTGACGGCGGTGAGGAGGACCGCGGCCAGCAGCAGGCGGTCTCCCCCGAGCACCGGCCCATCCTGGGGCCCGGACACGCCCGCGGCGCCCGGGGACTCAGACGTACTCCCGAGTAACCGGTGTGGGATCGTCGGGGGACACGTCGAGACGGCGTGCCAGGACGCCGTCAGGAGAGAGGTCCCATGCGGTTGCAGCTTTCCCCGGAGATGGAGGCCTTCCGGGATGAGATGCGCACCTTCTTCACCACCCGGGTGCCGCAGGAGATCCGCGACACGATCGCGGCCCACCGCCACCTGACCCGCGACCAGTACGTCGAGGCCCAGCGGGTCCTCAACGCCGCCGGGCTCGCCGTGCCGCACTGGCCGGTGGAGTGGGGCGGCCGGGACTGGACGCCGCTGCAGCGCCACATCTGGCGCGAGGAGATGCAGCTGGCCAGCGTCCCCGAGCCGCTCGCGTTCAACACCAGCATGATCGGCCCGGTCGTGGCGACCTTCGGCAACCAGGAGCAGAAGGAGCGCTTCCTGCCGGCCACCGCCAACCTCGACATCTGGTGGTGCCAGGGCTTCTCCGAGCCCGACGCCGGCTCCGACCTGGCCTCGCTGCGCACCACCGCCGTCCGCGACGGCGACGACTGGGTGGTCAACGGCCAGAAGACCTGGACCACCCTCGGCCAGTACGCCGACTGGATCTTCTGCCTGGTCCGCACCGACCCGACGGCGGAGAAGAAGCAGCGCGGCATCTCGATGCTGGTCTTCCCGATGGACTCCCCCGGCGTCACGCTGCGGCCCATCCAGCTCATCGACGGCGGCCACGAGGTCAACGAGGTCTTCTTCGAGGACGTCCGGGTGCCCGCCGAGAACCTGATCGGCGAGGAGAACCGCGGCTGGGACTACGCCAAGTTCCTGCTCGGCAACGAGCGGGTGGGCATCGCCCGCGTCGGCGCGACCAAGAAGCTCATCGCGCAGGCCAAGCAGCACGCCCGCGAGATCACCTCCGGCGGCCGCCCGCTGTCGGAGGACCCCCGCACCGCCGCGCGCATCGCCGAGCTGGAGAACGAGCTGCTGGCCTTGGAGCTCACCGCGCTGCGCGTCGTGGCCAACTCCGCCGACGGCAAGCCGCACCCGGCCTCCTCGGTGCTCAAGCTCCGCGGCTCGGAGCTGCAGCAGGCGGCCACCGAGCTGATCGTCGACATCGCCGGCCCGCTGTCGCTGGCCTCCTTCGCCGACGGCGGCTCGGAGGTCCCCGACTGGGCCCGGGTGGCCACGCCGCAGTACCTGAACTACCGCAAGGTCTCCATCTACGGAGGCAGCAACGAGGTCCAGCGGACCATCATCGCCGGCACGATCCTGGGGTTGTGAGGTAGTCGTGGACTTCACCTACGACAGCGAGCAGAGCGACCTGCGGGAGGCCGTGCGCGGCCTGCTGCAGCGGGCCTACGCCGACAGCGAGCGACGCCGCCAGGTCGTCGCCACCGACCCGGGCTTCGACGAGAAGACCTGGGCTCAGCTGGCCGAGATGGGGGTGCTCGGCCTGCCCTTCGCCGAGGCCGACGGCGGCATGGGCGCCGGCCCGATCGAGGTCGGCATCGTCGCCGAGGAGCTGGGCCGCGTCCTCGCGCCCGAGCCCTTCGTCGAGTCCGTGGTGCTGGCCGGCGGCCTGGTCGCCGCCGTCGGCACCGCCGCGCAGCGCAGCGCCGTCCTCGGGCCGCTGTCGGAGGGCTCGAGCGTGCTCGCGTTCGCGCACGCCGAGCCGGCCACCCGCTGGAGCGCCTCGGCGTCGGCCGTCACCGCCGCCCCCGACGGCGAGGGGTGGCGGCTGACCGGTGTCAAGGAGCCGGTGCCGGGCGGCGCCCGCGCCGACGTCCTGGTGGTCTCCGCCGTCGTCGACGGCGGCACCGCGCTGTTCCTCGTGCAGGGCGACGCCGCGGGGCTGACCCGCACCGGCTACCGCAGCCACGACGGCAGCCGCGCGGCCCACCTCGCCTTCGACGGCACGCCCGCCGAGCTGCTCGGGGAGGGGACCGCCGACCGCGGCGCCGACGTCGAGCGCGCCCAGGCCCTCGCCCGGATCGCCTACGCCAACGAGGCGGTCGGGGCGATGGACACCGCGCTGAAGACCACCGCGGAGTACCTCAAGACGCGCAAGCAGTTCGGCGTCACGCTCAACCGGTTCCAGGCGCTGACCTTCCGGGCGGCGGACATGTACGTGTCGCTGGAGCTGGCCCGCAGCACCGCGCTGTGGGCGAGCATGGTGGCCGACGCCGGCGGCGACGTCGTGGCCGCGGCGAACCGGGCGCGGCTGCAGACCAGCCGCGCCGGCCGCCACGTCGGCAAGGAGGCCATCCAGCTGCACGGCGGCATCGGGGTCACCGCGGAGTACTCGGTCGGGCACTACACCAGCCGGCTCACCGCGATCGACCACCTGCTCGGCGACGGCGACTGGGCCGCCGACCGCCTCGCCGAGTCCGTGGACTCCTACCCGACGGTCGACCCGCTGGGCGCGCCCTACACCGCGTGAGGACCTCCCTGCCCCCCGCCACTCGCGCGCTCGCGGCGGGACCCTGCAGGGAGGCCACGTGTCCGGCTAGCGGCCGGCGTCCCCGTACCGGGGGCGCCGGCCGCGGTCGCCCCGGGGCGCGCAGGACCTAGGGTCGCCTGCCGTGCACGTCGCCTGGCTGTCGGTCCCGCTCGTCCTCGGCGTCCTGCTGGCCTGGGCGGCGGCGCGTCCGGTGCGCCGCCGCCGCGGCCGGGTCGCGGCCGGGCTGGTGGCCGTCCTGGTGTGGACCGCGGTCGCCGCCGGCGGGCTGCAGCTGTGGGCGCGGGCGTCCCTGGACACCTCCGGGGTGGCGCGGGCGCTGGTGTGGATGGACGCCGACGTCGACGACCGCCTCCGCTTCCCCGCCCTCCCGATCCCCGCCGGGGACACCCCGCTGCCGCTGCGCTCCGGCGCCCTGCCGCCCGGCGTCCTCGAGGAGGTGACCGTGCCCGGGTCGGGCGAGGAGGACCTCGACGCGCTGCTCGACCGCACGCAGACGACGGCGTTCGTCGTGCTCCGCGGCGACGAGCTGCTGGTCGAGGAGTACGGCGAGGGCCAGTCCCGGGAGTCGCTGCAGACGTCGTTCTCCGTGGCCAAGTCGGTGCTGTCGACGCTGGTGGGCACCGCGATCGCCCGCGGGGAGATCGGGAGCCTCGACGACCCGGTCACCGCCTACGTCCCCGAGCTGGCCGAGCGCGACCCCGACACCGCCCGCATCACCCTGCGGCACCTGGTCACCATGTCCTCGGGCCTGGCCTACGAGGAGCAGGGCCTGCCGTGGAGCGACGACGCGCGCACCTACTACGACCCCGACCTGCGCGCGCTCGCCCTCACCGTCGAGGTCGTCGAGCCGCCCGGGCGCACGTGGCTCTACAACAACTACAACCCGCTCCTGGTCGGGCTGGCGCTGGAGCGGGCCGTCGGCCGGCCGGTCGAGGAGTACGCCGCCGAGGTGCTGTGGGGCCCGATGGGCGCCGAGGCCGACGCGAGCTGGAGCGCCGACAGCGAGGCCACCCGCTTCCCGAAGATGGAGAGCGGGGTCAACGCCCGCGCGGTCGACTTCGCCCGCTTCGGGTTGCTGTTCGCCCGCGAGGGCCGCGCCGGGGACGTGCAGGTGGTGCCCGCGGAGTGGGTCGCCGAGGCCACCCGCCGTGACACCACCACCGACCCGGCCGAGCACTACCAGTACTGGTGGTGGGTCGACACCGAGCGGGAGGGCCGCTTCTCCGCCCGCGGCAACAAGGGCCAGTTCGTCTACGTCGACCCGGCCTCGGACGTCGTCGTCGTCCGGACGGGGCGGGAGGCCGTGCTCGAGGACTGGCCGGCGGTGCTGCGCGACGTCACCGACCGGGTGCTCGCCGCGAGCTGATCGTCTCCGGCCGGAGTCCGGTCAGACGGCCTCCCTGCAGGGGCCCGCCGCGGGCGTGCGAGCGGTGGGGGGCAGGGAGGTCCTTCACCCGACGACGGCGCGGCGCAGGTCCTCGGCCGCGATGGCGACCTGCTCCAGCACCGCCGCGACGCCGTCCTCGCGCAGCAGCCCGCCGCCGAGCCGCTCCACCGGCACCGGCTCGTGCGCGGGGTCGGCGTGGCGGGCACCGAGCTCGGAGGCGACGCGCAGCAGCGCGCCGTCGGGCGCGGTGGGGTCGTCGGCGGCGGCCAGCGGGACGACCATCACCGGCGGGAACCCCCACTGCTCCAGGGCGACGGCCGACAGCCGCAGCGCCGAGATGCCGTAGCGGCACACCTCGGCGGTGCGGCGCGCGGCCGAGGAGCGGTGCGCGACGGCCAGCGCGCGGTAGCCCGCCGGGTCCTCGCCGTGCAGCAGCGCGGCCCCGACCTGGGCGAGCAGCCCGAGGCACAGGGCGTCCTGCGGCCGGGTGCCCGACCGCGGCGCGAGCACCGAGGCGGCCAGCGCCACACCGGTGCTGCGCGCCCAGAACCCCTCGGGCAGGTGCTCCTCGTCGTCGAGGCAGGTGAGCGCGACCGTCGCCATGGTCCGCACGGCGGTGAAGCCGACGACGGTGACGGCGAACTGCAGCGTCGTCGCCCGGCCGGTCATGCCGAAGTAGGCGGAGTTGGCCAGCTTCATCACCCGGCCGGCCAGGGCGACGTCGCCGGCGAGCACCTCGGCCAGGCGGGCCGCGCTGGCGTCGTCGGTGCTGGCGACGGCGACCACCTGGGCGGCCACCGGCCGCTGCCCGGCCATCGTGTCCATCCCGGCCAGCAGCCGGTCGAGGTCGACCGCCGGGGGCGTGCCCAGCGACAGCCCGCCCGCGGCCGGCACGATCGGCGACACCGCGGTCACCGGGCACCGACCCAGGCGGCCGTGGCGGCGCCGTCCATCGGCCGGGCCAGGGAGAAGCCCTGCAGGTAGGTGGCCCCGAGCTCGGTCAGCGCCGCGACCTGCGCGGGGGTGGCGACGCCCTCGGCGACGGTGGACAGCCCCAGGCTGCGGGCCATCGCGATGACGGCGGTGGCGATCTCGGCGTGGCCGTCGGCGAGCTCGGCGACGAAGGAGCGGTCGACCTTCAGGCAGGTCACCGGCAGGTGCCGCAGCGAGGCCAGTGACGAGTAGCCGGTGCCGAAGTCGTCGATGGCGACCGCCACACCGAGGTCGCGCAGGCCCTGCAGCACCGCGCGGGCGGCGGCGGGGTCGGTCATCAGCGCCGACTCGGTGATCTCCACCGACAGCCGGGCGGGCGCGAGGCCGTGCCGGTCGAGCGCGGCGACGACCGCGTCGCGCAGGCCGCCGTCGAGCTGCAGCGCCGAGACGTTGACGTTGACCCGGGGCGGGGCGGCCGGGCCGAGCTCGCGGTCCCACACCGCCACCTGCCGGCAGGCCTCGTCGAGCACCAGCAGGCCGAGCGCGCCGATCAGGCCGCTCTCCTCGGCCAGGGCCACGAACGTCGCCGGGCTGATCGGCCCGTGCTCGGGGTGCACCCAGCGGGCGAGCGCCTCGACGGCGTCGAGCGACCCGTCGCCGGCGGCGAGGATCGGCTGGTAGTGCAGGCCCACCTCGCGCCGCTCGATCGCGTCGCGCAGGTCGGCGACCAGCCGCAGCTTGGCGCGGGCCTCGGCGCGGCCGGCGCGGTCGAGCACCCGCACCCGGCCCTTGCCCCCGGCCTTGGCCTGGTACATGGCGATGTCGCAGTCGCGGACCAGGTCGGCGGCGTCGGCGTGCTCGGGCGCCTGCACGGTGACGCCGATGCTGGCGTGCGGCCGCAGCAGCACCCCGGCCAGCGACACCGGCGCGGCGAGCGCGGTGCCGATCCGCCCGGCCAGCGCCGTGGCGGCCGCCTCGTCGACGCCGTCGCAGACGACCACGAACTCGTCGCCGCCGAAGCGGGCCACGAGGTCGCCGGGGCGGACGGTGGCGCGCAGCCGGGCGGCGACCACCACCAGCAGCTCGTCGCCGGCGTCGTGGCCGAGGGAGTCGTTGACCACCTTGAAGTCGTCGAGGTCGAGGAACAGGCAGGCCAGTCCGCGGCCCCCGGCGGTGAAGCGGGCGGCGAGGTGCTGGTCGAGCAGGGTGCGGTTGGGCAGGCCGGTCAGCGGGTCGTGGGAGGCCTGGTGGGCCAGCCGCGCCTCGAAGGCCAGCCGCTCGGTGACGTCCTCGACGGTGCCCAGGAAGCCGGCGCCGGAGCCCGGGGTGAACACGTGACCCAGCCGCAGCAGGGCGGACCGCTCGGCGCCGTCGGCGCGCACCAGCCGGGCCCGCACCTCGCCCTCCGCGCCCGGGCCCTCCCCGCTCGCGAGGACGGCGGCCACCGCCTCGACGACGGCACCGAGGTCGTCGGGGTGCACGCAGCCGGTCCAGCCGGTGCCGAGCAGGTCCCCGGCGGGCCGGCCGACGAGCCGGCAGAAGGCGTCGTTGACGTGCGCCAGCCGCATGCCCTGCTCGGAGAGGACGGTCGGCACCGGCGAGCGCGCGGTCAGGGTGGCGAACCGGCGCTCGGCGGCCACGGCGGTCGCCCGGGAGGCGCGCTCGGCGTCGGCGGCCCCGGTGGTCACCGCCAGCGTCCACGACCGCCCGGAGGGAGCCGGGGTGGCCCGGACGACGGCGTCGACGAGCCGCCCGTCGGCGGTGCGCACCGGCAGCGCCAGCCGCGCGGTGCGGCCGCGGCGGAGCAGCACCGGCAGCTCCCCGACCGGCAGGGTCGGCAGCAGCGCGGGGACCGGCGTGCCGCCCGGCACGGGGCCCAGCAGCGCGGTGGCGCTGGCGTTCGCCCAGGTGACCCGCGGCGGGCCGTCGGCGGCCCCGACGACGACCAGCGCGGGCCCGTCGCCGCCGGCCGCCGCGGCGAACACGGCGGCCACCACCTCCGGGCTGGCGGGCACGGGGTCCTCCCTGCTGTCGGTCGGGCTGTCGGTCGGGCTGTCGGTCGGGCTGCTCGTCGGGCCCCGGTGCGGGACTCCCCGGGACCCTCGGCACGCGGCGGGCCGGACTCCACCCGCCGGGCGCGGCCCTCACCCGGGAGGGTGGGCGTGCGATCCACGTCACGAATCCGGACGGGGTCGCCCGGTTCGGCACCGGCTCCTGTCACCATGCAGCACCGGGGTCGGCCGCCCGCCCGCCCCGCGCAGCACCACCCGGTCCGCCGGCGGGGTCGCCGGCCCGAGCTGTCGATGGAGTGCGCGTGCTGATCGGTGTGCCGGCCGAGACCCGACGGAACGAGACGCGGGTGGCCGCGACGCCGGTGAGCGTCGGCCGGCTGTGCGCGCTCGGGTACGAGGTCCTGGTCGAGGCCGGGGCCGGGACGGCGGCCAGCTCCCCCGACGAGGCCTACGTCGCCGCGGGCGCGCGGATCGGTACGGCGGCCGAGGCCTGGGGCGCCGACGTCGTCCTGCACGTCAACGCCCCCACCCTCGACGAGGTCGCGCTGCTGCGCCCGGACGCGGTGCTGGTCAGCCTGCTCGCCCCCGCCCTCTCCCCCGGCCTGCTCGACGCGCTGGTCGCCCGCGGGGTCACCGCGCTGGCCATGGACGCCGTACCGCGGATCTCGCGGGCGCAGTCGCTGGACGTGCTGTCGTCGATGGCCAACATCGCCGGCTACCGCGCCGTCGTCGAGGCCGCGCACGCCTTCGGCCGGTTCTTCACCGGGCAGGTCACCGCCGCGGGCAAGGTGCCCCCGGCCAAGGTGTTCGTCGCCGGCGCCGGCGTCGCGGGGCTGGCCGCCATCGGCACCGCCAGCAGCCTGGGCGCGATCGTGCGCGCCACCGACGTCCGCCCCGAGGTCGCCGAGCAGGTGCGCTCGCTGGGCGGGGAGTACGTGGGCGTGCCCGCCGACGAGACCGAGCAGGCCGCCGGGCCGGGCACCGGGTACGCGTCGGTCACGTCCGAGAGCTTCGACGCCCGCGCCGCCGTGATGTACGCCGAGCAGGCCCGCGACGTCGACGTCGTCGTCACCACCGCGCTGATCCCCGGGCGGCCGGCGCCGCGGCTGCTCACCGAGGAGATGGTGGCGAGCATGAAGCCGGGCTCGGTGGTCGTGGACATGGCCGCCGCGCAGGGCGGCAACGTGGCCGGCTCGGTGCCCGACGAGGTGGTGGTCACCCCGAACGGCGTGACGATCATCGGCTACACCGACCTGCCCGCCCGGCTGCCGGCGCAGGCCTCGCAGCTGTTCGCCACCAACCTGGTCAACCTGCTCACGCTGCTCACCCCCGGCAAGGACGGGCGGCTCGTGCTCGACCTCGACGACGTCGTGGTGCGCGGCATGACCGTGGCGCGGGCCGGGGAGAAGCTGTGGCCGCCACCCCCGGTGCAGGTCTCGGCCGCCCCGGCACCCGCCGCCGCACCACCACCGGCGCCGCTGCCGGCTGCGGCTCCGCCGCCCGCGCCCGGCCGGCGGGCCGCGCTGGTCGGCCTCGGCGCGGCGCTGCTGTTCCTGCTCGCCGCCTTCTCCCCCGACCAGCTCATCGGCAACCTCACGGTGTTCGCCCTGGCCGTCGTGGTCGGCTTCTACGTCATCGGGCACGTCCACCACGCGCTGCACACGCCGCTGATGAGCGTCACCAACGCGATCTCCGGGATCATCCTGGTCGGGGCGCTGCTGCAGCTCGGGCACACCAGCACGGTGGTGACCGTGCTGGCCTTCCTCGCGGTGCTGCTGGCCAGCATCAACGTCTTCGGCGGCTTCGCGGTGACCCGCCGCATGCTCGGCATGTTCCGGAGGGCCTGACCGTGAGCGCCACCACCGCCGCATCCGCGGCCTACATCGTCGCCGCCCTGCTGTTCGTGCTCAGCCTGGCCGGCCTGTCGCGGCACGAGACCGCCAAGGCGGGCAACGCCTACGGCATCGCCGGGATGGCGGTCGCGCTGGTCGCCACCATCGGGCTGGCCGCCCGCGACGGCGACGCCCTGACGATCGGCCTCATCGCCGTCGCCATGGTGATCGGCGCCGCGATCGGCCTGTGGCGGGCCCGGATCGTCGAGATGACCGGCATGCCCGAGCTCATCGCGCTGCTGCACAGCTTCGTCGGCCTGGCCGCGGTGCTGGTCGGTTGGAACGGCTACCTGTCGGTGGAGGGCGCGCCCGCCGGCGAGGCGGAGGTGCTCGACCTGCCCGTCGGCATCCACTCCGCCGAGGTGGCGATCGGGGTCTTCATCGGCGCGGTCACCTTCACCGGCTCGGTCGTGGCCTACCTCAAGCTGTCGGGGCGGATCCGCAGCAACCCGCTGGTGCTGCCGGGCAAGAACGCGCTCAACCTCGGCGCGCTGGGCGCCTTCGCCGTCCTGACCGTCGTGTTCGTCGTCTCGCCGGGGCTGGGCGTGCTGGCGGGCCTGACCGTGCTGGCGCTGGCGCTGGGCTGGCACCTGGTCGCCTCGATCGGCGGCGGCGACATGCCCGTCGTCGTCTCGATGCTCAACAGCTACTCGGGCTGGGCGGCCGCGGCCTCGGGCTTCCTGCTCGACAACGACCTGCTCATCGTCACCGGCGCGCTGGTCGGCTCCTCCGGCGCCTACCTCTCCTACATCATGTGCCAGGCGATGAACCGCTCCTTCCTGTCGGTCATCGCCGGCGGGTTCGGCAACGAGGGCGCCACCGCCGCCGCCGGCGACGTCGAGGGCGAGCACACCGAGACCACCGCCGAGGAGGTCGCGCAGCTGCTGCGCGACGCCGACAGCGTCGTCATCACGCCCGGCTACGGCATGGCGGTGGCGCACGCGCAGAACGCCGTCGCCGAGCTGACCCGCACGCTCACCGACAAGGGCGTACTGGTCCGCTTCGGCATCCACCCGGTCGCCGGGCGCCTGCCCGGGCACATGAACGTGCTGCTGGCCGAGGCGAAGGTGCCCTACGACGTCGTCCTCGAGATGGACGAGATCAACGACGACCTGGCGAAGACGTCGGTGGTGCTGGTGATCGGCGCCAACGACACGGTCAACCCGGCCGCCGCCGAGGACCCGGCCAGCCCGATCGCCGGCATGCCGGTGCTGCACGTGTGGGACGCCGAGCACGTGGTGGTGTTCAAGCGGTCGATGAGCACCGGGTACGCCGGCGTGCAGAACCCCCTGTTCTTCCGCGAGAACACCCGGATGCTGTTCGGCGACGCGCGCGAGCGCGTCGAGGACATCCTGCGGGCCCTGTAGGGCCCCTCGCGAGAGGAGCACCGTGACCACTCACCCCACCGCCGCCGCGCTGGTCAGCCCGGCCTGGCTGATCGGGGGCCTGCGCAACGTCCCCGGCTACCTGGCCACCGCCCAGGGCGGGCTGACCTTCGTCAGCGACACCCCGGTCTTCGACGTGCCGCTGGCCGCCGTCAGCGACGTGTCGTGGCCGTGGTGGTGGTTCGGCGGCGGGCTGAAGCTGACCGCGGCCGGGCAGCGGTGGAAGATCACCTTCGTCCGGCCCAACGGGATGCCGCCGCCGCACCCGTCGATGCTCGACACCGGGGTCGGGGTGTTCGGGCTGCTCACCGGCACCTGGCACGACATCGACGCGATGCGCGGCCTCGCCGACGTCCGCAGCGGGCGCGAGGCGGGCCGGCGGTGGCGCGAGGTGCTGCCGGGCTGAGTTGCGGGCCGGTCGCCGGGGGCGCGACGGTTGCCGGTGTGGACCCCTTCCGCCTCGGCATGCCGAAGATCCCCGGCCTCACCGAGCTGCTGACCGCGCTGCAGGCGCAGACCGAGGCGCTGGCCCAGCTGCCGCGCACCCTCACCGACCTCAACGGCGCCGTCCGCGAGCTCATCGCCGCGACGACGACGGCGACGTCGGCGATCGCCTCGGCGCAGCGCACCGCCGAGCGGCTGGAGGACCTCGTCGGGGAGCTCGAGGAGCCGGTGCGCTCGCTCAAGCCGGGGCTGGAGCGGGTGGGCCGGGTCCTCGACGACCCCGCGGTCGACGCGGTGCCGGACATCATCCGCACCATCGACGAGGACCTCATGCCGATGATCGCGACGATCCGTCAGGCGCAGAACCGGGTCGCCGGCGTCACCGGCCTGCTGCGTCGCCGCGGCCGTCCCGACGACGACGGGGACGCCGTGCCGTGACCGGTGCGGCGGTCGCGGCGGTCGTGGCGGTCGTGGCGGTCCAGTGCGCGGGGCGCTCGAGCGCGGCCGGCAGGCGGGTGGCGCCGTCGCCGCGGGCCGCGGCCACCTGCGGGCGGGTGAGGAACAGCGCGCCGGAGAGGTCCGCGCCGCGCAGGTCGGCCGCCCGCAGGTCCGCGCCGAGCAGGTCGACGGCGGTGAGGTCGGCGCCGCGCAGGTCCGCGCCGATCAGGTAGGCGCCGCGCAGGCTGCTGCCGCGCAGGTCGGCGCGGCGCAGGTCGGCGCCGATGAGGTCGGCGCCGCGCCGGTCCCGCCCCCCGGGACGGACGGCGGCGCTGACCCGGCCGAGCAGCTCGCCGGCCTCGGCCCGCAGCGCAGCCGCGTCGACGGCGGCCAGCTCCGCCGGGTCGCCGGCGGCGAGCCGCTCGGTGCGCTCGGTGAGAAGGGCGACGTCGGTGCGCAGCGGCGCCGGCAGGCGCAGCGCGGCGGACTCGGCGAGGTACCAGAGCAGCTCGTGCAGCTGCCGCAGCACGGGGAAGGCCGCGGCCACGCCCGGGTCGGCCGCCGGTCGCTCGACGGCGGCGACCTGCACCAGCCGCTGGCCGGCGCCGAAACAGTCGAAGACCGTGCAGCCCGGGAACCCGCGCTGCCGCAGGTCGGCGTGGATGCCGCAGCGGGCGTCGGGGGCGAGGTGCACGCAGGCCCGCCCGGCCGGCTTGTCGATCGCGAAGTCGGCCGAGGCGGCGAAGGCGGGCAGCACGCAGCACAGGCCCGCGCAGGCGGAGCAGTCGGCGCGCAGCTCCCGCCGCCGGTCGACGGGGGCCGCCGCCGGGGAGGCGGGAGGGGTCACCGCTCGAGGGTAGGCGCGCGGGCGGTCCCGGCCCCTCCCCCGTCGAGATCGCGCGGTGGCGGCCAGGATGGGCGGCGTGGACGTGCTCAGCAGTCGCGTGCTCCTGCGGCCCACCGACCCCGACCGCTCACAGGCGTTCTACCGCGACGTGCTCGGGCTGGCCGTCTACCGCGAGTTCGGCCCGCCCGGGCACCGCGGGCTGGTGTTCTTCCTCGGCAACGGCCTGCTGGAGGTGTCCGGCCGGGCCGACGAGCGCCCGCGCGGCCTGGCGCTGTGGGTACAGGTGCGCGACCTCGCCGCCGAGGTGGACCGGCTGGCCCGGGCGGGCGTCCCCGTCGTCGACGGGCCGGACCGCAAGCCGTGGGGACTGCTGGAGGCCACGGTCAGCGACCCCGACGGCGTGGCGATCGTGCTGGTCGAGGTCCCCGCCGACCACCCGCTGCGGGCGGACGTGCGCCCGCCCGGCTGACCACCGGGCTCAGGACCTCTTCCCGCCCTTCTTGCCGAGCTCGCTCTGGGCGGCCGAGCTCTTGCGGGGGTTCTTCTCGCCCTCCTTCTCCGCCTTGGCGTTGGCCTTCTTCGCCGTGTCGCTGCCCTTGCCGCTCTTCGCCGCCATGCCGGCCTCCCGGTCGGGGGTCGCCGTCCGGGTCCGGACGGTCGGGGCGCAGCCCCTACCCCGGGCCGAGCAGCCGGAACACCGCGGCACAGCCGGCCGTCGGGGTGCGACGCCGGTCCGGCGTTCCCACGGAGACGTGACGCGGGGCTGCACCCTCGACGACGTTCCCGCGGGAACGCCCGGCACGGGCTCGTGGGGCTCCGCCCTGGTGAGCCGGCTCGTGCTCGCTCTAGCGTGAGCCATGCGCGCTGCGGTGATCACCGCGCTCACCGGGCCGGACGCGGTGCAGGTCCAGGAGCGGCCCGACCCCGTGCCGGCGTCGCACCAGGTGCTGATCGACGTCGAGTACGCCGGTGTCACCTTCCCGGACGTGCTGCAGACCCGCGGCCTGTACCAGCGGCGTCCGGACGTGCCCTTCACCCCCGGGTGGGAGGTGTCCGGGGTGGTGCGGGCGGACGCCGGCGGCTTCCGCGCCGGTGACCGCGTCGCGGCCATGCCGATGACCGGGGGCCTCGCCGAGAGCGTCGCGGTCGACGGGCACCTGGTGTTCCCGCTGCCCGACGGCCTGCCCTTCGACGAGGCTGCTGCCCTGCCGCTGAACTACCTGACGGCGCACTTCGCGCTGACCCGCCGCGCTCGACTGGAGGAGGGCGAGAGCGTTCTGGTGCACGGGGCCGCCGGGGGCCTCGGCACCGCCGCCTGCCAGCTGGCCGCGGCCTACGGCGCGCGGGTGATCGCGGTCGTGTCCACGCCGGAGAAGGGGGAGGTCGCCAGGGCGGCTGGAGCGCACGACGTCGTGCCCGTCGGCGGCTTCCGCGACGCGGTCCACCGGCTGACGGGGGGCCGCGGGGTGGACGTGGTCGTGGACCCGGTCGGCGGTGACCGGTTCACCGACTCCCTGCGGTCGCTGGCGCGGGAGGGCCGGCTGCTCGTCCTCGGCTTCACCGGCGGCGAGATCCCCACCGTGAAGGTCAACCGGCTGCTGTTGACCAACACGTCCGTGCTGGGCGTGGCCTCGGCCGAGTTCTGGGCCGACGAACCCGACTGTCCCGGCCGGCAGTGGCGCGAGCTGGTACCGCTGATCGAGTCCGGCGCGATCGACCCGCCGCTCGGGCCGCTCTTCGCGCTGCGAGACGCCGCCGCAGCGATCCGCGAACTGGACGAACGCCGCGCCGCCGGCAGGGTGCTCGTCCGAGTGCGCTGACGGGCAGGCTCGCTTCGAAGGCAGGTGTGTCTGGAGCCGGCCTCGGTCATGCGCCGGCGGGAGTGTCTCTGAGCGGCCCACTATGAGACACCTCTGAGGGGCAAAGGATTGTCGGGACGCAGGAGTGACGCGATGCGGACGGCTGCGTCGAGGCGCAGGTGGGTCTTGGCGTTCCTCTGCACGGTTCAAGATCCGATGCGTCTCCCATCCCCGCTTCGCCGACCCTCGGATGCGAAGGGTGAGAGACGCGCCTCGTGAACCGGGGTGCCGCTGTGACCCGTGTTCTTGGCCGCAGAACGGTGCCAGGGTTGCGTCCGCAGGCCCAGGTCCCGCGGGACCCCGCGGGGCCCGGTGCACCGCTCACAAGAAGGTGGCCACCATGGCAGCTGGCACCGAGACCGCGGGGATCCCGACCTGGATGCGCATCTACGTCGAGGCATGGAACAGCCACGACCCGGCCAAGGTCCTTGCCTGCATGACTGAGGACGTCCTCCGGGACGACAAGGGACTGGGCGAACGCCTGGAAGGGGCCGATGCCGTCCGCCAGTCGATTGTGGACACGGCGGAGAACTTCTCCAGCGACTACCGCATCGATCTTGGTGAACTCATACTCGCGACTGATGCGATGTACGCCGCCGAGTGGACGATGTCGGGCACCAACGACCGAGAGGACAAGGCACGAGGTCTGCCGAACACCGGCCGCCAGTTCCGCATCCAGGGGCTGTCGATCGGGCGGCTGCGCGACGGGAAGGTGGCCGAGGAACGCCTGTACTACAACATGGCCGATTACCTCACCCAGATCGGCCTGATGCCCCAAGCCCCTGCGCCGGCCACTGTCTGACCGTCACGCGTCGGAGTCGTCCTCCCAGGGAGGATTCCTCCCTGGATCAGGCGTCCCCAAGCCGCCTTCACGGCGGGCGCCCCGGTGTCCCTGAGCGGCCCACTCAGGGACAGCCGTGGCTCAGGAGTCGCGGAGCGGACGCGTTGGCCGGTGACGTCGCATGACGTTCCGGGTGCTCGTACCTACGGCGGACGACGGTCCCCGATGGCTGCCAGGTTGGGGGCAGAGCGCTGCAGGCCTGTCCAGGTGAGGCCGAGCCTCACAAGGCGCGCAAGAGGGCATAGCCTGAGTCTTCCGGAACCAGGTGCGCTGACTGGTGAGGACGGCGGCCATGAGACATGCCGTGAGGGGACGCGAGGACATCCCGCGCGCTGTTGCGGGCCTGAGCTGGGTCCTGCTGCTCTTCGGCCTTCTCTACCTCATCGCCGCAGCAGCGCCGGACAGCGGCATGTACTGGGACGTCGAGCGGCAGTCGACGACTGCGTGGATCGGCATCGGCTTGCTGGCCACGGCTGTGCCCGTGGGAGTGGTGGCCCTCGTCCTGGACCGGTACAACCACGTCCGCGACTACGCCCCCGGAGAGTCCCGCGCCGGGATCCGGCACCCGGTCGCGCTCGCCGCTGCTCTCGCCTTGGCCGCCCTGACAGCGGTGGTTCTCACCGTCATCGTGGCGCGTGCGTTCTGAGCCTGTACGCACCGTCCGCCGGCAACCGCCCGGCGACATCTGTACGAGATGACCCCGTGGTAAGCCATGGGAGGCCGCACCGTGATCCCTTTCTCCGGCTGTCCGATCGGCCGCCCTCCCGCGAGTCCGGCCCATGTGCCAACGCGGCCCACCATGAGGCAGGCACCCGACGCGGATCCCCAGCGTCCAGGTTGTCGGAACCCGCCCAGCGGACGGGGACCAAGGGCACTGCGATCGGCAAGGGCTGCTCCCTAGGTTCAGCGCCGTGACGAAGAAGCCACTGAGATGCCGACTCGGGCTGCACGCGTACGTCACGGAGCATCCCTCCGACGAGCGTCTCCATGGAGCCTTGGGGCGCCTATGCCGACAGTGCGGGAAGCGACAAGGCGATTACGGTGACGCCAACTTCTCCATCGGAGGGCCGAGCTGAGGTTGCCTTCCGCGGATGATCGGTCGCGTGCCCGTCTCTGGAGCCGCCTCTGAGGCCAGTCAGGCCGGCGTCCTCAAGCGGCCCACTGAGGGACACCCTCGCCATCCGGCCAACCAGGGGTCGCCTGGCAGCGTCGAGAGCTGCGCGTCGACGCCGCTATCGCGCCTGGGCGCGAGACCGCGCGGCGACGTCGAGCGGTTGGGCGAGTTGCGCGCCGCCATCAGGGAGTGCCTACCGGACGGCCAGCAGAAGCACGACAGGAAGACCTGCCCCCAGCATGATGTGAGCCGCCGTGGTCCCTATTGACTCCGGTCAGAAGCCGGGTCAAGTGTGCGGTCGACGCCAGGCAACCAGGAGCGTCAGAGTCGAAGTTCCAGCTGGAAACGAGGGCTGCTCACCTCCCTACTGCACGCCGCCCGGCGGAGGCATTCTCCGGCTGATCGCGGCGGTCCTTGCCGTCCGCTCAACGGCGGGGCTCTCGCTTCCTGCTCACCACAGCTGGCCCCGACTGGCGGAGGAGAGGAAGAAACAATGCGTCGTTCAGCCCTCATTGTCGGAATGATCGCCTGCGTCCTTGCCTTCGGGGTGGTCCCACTCGCGCAGGCAGCGCCTCCCGTCGAGCGGTTCCACGACACCGGCACGGACACCGACGACAACTTCTGCGGCACCGGCGAGGTGGTCACCGTCACCTTCGACGTCCGGGGAACCGTCCATGCGGATGACGGCCTGGACATCTTCGTGACCGCTCACGGCACCCAGACGTTAACCGCGGAGTCGACCGGACAGAGCGTCATCTTGCACTTCGCTAACCGGTTCGTCAGCCACGGCGTGGAGAACCCAGACGGAACCGTGTCATTCACGGACACGGTCACCGGCCTGCCCGAGCAGTTCCGCACCCCCAACGGCGGGGTGATCACGCTTGACGCGGGCCTGATCGTGTTCGAGGGGACGCTCGACGCCGACGGGGAATTTGTCGAGCAGCACATCGTGGTGGTCCACGGCCCGCACCCTCAGGCAGAGAGCGAATTCGAGCTCTTCTGCCAACTGATCCCGGAGGCTCTGGGCATCGGCTGAGGAGCCTCTACCGGTTTCTCCCGCGATCCTAGCCGTCGGCACGCGCTGTTCCTCGGCGTGTGTCGACGGCCAAGGTCCCGTGGTGGCCACGGGTAGCGTCGCCGAAAGGGCAAGGCTAGGCGAGGAGCAGAAGATCGACCCGCCTCGCCGCGTCCAAGTGAGCAAGCGAGCACCTCTGCTGTCCGACATTCTCCGGCGCCGCCGCGCCCTGGACCGAGAAAGGAAGAACAGTCGCTTCGGGCGTCTACTGGAACGTGCACAGCGGACTGTCCGTGAAGCCGCCTTCGAGGCCAGTCAGGCCGGCGTCCTCAAGCGGCCCACTCAGGGACACACCGATATTGGCCGGGGTGGGCGGTTTGGCGCCCACCCGGTTGCCTGCACGGGCCCGACTCGAACGGGCAGTTCCCCTCCACAACGGACGCATGAGCCAGGCGGGGCAACCCATGCGCCGAGGCCGCGGCCAAGGCCGACGGGCCAGCGACCCCGTCGACGTTTCGATTGTGACCGAGTACCGGCGGCCAGCGGCGTCACCAATCGGTGTGTCCCTGAGCGACCCCTCCGGGACAGGCTTCGGTGACGCCTGCCCCGCAGGCCGGACGGGTGCGAGCTCGGCGACAGCCCTTAGAGGACGTTGCGGAAGTCCATGCCGACCGAGCTCGTCGGCAGGCCACGCAGGTCAACCGCCCGTGGCGCCGCGCGCCGACCACGCACTGGCGCACTTCCGCAACGACTCCTTAGTCAACCAGCCTGTTCGAGGTGGAGCCAGCGACATATGGTCGGCGCCCGTCCCGTTCAAAGGAGTCACCCATGACACAGGTTGAATCCCGGCTGTCGTCTCCGGAATCGGTGGGGATGAGCGCCAACCGGCTGGAGCGCATCGCGCCTGCGCTCCAGAAGTACGTCGACGAGCGCGGCTATCCAGGCTTCGCGACGCTGGTGTCACGCCGCGGCCGGCTCATCCATGCCGGACTGGTCGGTTGGCAGGACCGTGAAGCAGAGGTGCCCCTGGCGGAGAACACGATCTACCGGTTGTACTCGATGACCAAGCCGATCATCTGCACGGCGCTGATGACGCTCTTCGAGGAGGGGAGGTTCCAGCTCGTCGACCCTGTCGCCAAGTGGATTCCGGCGTTCGGGGCAACGAAGATCGCCGGGCCCGGCGGGACGCTCGAGGACCAGTCGCCGCTGCGCCCGATGCAGATCCGCGACGTGCTCACCCACACGAGCGGGCTCACCTATGACTTTCTCGAGGACTTCCCGGTGGCGGAGCAGTGCCGCGAGCACCGGATCTGCAACGACCCGACGCGCACGCTGGAGCAGTTCGTCGACGAGCTCGCGACGCTCCCGCTCGCCTTCGCGCCCGGGACGCAGTGGCACTACAGCGTGGGCATCGACGTCGCGGCCCGTCTCATCGAGGTCATCTCAGGCCGAAAGCTCGGGGACTTCCTCCAGGAGCGCCTGTTCGGGCCACTCGGCATGACCGACACCGCCTTCGGCGTTCCCGAGTCAGCCCGCGACCGCCTCGCCGCCATGTACGGCCTGCCAGACATCGTCGGCAAGGACATGACCTTCAGCAAGCTCGCGATGGCGTTCGCCACGGGCGATCTCGGCCGCCGGGAGGTGGAATCGACCTACCCGAGCGACACGCCGGAGGTCTTTCAGCGCGGCGGCCACGGCCTGTTCGGCACCGCCTCGGACTACCTGCTCTTCGCGAACATGCTGCTCACGGGGAAGGCGGAGGACGGCAGCCGCATCATCGGGCGCAAGACACTCAAGCTGATGCACACGAACCATCTCACCCCGGCACTGCTCCCGTACGTGCTAGGGGGCATACCGGCGCCCGGCTACGGGTTCGGCCTAGGCTCTCGCGTCGCCATGGACATCGGCCAGACCGCGCTGGCCGGCTCCCCCGGCGAGTTCGGCTGGGCTGGTGCGGCGAAGACCTATTTCTGGGTCGACCCGGTCGAGGAGATCGTCGGCGTGCTCATGACGCAGCACATGGTCGGCTTCGACCTGCCCGAGGCCGACTTCCGGTCGGTCGTGTACGGGGCAGTCGAGGACTGACCAGCGGGTGCCGGGCGGCGGCGGCTTCTTCGCCGCCACCTGTGGTCGGTCATCGCGTACCACTAGTACGCCGATCAACTGCTCGACTCCTGCGCGAGCCAGTCGTGAATCGCAGGCCCGGCCCGTGGCGCGGATTGCCGACCAGTCCGCGCCTGGGTGTCTCAGAAGCCGCCTTCTGGGACAGCGGCGGAGGAGACGAGACCCGCGGGACGGGCGTCAGTCGTTGCCGGCCTCCATGGCGGCGCGGTCGAGCAGCTCGTCGTCGCCGGCCGGGCCACCGCGGGCGGCGATCGCCTCGGCGCCGCCCTGGGTCATGGCGCCGATGAGCCCGGTGGCGGCGGCCTGCGCGGCGCCGATGGCGACCCGCTCGGGGCCGGTGCCCACCATGCCCAGCGCCGCGTACTGCTCGAGCTTGGCCCGAGAGTCGGCGATGTCGAGGTTGCGCATGGTCAGCTGGCCGATGCGGTCGGTCGGCCCGAACGCCGGGTCCTCGGTGCGCTCCATCGACAGCCGGTCGGGGTGGTAGCTGAACGCCGGCCCGGACGTCTCCAGCACCGACCAGTCCTCGCCCCGCCGCAGCCGCAGGGTCACCTCGCCGGTGACCGCCATGCCGACCCACCGCTGCAGCGACTCCCGCAGCATGAGCGCCTGGGGGTCGAGCCACCGGCCCTCGTACATCAGCCGGCCGAGCTTGCGGCCCTCGGTGTGGTAGGCCGCGAGGGTGTCCTCGTTGTGGACGGCGTTGACCAGCCGCTCGTAGGCCGCGTGCAGCAGCGCCATGCCCGGCGCCTCGTAGATGCCGCGGCTCTTGGCCTCGATGACCCGGTTCTCGATCTGGTCGGACATGCCCAGCCCGTGCCGGCCGCCGATGGCGTTGGCCTCGAGCACCAGGTCGACGGCGGAGTCGAACTCCTTGCCGTTGATCGTCACCGGCCGGCCCTGCGCGAAGCCGACGGTGACGTCCTCGGTGGGGATCTCCACCGCGGGGTCCCAGAAGCGGACGCCCATGATCGGCTCGACGATCTCGATGCTGGCGTCCAGGTGCTCCAGGCGCTTGGCCTCGTGGGTGGCGCCCCAGATGTTGGCGTCGGTGGAGTAGGCCCGCTCGGCGCTGTCGCGGTAGGGCAGCCCGTGGGCGGTCAGCCACTCCGACATCTCCCGGCGCCCGCCGAGCTGCTCGACGAACGCGGCGTCCAGCCACGGCTTGTAGATCCGCAGCGACGGGTTGGCCAGCAGCCCGTAGCGGTAGAAGCGCTCGATGTCGTTGCCCTTGAACGTCGAGCCGTCGCCCCAGATCTGGACGTCGTCCTCGAGCATGGCGCGCACCAGCAGCGTGCCGGTGACCGCGCGCCCCAGCGGGGTGGTGTTGAAGTAGCTGCGCCCGCCGGAGCGGATGTGGAAGGCACCGCAGGTCAGTGCCGCGAGCCCCTCCTCGACCAGCGCCTGCCGGCAGTCGACCAGCCGGGCGACCTCCGCGCCGTAGGCGGTGGCGCGGCCGGGCACCGAGTCGATGTCGGGCTCGTCGTACTGGCCGAGGTCGGCGGTGTAGGTGCACGGGACCGCGCCGCGGTCGCGCATCCAAGCCACCGCCACGGAGGTGTCGAGACCGCCGGAGAAGGCGATCCCGACGCGTTCGCCGACGGGCAGGGACGTGAGCACCTTGGACACGGGGAAGATTATGCACGACCACGCATGACCATGCAGACAGGGTCAGGACGGCGGCGTGTCCCGGTCCGTCGGCGACCGGCGGACGACGTCGGCGAAGGACTCCTCCAGCCGCGCCCAGGTGGAGCTCCACTCCACCAGCGGGTCGAGGATCCGCTCGAAGACGGCGAGCTGCTCGTCGAAGGCCTGCAGCTGCCCGATCAGGCCCTCGATGAGCTGCCGCTGGGCCTTCACCGACGCGGCGACCGAGCGCACCTGGGCAGCCGACATCGCCCCGGGCGGCGAGGGCAGCCGCGGCAGCGACAGCCCCGACGGCACGGCGCCGGCGGCCAGCCGGGTGGCCCGGTCGGTGAAGCCGCGCAGCTGCGCGACGAACTCCTCGACCGAGCGGGCCACCAGCCCGCTGTCGCGGGGCCTGTCCTCGGACTCGCTCACGCGCACCTCCCCCGGCCCGCCCGCCCCGGTGGGCGGGAACCGGCCCCAGTCTCGCGGCTGGGGACCTCAGCCGCCGGTCAGCGCGCGCAGTGTCTCCGCGTTGCGCACGGCGTGGCCGTGGCCGTCGTTGTTGAAGTAGGCGTAGACGTCGCGGCCCTGCGCCGTCCACTCCCCCACCCGGTCGGCCCACCAGTGCAGGTCGGCGTCGGCGTAGGAGCCGGCGTAGAGGTGTCCGGGGTCGGGGCCGTGCAGCCGGACGTAGACGAACGGCGCCGTGGCCCGCAGCACGCACGGCAGGCCGGCGCCGCTCATGACGCAGTAGGCGGCGCCGTGCCGCTCCAGCAGCGCGAACACCGCGTCGTCGTGCCAGCTGGGGTGGCGGAACTCGACGGCCACCCGCACCCACTCCGGCAGCAGGGACAGGAAGAAGTCCAGCCGGGCGTCGTCCCGGGCGGCGGCCGGGTGCAGCTGCACCAGCAGCACGGCCCGCCGCGGCCCCAGCTCGTGCCAGGCCGCGGTCATCCGCTCCACCCACACCTCGGGGGCGTAGAGCCGCTTGGCGTGGGTCAGGCCGCGCGGTGCCTTGACCGACAGCTGGAAGCCCTCGGGCAGCCGGCGCCGCCACGAGGCGAACGTCGCCGTCCGCGGCCAGCGGTAGAAGCTGGCGTTGAGCTCGACGGTGCCGAACCGGCGCACGTAGTGCGCCAGCCGGTCCCGGGGCGGCGTCCCGGGCGGGTAGAGGACGCCGTCCCAGTGGTCGTAGCTCCAGCCGGAGGTGCCGACGTGGACGGCCATCGCCCGGTGCGGGCCCTCAGGCCCGGCGCAGCCCCGCCAGCCGGGTCGCCCCGGCGAGGAGGTGGCCGTAGGAGCCGGGTGCCAGCCGCACCAGGACGTCGGGGACGGCGGCGCTCGCGCCGATGAGCAGCCGCGGACGGCGCCGCTCGACCGCCGTGACGATCCGCGCGGCGGCCCGGTCGGCCGGGTAGCGCAGCATCTTCGAGAACTCGCGCTTGCCCTGCTCGGCCTCCGCCGGGTCCACGCCGCTGGCCACCCGGGCGGTCTCGGCGATGCGGGTGGCGATGCCGCCGGGGTGCACGCTGGTGACGCCGACGCCGTCGTCGGCCAGCTCGTGGCGCAGCGCCTCGGTGAAGCCGCGGACGGCGAACTTGCTCGACGAGTACGCGGCCTGCCCGGCCGGGGCCATGATCCCGAAGATGCTCGACACGTTGACCAGGTGGGAGCCGGGGTGCGCCTTGAGCGTGGGCAGCAGGGCGTGGCTGAGCCGGACGGCGGCGCGGAAGTTGATGTCGAGGACCCAGTCGAACTCCTCGAGGGTCACCTGGTCGAACCGCCCGCCCAGCGCGACGCCGGCGTTGTTGACCAGCAGCGTCGTCCCGGGGTGTCCGGCGACGATCGCCTCGCCGGCCTCGCGCACCTGCCCGGCGTCGGCGAGGTCGGCGACCACGGTGTCGACCGACCGGGCGGGGAAGGCCGCCCGCACCGCGGCCGCGACCCCGGCGAGCCGCTCGGCGTCCCGGTCGAGCAGGACCAGGTCGTTGCCGCGGGCCGCCAGCGCCGGTGCCAGCGCGGCGCCGATGCCGCTGGCCGCGCCGGTGACGACGGCGGTGCCGGTGAAGTCGTAGGGCCGCATCACGCCGCCACCTCGCCGACGCCGGCCGTGGCGGGCTCGCGGACCGGGCGGGTGAACCGGATGCCCTCGTCCTCCAGCGGCCCGCGGCGCATGAGCAGCACGTCGCGGACGTAGTTCTGGTACAGCTTCCACGGCGCCCGGGACCCCTGCTTCGGCAGCGCCGCGAGGCTGCGCTGCACGTAGCCGGACGACAGGCCGATGAAGGGCGCGGTGCCGCCCTCGGGCGGGGCGAGCGGGGTGGCCGCGGCGTAGCCGTTGCGGTCGAGGTGCTCCAGCAGCCGGCAGACGTAGCGGGCGACCAGGTCGGCCTTCAGCGTCCACGAGGCGTTGGTGTAGCCGATCGTCATCGCGAAGTTCGGCACGCCGGAGACCATGAAGCCCTTGTAGGAGACGGTGCGCGACAGGTCGACGTCCTCGCCGTCCACGCGCAGCGCCATGCCGCCGACGGGCAGCAGGTTCAGCCCGGTGGCGGTCACGACGACGTCGGCGTCGAGGTGCTCCCCCGACTCCAGCGCGATGCCGGTCTCGTCGAAGCCGGCGATCCGGTCGGTCACGATCGACGCCCGGCCCTCGCGCAGCACGCGGAACAGGTCGCCGTCGGGCACCACGCACAGCCGCTGGTCCCACGGGTCGTAGGGCGGGTTGAAGTGCGTGCCGACGTCGACGCTGCCGGGCAGCTCCTTGGCCGCCGCCTTGGCGAGGACCCGCTTCATCAGCTCGGGCCGGCGCCGGCTGAGCTGGAAGGACGCCATCGAGACCAGCACGTTCTTCCACCGGACCACCGGGTAGACGACGCGGTCGGGCAGCCGGCGGCGTAGCTTCTCGGCGAGCGCGTCGCGGCCGGGCAGGCTCACGACGTAGGTGGGGGTGCGCTGCAGCATGGTCACGTGCGCGGCCCGCTCGGCCAGGCTGGGCACGAGGGTGACGGCGGTGGCGCCGCTGCCGATGACGACGACCCGCTTGCCGGTCCAGTCGAGGTCGTCGGGCCAGTGCTGCGGGTGCACCACCTGCCCGCCGAAGCGCTCCTCGCCGGGGAACCGCGGGCGGTGGCCCTCGTCGTAGCGGTAGTAGCCGGAGCAGACCGACAGCCACGAGCAGGTCCACGTCTCGGTCTCGCCGGTGCCCGCGCGCTCGGCGGTGACCGTCCACCGCGAGTCCTCGGTGGACCACGAGGCGGCGACGACGCGGGTGCCGTAGCGGACGTGCCGGTCGACGCCGTACTCGCGGGCGGTGTCCTGCACGTACTCGCGGATGGAGGCGCCGTCGGCGATCGCCTTCGGGTCGGTCCACGGCCGGAAGGAGTAGCCGAGCGTGAACATGTCCGAGTCCGAGCGCACGCCCGGGTAGCGGAACAGGTCCCAGGTGCCGCCGATGGCCTCACGGGCCTCGAGGACGGCGTAGGTCCGGCCCGGGGCCTCGCGCTGCAGGTGGCAGGCCGCGCCGATGCCGGAGAGTCCGGCGCCGACGATCAGCACGTCGACGTGGCGGGCGGTGCTGGGCTCGGTCATGGCGCTCCTCGGGACGGCCGGGGTGACCTGCACGACGGTACTCGACACACTGTCGAGTCGGTCGACGGCGCGTCGGTCAACCGGGGGCGGCGGCCGGGCCGTCACCGCCGTAGACGGTGCGCAGCCACACGGTGAGCAGCACGTCGAGCAGGTCGTCCTCGGCCAGCGCGGGCGTCGTCCCGGTGGCGGTCGCGTGGATGACCCGCTCGTCCATCCAGTTCAGTGCGACGGCGAGGTCGCGGGCGGGCGGCCCGGGCGGGGCGGCGCCCCGGGCCCGCTCGGCCTCGATGGCGGCGGCGGTCTCGGCGACGAACTGCTCCATCACCTGCGACCACAGCGCGCGCACCTCGGCGCTGGTGGCCAGCAGGGACGCCGCCGCGGTGGTGAGCGCGCGGTGGGCGAGGAAGGTGTCGCGGACCGCCTCGAGCGCGCCCCGCCAGCCGGCGCGGACGTCGTCGCCGGCCCGCCGCAGCGCCGCGGCCCGGGAGGCGCGCGCCTCCTCGACCACCCGGTCGAGCAGCGCGAGCACGACGGCGTCCTTGGACGGGAAGTAGAAGTAGAAGGTCGGCCGGGAGATGCCCGCTCCCCGCGCGAGGTCGTCGACGGAGATGTCGGCCAGCGGACGCTGCCCGAGCAGCTCCTCGGCGGTGGTGAGGATGGCCCGCTCGCGGTCGTCGCCGGAGGGGCGGCGGGCGCGGCGTCCGCGGCTGCCGCCGGGCGGGACGGGGAGCGGTGCGGCCACGGCGGCGACCCTACCGAGCGCGGCTCGGTGCCCGGGGGCGCTCAGGGCAGCCGCCACACCGTGGTGCGGCGCAGGCCCGGGCCCTCGGTCTCGGGCACGTCGAGGACGGTGACCGGCTCGAGCCGCTCGTGCGGCAGGTAGGGCCGGCCCGGGTCGCCGACGAGGACGGCGCTGCCGCGGGCGCGGGCCCGGTCGAGGAAGGGCAGCACCCGCTCGGTCATCACGCGGTCGTAGCAGACGTCCCCGGCCAGGACGAGGTCGACGTCGGGGGGCTCGCGGTGCAGGACGTCGCCGATGACGCTGATCCCGGTGACGCCGTTGAGGACCGCGTTGACCGCGACCGCCGTCCGGGAGAACGGGTCGACGTCGCTGGCCAGCACGTGCCGGGCACCGGCGAGGACGGCGGCGACGGCGACCAGCCCGCTGCCCGACCCGAGGTCGAGGACGCGGCGGCCGGCCACCGGGACGGCGCCGTCGAGCACGGCCCGGGCCAGCGCCTGCCCGCCGGGCCAGGCCGCGGCCCAGAACGGCGGGTCCTCACCGGCCCCGCCGGCGTCCTCCATGGCCTCCCACAGCGCGACGACGTCGTCGGCGACGTGCAGCCGCACCTCCGGGACGAGGGAGGGCCGGCGGACCTGGGTGTGCGCGCGGACGAACGCCGCGGGCACCACCCTGGTCACCGGCCCTCCCTCAGTGACGTACCGGAACGGCCCCCCTGGGTGACGTGCTGGAACGGCCCCGGTGCAGGGGCCCCCGCCGAGCGGAGCGAGGTGTGGGGGGCAGCGGGTCCTTCTAGTACCAGCCGGTGGCCTGCGAGTGGGCCCAGGCCTCGCACGGCGAGCCGTAGCGGTCGTTGATGTAGATCAGGCCGGCGTCGATCTGCAGGTAACCGTCGGAGGTCTTGGCGATGCCGGTGCTGGCCCAGGTGGAGTCGAGGAACTGCGCGATGCCGTAGGCGGTGCTGGTGGGGTTCTGCGCGGTGGGGTTCCAGCCGCTCTCCTTGCCCCACAGCTTCTCCAGGCAGGAGAACTGCTCGGCGCCGACGAGGCTGAGCGCGTAGTCCTTGAACGACCCGCTCTTGGCGGTGCTCGAGCCGCTGCTGCTGGCGGCCGGCGCCTCGGTGGCCGCGGCGGCCGGCGCGGCGGCAGCGGCCTGCTCGGCAGCAGCCTGCTCGGCGGCGGCCTGCTCGGCCGCGGCAGCCTCGGCAGCGGCCTGGGCCTCGGCGGCGGCCTGGGCCTCGGCGGCGGCGCGGGCGGCCTCCTCCTCGGCGGCGACGCGGGCGGCCTCCTCGGCGGCGGCCTGCTCTGCGGCAGCCTGCTCGGCGGCGGCCTGGGCCTCGACGGCGGCGGCGTCGACCGCGGTGCGCTGGTTGCGCGAGGCGGCGAGGTCCTCGAGGGAGGCGAGGGTGTCGTCCCCGATGGCGCTGGTGGTGGCCGCGTCCTCGTCCTCGGACTGCGGCGGGATGCCCAGCGCCTCGGCGACGCCCACGGAGGCGCTCGCGGTGTCGGTCCCGGTGTCGGCGCTGCCGCCGGTACCGGTGGCGGTCAGGACGCCGACGAGCAGGGCGCCGGCGGTGGCGGTGCCGAGCAGCAGCGCCGGACGGCGGGAGCCGAGCAGGCCGCGGCGGCGGGCGGGGGCCTCGTCGACGTCGGTGACCTCGACGGCGGCGGCCTCGAGGGTCTCCGGCGTGTCGGAGGCGGTGTGGCGGTTACGGGGCATGAGGGTGGGAACTCCGGGGGGAGAGAGCACGCGGCGGCCCGGGGCGTGGGCGCGCACACGCGGTCGCGGTCTACGGGGTCTGGCGGAGTGCGGGTCTCCGGCGGCTCCGGCGGTGCCGGGCGCGGCAGGGCAGGGTCGAGCCGGCGTCAGGAGGACGCGAGGGCACGCTGCGCGCGCCGGCGGCTGCACCTGCGGGCCACGGGGGCCCGGAGGCGGGGCATGCGGAGACTCCGTTCCTTCCGTGAGCCGCCTACCGAGTTAGCTGACGGGTTCGGGCGGGAAGCAGCCCTACGCGCCGGCGAGCGGAGCTCGCCGGGTGCGATTCACCCCGGCACTGCGGTGGGTCCCCGGCTCGCGTCCGCGGGGACGGACACGACTCGGCGGCGTCCGGCCAGGTTCCCCGGACGGGGAGGGACGACCAACCGGACGCCCGCCACGGTAGAGGCCGTTACCGGTCCGTGACAACACGGGGACCGGAGGGACGGGCGGGACAGGTGGGGTGCAGGCGGGACGGACGCCGACCCCGCGGCCGGCGTCCGCCCTGCTCAGCGAGCCGGTCAGGAGGCCGCGGCGACCTCGGGCCGGCCGGCCCCGTGCAGCATCGTGAGCTGCGACGCATCACCGACGGCGACCGGGTCGCGACCGTCCGGCACTCCGGCGGTCCCCCGGCGCTCGGCGAGGACGGGGACGTCCTCGGGCAGCGCCCCGGCGACGACCGCGAGGGCCCGGTCGATCTGGCCGGTCAGCCCGAGCAGCCACTCGCGGGCCTGGTCGCGCTCGTCGCGCAGCGGCGCGAGCTCGGCCTCGGCGGCCAGCCGGCGCTCGAGCGCCTCGGCGTCGGCCCGGGCGCGCACCTCGGCGGCCTCCCGGTCCCGCTGCTCGCGCGCCTCGGCGGCCGCGCGGTCGAGCCGGGCGCGCTCCTCGGCCGCTGCCCGGCCCACCTCCGCCGCCTGGCGGCGGGCCGCCTCGAGCACGGCCGCGGCCTCGCTGCGGGTCTGCTGGCGCAGCGCGATGACCGCCTCGCGCATCTCGGCGACCCCGCGGAGCCGCGCCTCGGCCTCGGTGCGGGCCTCGGCGAGCAGCCGCCGGGCCTCCTCCTCGGCGGTCGAGGTGACCGCGGCGGCCTCCTGCTCGGCCCGGGCCACCAGGGCCCTGGCCTCCTCCGGCCCGGGCAGCGACTGCCGCTCGCGGACCAGCGCCGCGAGCCGGCGCCGGGCGTTCTGCAGCTCGGTCGAGCAGGCGGCGTAGCGGCTGAGGAGGTGGTCGTTCTCCCGCCGCAGGACCATGACCTCGGTCTCGGCCCAGTCCACGTAGGTGTCCACCTGCGCGCGGTCGTAGCCGCGCACCGCCGTCTTGAACACCGGCCCCGTGCCCAGCAGGCCGTCGAGCCCGCTCGGTGCCCGTCTCGGGTCGTCGTCCCCGGCCGCTGCGTGCCGTGCGCGCCCCTCACCCACCTGCGACATCCCGGTCCCCCTCGGTACGCCGTCCGATCCGGTTCCCCGCTGGCCGGTCGGAGTGATCACAATCTCCCACCCCGGGGGACCGGCCGGACCGGCCCGACGGGCAGCGGACCGGGCCGTCGGAGTGGGGTCGTCGCGACGTGCCGGGGTGATCACGCAGCGCAGTGGATGTGTCTCGGCACGGTCACGAGAGCCTGGGAATGGATCCGGGTGGCCGGGGGTTCGGCGGAGTGCAGTAGTTGCACGCTCAACCACATGGAGCACGAGATGCAGTTCGGCGTCTTCTCGGTCAGCGACATCACGACCGACCCCACCACCGGCCGCACGCCCAGCGAGGCGGAGCGGATCCAGGCCGTCGTCCGGATCGCGGAGAAGGCCGAGGAGGTCGGCCTGGACGTCTTCGCCCTCGGCGAGCACCACAACCCGCCGTTCTTCTCGTCCTCGCCCACCACGACCCTGGCCTACGTCGCGGCGCGCACGCAGCGGCTGCAGCTGTCGACGGCGACCACGCTGATCACCACCAACGACCCGGTGAAGATCGCCGAGGACTACGCGATGCTGCAGCACCTCGCCGGCGGCCGCGTCGACCTCATGCTGGGCCGCGGCAACACCGGCCCGGTCTACCCCTGGTTCGGCCAGGACATCCGCGACGGGCTGCCGCTGGCGGTCGAGAACTACGCGCTGCTGCGCCGGCTGTGGGACGAGGAGGTCGTCGACTGGTCGGGCCGCTTCCGCACGCCGCTGCAGGGCTTCACCTCGACCCCGCGCCCGCTCGACGGCGTCGCGCCGTTCGTATGGCACGGGTCGATCCGCTCGCCGCAGATCGCCGAGCAGGCCGCCTACTACGGCGACGGGTTCTTCTCCAACCACATCTTCTGGCCGAAGGAGCACACGCAGCGGATGGTGGAGTTCTACCGCCGCCGCTTCGAGCACCACGGCCACGGCAGCGCCGACCAGGCGATCGTCGGCCTCGGCGGTCAGGTGTTCGTGCGCAAGAACTCGCAGGACGCCGTGGACGAGTTCCGGCCCTACTTCGACAACGCGCCGGTCTACGGCCACGGCCCGTCGCTGGAGGACTTCTCCCGCGAGACGCCGCTGACCGTCGGCTCCCCGCAGCAGGTCATCGAGCGCACCCTCGGGTTCCGCGAGTACGTCGGTGACTACCAGCGCCAGCTGTTCCTCGTCGACCACGCCGGCCTGCCGCTGAAGACCGTGCTCGAGCAGCTGGACGTCCTGGGCGAGGAGGTCGTGCCGGTGCTGCGCCGGGAGTTCGCGGCGCTCAAGCCCGCGCACGTGCCCGACGCGCCCACCCACGCCTCGCGGGTCGCCGCCCGCGGCGGCGCGGTCGACCCCACCGTCCACGCGCCCGGTGACGACGTCACCGGGCGCACCGCCGAGGAGGTCTCCGCGTGACCACCCGCACCCTGGCCGTGGTCAGCGCCGGGCTGTCGACGCCGTCGTCGACCCGGCTGCTGGCCGACCGGCTGACCGCCGCGACGGTGGCCGCCCTGCGCGAGCGGGGCGAGGACGCCGTCGTCGAGGTCGTCGAGCTGCGCGAGCACGCGCGCGACCTGGCCGACGCCTTCGTCACCGGCTTCCCGAACGCGGCGCTGCGCGCGGCGATCGAGACGGTGACCGGCGCCGACGCCGTCATCGCGGTGACGCCGGTGTTCACCGCCTCCTACAGCGGGCTGTTCAAGTCCTTCGTCGACGTGCTGGAGAAGGACGCGCTCACCGGCACGCCCGTCCTGCTGGCCGCCACCGCCGGCACCGCCCGGCACTCGCTGGTGCTCGAGCACGCCATGCGGCCGCTGTTCGCCTACCTGCGCGCGGTGACCGTGCCGACCGCGGTGTTCGCGGCGAGCGAGGACTGGGCCGGCGGCGACGGTGCCGGCGGCGAGCTGGCGGCGCGGGTCGACCGCGCGGCCGGCGAACTGGCCGACGTCGTCACCGGACGGCCGGCGTCGGCTCGCCCGGCCGACCCGTTCGCCGACGTCCCCTCCTTCGAGGACCTGCTGCGCGGCGGCGCGGCATAGGAAGCGATCCCCACGTCCTGGCGCCCAGGACGTGGGGAGAGCTTCCTATGCCTGGGCGTCCTCCGAGGGGGGTGCCGAGCCGCCCTGGGGGGCCTCGGCCGTCATGACCGCGACGATCTGCTCGCGGTCGGCGGCCGAGGGCAGCCCCCACCCGGTCTCGTAGCCGTAGACCTCGCCCAGCGGGGTCGACGCCGTCCGCCCGGTGAGCACCTCGACCGAGCCGGTGTCGATCAGCCCCGGGTGCTCGACGCCGCAGGCCTCGGCCACCTTGAGCAGGTCGCGGCGCAGCGTGGCGACGTAGTTGGCCAGCCGCACCGACTTCAGCGCCGGGTCCAGGCCGTGGCTGAGCCAGGCGTTCTGCGTGGCGACGCCGGTCGGGCAGGTGTCGGTGTGGCACTTCTGCGCCTGGATGCAGCCGATCGCCAGCATCGCCTCGCGGGCGATGTTGACCATGTCGCAGCCGAGGGCGAACGCCACGATCGCGTTGTCGGGCAGCCCGAGCTTGCCGGCGCCGACGAAGGTGACCTGCTCGGCCAGCCCGCGCCGGGCGAAGGTCGAGTACACCCGGGCGAAGCCGAGCTGGAACGGCAGGGACACCGAGTCGGTGAAGATCAGCGGCGCGGCGCCGGTGCCGCCCTCGCCGCCGTCGACCGTCACGAAGTCCACCCCGCGGCCGGTGCCGGCCATGAGCGCGGTCAGCTCGTCCCAGAAGGCCATGTCGCCGACGGCGGACTTGATGCCCACCGGCAGCCCGGTCTCGGCGGCCAGCAGCTCCACCCAGTCGAGCAGGCCGTCGACGTCGCCGAACTCCGCGTGCCGGGACGGGCTGACGCAGTCGACGCCCTCCGGCACTCCGCGGGCGGCGGCGATCTCGGCGGTCACCTTCGCCCCCGGCAGCACCCCGCCCAGGCCGGGCTTGGCGCCCTGGCTGAGCTTGACCTCCAGCGCCCGCACCGGCGCGGACGCCACCAGGTCCTTGAGTCGCTGCAGGTCGAAGCGGCCTCGCTCGTCGCGGCAGCCGAAGTAGGCGGTGCCGATCTGGAACACCAGCTCCCCGCCGTGCCGGTGGTGCACCGACAGCCCGCCCTCGCCGGTGTTGTGCAGGCACCCGGCCAGCGCCGCGCCCCGGTTGAGCGCCTCGACCGCCGCGCCCGACAGCGACCCGAAGCTCATCGCCGACACGTTGACCACCGACGCCGGCCGGAACGCCAGGCGCCGCCCGCGCGGGCCGCCGAGCACCTTCGCCGAGGGCAGCGCGACGTCGGAGGCGGAGTGCGGGTGCGACGGCGGGACGGCGCGGCCGAAGGTGCGGTGGTTGATCACCGGGTAGCCCGCCGTGTACTCGAGGTCGTTGTCGGTGCCGAACCCGAAGTAGTTGTTCTGCCCCTTGGCCGAGGCGTAGACCCACCGGCGCTGGTCGCGGGTGAAGGGCCGCTCCTCGTTGTTGCCCGCCACCAGGTACTGCCGCAGCTCCGGCCCCATCGACTCCAGCAGGTAGCGGGCGTGCCCGATCACCGGGAAGTTGCGCAGCAGGGTGTGCTCCCGCTGCAGCAGGTCCCGGGCGGCCACCGCCGCCACCGCGCCCAGCCCGGCCACCGCGGCCCGCGCCGCACCCCTCATGTCGCACCTCCGCTTGCGGTCAGGGCGCCATCCTGGCGCGGGACGACGGCGTCCGCGCCTCGGTGGCGCGCGGTCAGACCGGGTGGCCCGACGGGGTGTCGTCGAGGGCGTCCAGCGTGGCCAGGACGTCGGCCAGCGCGTCGGCGGACCGCTCGACCAGCGGGCGCACCCGGCGGTAGAGGTCCGCGGCGGCCGGGTCGGGCTCGACGGGGTCGGAGACGCCGACGAGCGCGGTCGCCGCGTCGAGGTCGGGCAGCGCGCCGAGGGCGTGCAGGCCGAGCAGCGCCGCGCCCAGGCCGGTGCCCTCCGGCGAGTCGGCCACCCGCACCGGGAGGTCGAGCGCGGCCGCCAGCGTGCGCACCCACAGCGGGGAGGCCACCGCGCCGCCGGTGGCGCGGACCTCGGTGACCGGCACGCCGGTGGCCGAGAACGCGTCGCGGACCAGCGCGAGCTGCTGGCACACCCCCTCGACGGCGGCCCGCACCAGGTGCGGCCGGCGGTGCTCGCGGCGCAGGCCGACGTAGGCGCCGCGCAGCCCGGAGCGCCACCACGGCGCCCGCTCGCCGAGCAGGTAGGGCAGGCACAGCAGCCCCGCGCTGCCGGCCGGCACCTCCTGCGCCTCGGCCAGCAACCGGGCGTCGAGGGCGTCGGCGTCCTCCCCCGTGAGCGCCTCCCCGCCGGCCAGGGCCTGCCCCGCCCAGCGCACCACCGAGCCGCCGTTGTTCACCGCGCCGCCGACCACCCACTGGTCGTCGGTGAGCGCGTAGCAGAACAGCCGGTGCGCGGGGTCGGTCGTGGGCTCGGGGACGACGACCCGCATCGCGCCGCTGGTGCCCAGCGACACCGCGGCGACCTGCGGGCGGACGGCGCCGAGGCCGAGGTTGGCCAGCACGCCGTCGGAGGCGCCGATGACCACCGGGGTGTCCCGGGGCAGCCCGGTCGCCGCGGCCACCTCCGGGCGCAACCCAGGCAGCACCGCCGTCGTCGGCAGCACCACCCCCAGCTGGTCGGCGCGCACCCCGGCGATCTGCAGCGCCTCGGGATCCCAGGACCCGGTGCGCAGGCCGTAGAGGCCGGTCGAGGAGGCGCACGAGCGGTCGAGCACCTGCGGGCCGCCGTGCAGCGCCGCGACGACGAGCTCCTTCACCCCGCCCCAGCGCGGCACGCCGGCCAGCCGGTCGGGGTCCTCGGCGCGCAGCCAGGCGAGCTTGAGCAGCGGGGACATCGGGTGCACCGGCGTCCCGGTGCGGGTGTGCAGCCCGCCGGCGCGGCCGTCGGCGCGCAGCGCCCCGGCGAAACCGGCGGCGCGGTCGTCGGCCCAGGTGACCACCGGGCCCAGCGGCCGGCCGTCGTCGTCCATGGGCACCAGACCGTGCATCGCCGCGGACAGGGAGATCCCCACGACCCGGTCGCCGCGCCCGTGGACGGCGGCGCTGACGGCGGCGAGCGCCTGGACGGCGGCGTCGGCGAGGCGCCGTCCGTCGAGCTCGGCGCGGCCGGGCGCGGGCATCGACAGCGAGTAGCCGACGCTGACCAGGTCGCGGACCCGCCCGTCGACTCCCGCGGTCACCGCCTTGGTGGCCGTCGTCCCGCTGTCCAGCCCGACCACCACGTCCATGCGCGCGATCCTGCCCGCGGCGGCGGTGCGGACGCGAGGTCAGCGCATGATCTCGACGAGCAGCACCCAGGCGTTCGCGCAGGCCGCCGCGATCCCGCCGACGAGGGCCCCGGCCAGCCAGTACAGCCCGCCGCCGTCGCCGAGGGCGAGCGACCCCGCCGCCGCCAGCAGGGCACCGGCCGGCAGCAGCACGATGACCGCCCGGCTCACCCGCCTGCCCCGGGGACGGCCGGCCTCCCCCTGCACCGGGACCAGCTCGGCGGCCCCGGTGACGGCGAGCACCAGCCCTGTGGCGGCGAGCTCGGCGGCGAGCACCGACAGCGGCTGGCCGGGGACGAGGACGAACAGGCCGGCCGCCAGCAGTGCCACCAGCAGCACCAGCGTCGCCCCCGCGCGGCGGGGCAGCCAGGCGTAGGACAGGATCCGGTCGAGGTTGATCGAGACCGCGACGAACAGCAGCCCGGTCAGGGCCGCGGTGGCACCGACCGCCGCCACCGCCAGGTCGTGCCAGGCGTCGGGGCGGTAGGCGTCGGTGCCGCCGGCCTCCACGCCGGCCGATCCTGCCGCACGCTCAGCGGTAGGCCGAGCCCCCGCGCAGCCGGGCGGTGACGGCGGCGTGCAGCGGGGCGAGGACGACGCCGTCGCGGGCCAGCCGGGCGCGCAGCACGCGGCGGTGGCGCAGCACGCCGACCAGCCCGACCGCCCAGAACACGTACTGGACGGCGAACGCGGCGCGGAAGGCGCCGAGGTCGTAGGCGGTGGAGCCGCCCGGGGTGAGCGCGTCGAGGACCGCGCCGATGGCGAGGATCGTCAGCAGCGAGGCGACGAACCCGCCGACGTTGACCACGCCGCTGGCGCTGCCCTGGCGCTCGGCGGGGTTCCAGGTGCGGGCGTAGTCGAAGCCGATCATCGAGCCCGGGCCGTTGGTGCCGAGGACCACGACCAGCACCACCAGCAGCCACAGCGGCGCCCGGCCGGGCCACAGCAGCACCGCCGTCCAGGTGGTCGCGGTGAGGCCGAGGATGCCGAGCACGAGGACCGAGCGGCGCAGCGGCCACCGCCCGCACAGCCGGCCCAGCAGCGGGCCGACGGCCATGCCGACGACCACCAGCAGGCTCAGCAGCCCGGCCGCCGTCGCCGGGGCCAGCCCCTGGCCGAGGACGAGGAACGGATAGCCCCACAGCAGCGCGAAGACGGTGCCGGAGAACTGCGTGACCAGGTGGGTGTAGAGGCCGATGCGGGTGCCGGGCTCGCGCCAGGTGAGGGTCAGGCTGCGGCGCACCTCGGCCAGCCCGGCGGCGCTGCTCGCGGGTGTGCCGGGCGGGGCGTCGCGCAGCGTGGCCGACGCCAGGACCACGACGAGCACGCCGACCGCCGCGGCGCCGAGGAAGGTGCTGCGCCAGCCGGCGGCGTGCAGCAGCGCGACCAGCGGGTAGGCGGCCACGATCTGCCCGACCTGCCCGAGGATGCCGGTGAGCTGCGTGACGACCGGGACGGTGGGGCCGGGGAACCAGAACCCGATCACCCGCAGCACGCTGATGAAGGTCATGGCGTCCCCGGCGCCGACGAGCACCCGGGCGGCGACCGCGGTGGGGACGTCGGTGGCGATCGCCAGCACCAGCTGGCCGGCGGCCATCGTCAGCCCGCCGGCGAGGATCAGCCGTCGCGAGCCGAACCGGTCCAGCGCCACCCCGACCGGCACCTGCAGCCCCGCGTAGACGGCCAGCTGCAGCACGAGGAACAACGACACCGCCGAGGCGCCGGCGGAGAACCGCTCCTGCGCCTCCACGCCCGCCACGCCGAGGGAGGCGCGGTGGAAGACCGCGACGACGTAGGCGGCCAGCGCGGTCAGCCAGACGGCGTAGGCGCGCAGCGGCGCACGGGCAGGCGTCGGGGGCGTCACCCAGGGGACGACAGCCCCCGGCGGCGATGTGTTCCCGGGGCGGGCGGTGAACCGCCTCACCGCCGCCGCCGGCCGCGGCGTCGCGGGCCGGTCCGGGGGCCCGGCGGCCGTAGCATCCCGGCCGTGGAAGCCCTGGTCTCGCCGGCCGACCTCACCGAGGAGGACGCCGCCCGCCGGGTGCGCATCATGCTGGCGCTGGCCACCTGCATGGCGGCCAAGGGCTACCGCGCCACGACCATCTCCGACATCGCCCGCGAGGGCCGGGTGTCCAAGACCGTCGTCTACGCGCACTTCCGCGACAAGGAGCACTGCCTGCTCGAGCTCTACACCCGGGCCAGCGACAAGATGCTCGCCACGGTGCGGGCCGCCCAGGCCGCCGCGGCCGGGCTCCCCTGGCGCGACCGGCTGCGGACGGCGGTGCGCGCCTACCTGGAGGTGCTCGCCGCCAACCCCGAGGTGGCGTGGGCGTCGCTGGTCGAGGTGCAGGCCGCCGGCCGCCCGGCACTCGCGCTGCGCCGGCAGGTCATCGACCGCTACGTCGAGCTGATCAGCGGGGTCGCCGCCGACCTGGCACGCCGGCACCCCGGCGAGGTGCGCCCGGTGGACCGCGCGCTGGTGCTCGCTGCCGTCGGCGGGCTCAACGAGCTGATGCTGGCCCGGGTCGAGCGCGGCGAGGCCGCGGCGCTCGCCGAGGACACCGACGTCGCCACTGAGGTGCTCGTCCAGCTCGTCGCCCGCACCGCCTGAGCCGGCTCACCCGGCGGCGGGCTACCGGCCGGTAACGTCGCTGGTTACCCTCCGTCGAGACCTCGCTCACAGCGATCGGAGTTCCATGGCCTCACCTGCGGACGTCGGCGTCCCCGCCGCAGAGCCGGCGACCGGGACGGCGCCGCGGGCGGGCTCCCCGCGCACCGTCGTGCAGCTGCGGGTCGACCGCGAGGCCCTCGTCCCCGCCGTCGCCGCGGCCCTGGTGGCCGTGCACCTGCTGCTGCGCGCCTGGACGGCGGCCGGCGGCTGGCTGACCCGGCAGGACCTGCTCGCGCCGGCCTCCCTCATCGGGCTGACCGGCGAGGTGCCCGGCCCGCCCGCGGCCGCCGCCCTCGCCCGCGGCGTGGCCTCGGTGGCGCCCTACTCCTGGCCCGGGCTGGTGGCGCTGGAGGTGGCCGGCCAGCTCCTCGTCGACCTGCTGCTCTACCGGCTGCTGGTCGAGCTCGCCGGCCGCCGCCCGGCGGTGCTGCTGCCGTTCACCGTCTACCTCACCAGCTCGCTGCCGCTCGTCGGCGGGCTGTGGTGGAGCGCCGCGCTCGTCCAGCTGCCCCTGCAGCTGGTCCTGCTGACGGCGGTCGGCGCGCACGTGCGGCACCTGCGGACCCGCGCCCCCGGACCGGCGGTGGTCGCCGGGCTCGCGGTGGCGGGAGGGCTGCTGTTCGCCGGCTGGGTGGCGCTCGTCCCGGTGCTGCTCCTCGCCGGCACGCTGGCGTGGGCCACCGCCGGACCGCTGCGGGAGCGCGTGCGGGCGCTCGCGCGGTGGCGCACCGCGTGGGCCGCGCAGGCCGCCGGCGTGTTCGCCGGGCTGCTCGCCCGGGTGCTCACCGACGCCGGCCCGCTGCTCGACCCCACCCGCCTCCGCGCGGCGGCCGGGGCGGCCCCCGGCGAGCTGGCCCGCACGGTGCTGCCCGGCCTGGTCGGCGGCCCGTGGGGGTGGCGGCCGGTGGCGCTGCCGTTCGCCGTCCCCGAGCCCCCGCCGGCGCTGGTGTGGGGCGCGGGCGCCGTCGTCGCCGCCGTCGTGGTGGGCAGCGTGGTGCTCGCCGGCGGCGCGCTGCGGGCGTGGCTGCTCGCGGCCGCGGCCGGCGCGGTCGTCCTGCTGGCCGAGGGTGCCGCGCCCGACCGGGCCGACGTGACCGGCGGGCTGCCCGCCGGCACCGTCGCGCCGGCGACCCTGGCGCTGCTGGCGGCGCTGGGCCTGACGCTGGCCGTGCTGCCCGTCGTCGGCGCTCCCCCGGTGCTCCGGCGGCGCCGGGCGGCGGGTCTCCCCGCCCGCCTCGCCCGCCCGGCGCTGGGCGTGGCGGTGGGCGGCGCGCTCGCCGTCGGCTGCGTGCTGTCGACCGCCGGGTTCGCCTCCTTCTGGTCGGTCAACGCCACCCGCGACTACGTGGCGGAGGCGCGGGCGTCGGTGATCGGGCGGCAGGACCTCGTCGTCGCCGACACGACCGTGCCCGAGGAGGTCGTGCCGGGGGCGCTCGCGCCGGCGAACCGGGCCTCGGTGGTGCTCTCCGGGCTGCCGGCGCAGCCGCACTTCCTGCAGGTCGGCGAGGTGACCCACCAGCTCGCCGCGCTCGACGACCGGGGCCGCGGGCAGCTCGCCGCCGTCGACCCGGTGACGACGTCGGGCCCGGGGCCGCAGCCGGACTGCGGCTGGCAGGTGGCCGGCGCGCCGGTGACCGTCCCGCTGCGCCAGGCGGTGCCGCCGGGCCGGTGGATCGTGCAGGTCGCCTACATCGCCGGCGGCGCCAACGCCGTCACGGTGCAGGCCGGGGACACCCTCGGCGGCACGCTGGTCGGCGCCGGGCTGCGCGACCTGTACCTGCAGGTCGACGGCGCGGTCGACGAGCTGGTGGTCGCCGTCGACGACCCGGGGGTGCCGGTGTGCGTGGGCGTGGTGACCGTCGGGACGCCCCGTCCCCTGACGCCGGGCGGGGGCTGACCGCGGTGCGCTACCCCTGCCTCAACGGCCTGCGCGCGCTCGCGGCGCTGGCCGTCGTCACCACCCACGCCGCGTTCTGGGCCGGCGCCTACACCCCCGACCCCGGCGGGTTCGCCCTCGCCCGCCTCGACGTCGGCGTCGCGGTGTTCTTCACGCTGTCGGGGTTCCTGCTCTCCCAGCCGTTCCTGCGCGCCGCCGCCGAGGACCGGCCCGCCCCGCGCACCACCGCCTACCTGTGGCGGCGGGCGCTGCGGATCCTGCCGGCCTACTGGCTGTGCGTGGCGCTGGCGATGCTCTTCCTCCCGGGCAACGAGGGCGCCACGGCCGGTGACTGGCTGCGCTTCCTGACGCTGACGCAGATCTACTCGCGCGACTGGCACGCCGAGGGCCTCGACCACGCCTGGAGCCTGTGCACCGAGGTCGCCTTCTACCTGCTGCTGCCGCTGCTGGTCCGCGTCCTGCTGGCGGTCGCCGGCGGGTGGCGGCCGCGGCGGCTGCTCGCCGGGCTGGGGGTGCTGTCGCTGTTCGGGTGGGGCTGGAGCCTCTGGGCGGCGAGCGACCCGCTCGTCCTCGGCTCGCTGACCCTGTGGCTGCCGGCCTACCTGTCCTGGTTCGCCGCCGGGATGGCCGTCGCGGTCCTCACCGTGTCGGCACCCGACCGCGCGCCGGTCCGGGCGGTCGAGGTGCTGGCGTCGAGCCCGTGGACCTGCTGGGCCGGCGCCGCCGCCCTGTTCTGGGTGGCCGCCGGCCCGCTCACCGGCCCGGTGCAGCTGGACCAGGGGCTGACCGGCCCGCAGGTGGTGGTCAAGCACGTGCTCTACACCGGCGTGGCCGCGCTCGCGGTGCTGCCGCTGGTGTTCGGCGACCAGACCCGCGGCCGCGCGCGCCGTGTGCTCGCCAGCCGCCCGGTGCACTGGGCCGGGGAGATCTCCTACGGCGTCTTCCTGTTCCACCTGCTGCTGCTCGTGGCGTTCTGGGACCTGTTCGAGAGCCCGCTGCCGGTGGTGCTGGGCGGCACGCTGGCCGCCGCGGTCGCGGTGGCCGCGCTGTCCTACCGGGTCCTGGAGCGGCCGCTGGTGGAGCGGCTGCGCTCGGTGGTGCCCGACCGGCCGCCGGTGAGGCCCGCCGACCGGGCCGTGGCCCGCGACGAGGACGAGGCGCAGGCGCTGGCCCCCTGACCGGTCTCCGGTCCTCAGCCCCGCCGGGGCAGCCGCGCCGCCAGCCGGGCCGCCGGCCCGCGGAGGCCGGGCGCGGGCAGCACCGTGGCCACCACCGCCGCCACGGCGGCCAGCGCGAGCACCTGCCGGGCGGTGCCGGTGGCGGCCGGCACGGTGAGCAGCAGTGCCCCGGCGACCCCGACGGCGGCCGCGGCGATGCCCCCGAGGACGGCGGCCCGCCGCGCCCGCAGCGCACCGGCGACGGCGACGGCGGCCGCGAGCAGGCCCAGCCCGACCACGCCCCCGACCAGCGCGGTGCCGGCGACGGCGGCCACCACGACCAGCACCGTCGCCCCGCGACCGGGGCGGCGTTCGGCGGTGGTCCGGGTGCGCCGCACCGGCAGCGCCGCCAGCAGCACCAGCAGCAGCACCGCGCCGGCGCCGGCGGCCAGCGCACCCCGGTAGGCCGCGCCCGGGGTGAACTCCAGCGACACCGTGCCCGCGGCGCCGGGCGGCAGCACCCAGCCCTGCTGCCAGCCGTCGACGGCGACGGACTCGAGGACTTCGCCGTCCAGCGTCGCCGTCCAGCCGGGGTTGGTGTTCTCCGGGACGACGAGCAGGGTGGCCTCGTCGCGGGCGGCGACCTCGACGGCGCGGTGCTCGGCGTCCCAGCGGGTCACCGCGGCCGCGTCGCGGCCGGGCCCGGGCCCGAGGTCGGTCGCGACGAGGGTGGCCGAGCGGACGGCGAGGACGTCGGTGCCCGCGGCGACCAGCCGGTGCTCGCCGGCGGCCAGCCGCACCGCGGGGTCGCCGCAGACCTGCAGCTCCAGGGGCTCGAGGTCGCGCAGCGCGCCGACGGTCGCGGTCGCCGTCGTCGCGCGGGTCTCGCCGTCGACGGTGACCGCGGGACCGTCCCCGCACGGGACGGTGACCTCGGCGGCGAGGTCCAGCGGCGCGGCGCTCCCGACCTGCAGCTCGCTCACCCCGGTGCCCAGCGGGGTGACGAACCGGGTGACCGGGTCGAAGGTGTCCAGCTCCAGCGGCGCCGCGAGGGTCACCTGCAGGCGGTCGGTGGTGACCGGTGCGAAGCGGACGGCGCCGTCGTCGTCGAGCCCGAGGGTGCGCGGCAGGCCGCCGGCGGTGAGGGTGACCGCGGTGGGGAACGCGGCGGCCAGGCCGGGGGTGGTGACCACCCGCAGCGAGTCGACGGTGCGCGGCCGCGGCCAGGTGAGGGTGAGGGTCGGCGCGGCGTCGCCCGGGTCGGCGTGCCACGCGGTCGCGGGGTCGCCGTCGACCGCCGCGAGGGCGCTGCCGCGCGGGTCGGCCACCGCGGTGCTGCTGGCCGCGACGGCGACGTCGAGCCCGCCGGCCTCGGCGAGCAGCGCGTCGAGCGCCGGCCCGGGTCGCGGCACCGCGGTGGCGGTGAGCTGGGCGCGGGCCGGGTCGGCGGCCGTGAACACCCGGTCGAGCCCGGCGGGCTCCTCCGCGCCGGCCACCAGCGCGGCGGCGCACCGCGGGGTGCCGGCGGCGTCGACCACGCAGCCCGACGCCGACCCGCCGGGGCCCAGGGCGTCGAAGGCCCAGGCCGCGACCTCGCCGTCCGGCGCGGGGGGAACCAGCGAGCGGGTGACCCGCACGCCGGGCACCGCGACCTCGGCCAGCGCCAGGGCGGCGCCGTCGTCGGCACCGATGGCCAGCGTGGCGGTGGTCCCGGCGGGCAGCGGCAGGTCCTGCGGCCCGGCGACCGGGCGCAGCGGGCGGGTGATGGTCCCGCGGTCGGTGGTGAGGCGGACCTCGGCGGGCGCGTCGGCGGCGGTCGCTGCGTCGAGGGTGATCGTCACGCCGGCGGCCAGGAACGGCCGGTCGGCGGTCAGCCGCCACTCCGCCGGGCCGGTGTCGCCGTAGCCGGCGGCCGGCCGCCACGCCGTCGCGGGGTCCCCGTCGAGGGCGGCCCACGGGGAGGCGTCGGGACGGGCGCCCCCGGCGCTGCCGGCGTCGGAGGCCGAGCTGGAGGCGGCTGCGGTGCCGCCGGACCAGCGGACGGCGGTCTCGCCGCGCGCGAGGTCGGCGTCGAGGTAGTCGCGGGCCGGGCCGGTCAGGCGCCGCGGGTCGTCCGGCGCGAGCGCGGCCGACGTCGCCCCGGTGATGCGGCCGAAGGCGCGCTCCCGGCGCACCAGCGCGTCGCCCACCATCCCCGGGCCGACGCCGTCGGGTGCGGCGCCGGCGAGGACGGTCGGCCGGTCGCCGAGCAGCCCGCGGTCCTCCAGCGCGAGCACCGCGTCGGGGCCGCCGGCCACGGGCACGGTCTCGGCCAGCGGCGCGGTCCACGCCCGGGGGGCGGTGCCCGCGACGGCGTAGACCTCGATCGCCGGCGCCGGCTCGACCAGGCCGGCGTCGAGGACGATCCCCTCGGTCCAGGGCAGCGCCGGCACGGTCGGGCCGAAGGCGGCGACCGGGGTGATGCCCGGCGAGTCGCGCAGCGCCTGGCGCACCAGGACCGAGCGGGTCGAGGCGGCCGCCCCGGTGTCGAGGTCGTTGCGCAGCACCAGGTGGGAGACGCCGGCGCGGGCGAGGAACCGGGTCAGCCCGGCGGAGCCCTCGCCGCGCTCGAGCCGCCGCTCGACGGCGTCGAGGACCCGGATGTGGCCCTCGGGGGTGAGCGGGATGGCGTTGCGGACGTCCCACGGCGAGTCGGCCAGGGGCTGCAGCGGCTCGTCCTGCGGGCTCCCCCACGCGTAGGTGCCGAACGACGACGCGGGCACCAGCAGCGCGCGGCCGCTGGGCTGCTCGGCGGCGAGGAAGCCGGCCGCCTCGGCCCAGTAGCCGGGCACCTCCTCGAAGCCGGTCGGCGGCGCGAGCCGCCCGGCCAGCGCCGGGGAGGCGGTGGCGACCAGCGCGAGGACGACGGCGGCGAGCGCGCCGCGCACCGCCAGCCCACGGGGTGCCGGCCAGCGGGCGGGCCAGGACGCCGGCCGCGGCCCGGGCCCGTCCTCCCGCAGCCGGCGGGCGAGGACGCCGACCAGGTGGGCCAGCGCCAGGGCGAGCGGCAGCCGCAGCACCGGGTCGAACTTGTGCACGTTGCGCAGCGGGGCGAGGGCGCCGTCGAGCGCCGCGTTGAGCGGGCCGGCGAGCAGCCCGTCGACGGTGGCGAGGTGCCCGAGGGTGACCAGCGCGACGCCGGCGAGCAGGCCCAGCACCAGCCAGGTGCGCTCGGGCAGGTCACGGCGGGCCAGGGACAGCAGGCCGGCGCCGGCCAGGACGAGGGTGCCGGCCGCGGGGAGGGTCTCGGCCACCAGCACCCACCCGGCCGGCCAGGTCGGCCCGGTCGCGGTGCCCAGGTAGGCCAGCCAGTGGTCGACCCCGCGCAGCACGGAGAGCACGTCGGTGGGGGCGGTGGTGACGTCGGCGTTCTCGATGTAGTCGAGGAACGGGGGGCTGTAGCGCCCGAGCAGCAGCAGCGGCCCGGCCCACCATGCGGTGGCCAGCACGACGGCGCCGGCCCACCACGCGGCCAGCCGGCGGCGCAGCGGGCCGCCCGGCCGGGTGAGCAGCCACAGCACCGGCAGCGGCAGCACCGCCGACGCCGCGACCGCGTTGACCCCGCCGGCGCAGAGCACCGCCAGGCCCGACAGCGCCGCGGCCCGGCGCGGGGAGCGGGCCGCCGCGGCGCCGACCAGCGGCACCAGCACCCACGGCGCGACCGCCATCGGCACCACCTCGACGGAGGTGGCGCCCAGCGCGGTGACCATGCGCGGGGCCAGCGCGTAGGCCAGCCCGCCGACGATGCCGGCGGCCGGCGAGCCGATCCCGAGCCGGCGGGCCAGGACGACGACGCCGAGGAAGGCGGTGCTCATCAGCAGCGCCAGCCACAGCCGCTGCACCACCCAGGCGTCCAGGCCGACGGCGTCGCCCAGGGCGAAGAAGGGACCCATCGGGAACAGGTAGCCGTAGGCCTGGTTCTGCACCTGGCCGGCGAAGCCCTCGGGTTCCCACAGCTGCAGGGCGCGGGCGAGGAAGCCGGCCGGGTCGACGGTCAGGTCGAGCTTGGTGTCCGGGACGACCCGCCCGGGCGACTGCGAGAACGCCAGCCCGAGCAGGCCCAGGCACACCACCGCCAGCCGCACCCGGTGCAGCAGCACGCCGGCGCGGGGGTCCGGGGGCGTCCCCGTCGCCGCCCGGGACGCGACCGAGCCCGCCGGGAGGGTCCCGGCGGGCTCGGGGACGAGCGTCGCGGTCACGGCTCCAGGAGCCGGCCGCGCGGGGCGGCGGGCGTCACCGGGCGACGGTCACCGGCTCGGTGGCCGTGGCGGCGGGGGCGCCGTCGGCGCGGTGCGCGCCCGGCCGCGAGCGCAGGTACAGCAGGGTGCCGACGACCAGCAGCACCAGGCCGAGCCCGAGGAGGGCCAGCGGCACGGTCCGCTGCACGGTGGTGATCTGGTCCCGGGTCTCCGCGGCGTCGGCCGCGGCCTCGGCCAGCCCGTCACCGGTGGGGCCGAGCTCGGCCTCGAGGACGGTCAGGCCGGTGTCCCCGCTCGGGCCGCGCAGCACGGTGACCGGGTGCTCGACGGAGCTGACGATCTTGCCGCTCACGGGTTCGACCAGGATGGTCCGCTCGCTGCTGTAGACGACGTCGGCGGTGACCGTGTCGGCGCTGGACTCGCCGGCGAAGGTGCCGGGCACCTCGGCGGTGCGGATCACCGTCTCGGGCACCGACTGCACGAAGCGGTACACCTCGACGCCGTCGACCTCGTCCTCGCCGTCGTAGCGGGCGGGGACCGCCTCGCCGACGTTGCCGTTCCACACGTCGTAGTCGCGCTGCTCGGTGCCGAACGGGAAGGTGAGGGTCAGGCCGTCGATGTCGGCGCTGGCCGAGTCGCAGTCGACCGCCTCGGCGGTCTTGCGGTCGAGGCAGTTGACGACCTCGGCGGGCTCGGTGAGCAGGTCGCCGTCCTCGTTCGTGATCGTGGTGCCGGAGTTCCACACCGCGACGTCGTCGGAGGCCTCCTCGGCGGCCGGGTCGCCCTGCACGGTCAGCCGCGCGGTGACCTCGCCGGTGACCTCCGACAGCGTCTCCCCGTCGAGGTAGGTGGCCTCCGGGTCGACGACGGTCCGCGACGCCTCCTGGTCCAGCGGCAGGCTCACCAGCGACGGCGCGAGGAACAGCCGGACGGCGAGGGCGGCACCGAGGCAGAGGCCTCCCAGGCCCAGCAGTACGAGCCCGAGGACACGTCGGCGCATGTGGAGGGACCTCCCGAGGCGTTGCGACGGCTCCTGCGGCGTCGCGGCGGCGTCACATTACTGTCGGGTAGGCCACAGGCCAACCCGGGCCGGTTCCGGCCGGTACCGGTCCCCCGTTCGGGGGTGGTACGGGTCGTTACCGCCCCGTCGGTCGCGCCGGTAAGCGCCGTTACCACCCCTCAGGGGGAACGGCGGCGCAGCACGAGGACGACGTTCCACGACGCGACCTCGCGCAGCCCCGGGACGCGGGCCACCCACGCGGCCCACCACGGGTGGTAGCGCGGGAGGACGGCGAGCAGCTCGGCGTCGGGGCAGCGCCGCGCCCACCGCACCGCCGCCCCGGCCGAGACGGCGAACAGCGACTCCCCGTAGCGGTTCTTCGGCTCGTGGCCGGTGCGCCGGCGGTAGCGGCGGCGGGCCCGTGCGCCGCCGAGGTAGTGCCAGGGCGCGGTCTCGTGGCCACCCCAGGGGGACAACCACGGCGTGAACGACAGCAGCACCGTGCCGCCGGGGCGGGTCACCCGCACCATCTCGTCGGCCATCACCCACGGCCGGGCGACGTGCTCGAGCACGTTGGAGGAGTAGCAGACGTCGACGGCGCCGCTGCGGACCGGCAGCGCCTCCCCGCTGCCCCGCAGGGTGCCCGGCTCCGGCTCTCCCCGCGCGGCCATCTCACCGGCGTCGGGCTCGAGCCCCACGTAGGCCGCCCCCGCCGCGCGGAAGGCGCGGGCGAAGTAGCCGGGGCCGCCACCGACGTCGAGGACCGTGGCGCCGTCGAGGTCGGCCCACCGCGACAGCTGCGCGACCGAGTCCTCGGCGAGCGCGCCGTAGAAGCTGTCGGGGTCGGTCTGCTCGACGAGGAATGCGCGGAAGAGGCGCACCGACCGTTCGAGAGTGGCGGTCCGGTCCATTCCGTGCGGGCTCCCTCTGTCGTCCGTTCGGGCGGGTGGAATGGCTGGTACGCGTCTGTATCGTGCCGCGGGTGATCCGCGTCTCCCGCCGCCGACGACCGCCGGCCGACGTCCTCTTCGTCAACTGGCGCGACGAGCGCCACCCGGAGGGCGGCGGGTCCGAACGGTACGTGCACCGCGTGGCGGAGGGCCTGGCGGCCGCCGGGCTGGACGTGGAGCTGTTCTGCGCCGCGCACGAGCGGGCGCCGCGCGAGGAGGTGCTGCGCGGGGTGCGGGTGGTCCGGCGCGGCGGGCGGCTGGGCGTGTACCCGCGGGCGCTGCTGCACGTGGCGCGCCGCCGTCCGCGGCTGGTGGTCGACGTGCAGAACGGGCTGCCGTTCTGCAGCCCGCTGGTCCGCCGCGCGCCGGTGGTGGTGCTGGTCCACCACGTGCACCGCGAGCAGTGGCCGATCGTGTTCGGCCGGCTCGGCGGCGCGCTCGGGTGGTGGCTGGAGTCGCGGCTGGCCCCGTGGGTCTACCGGCGCTCCCGGTACGTGACGGTGTCCGAGGCCACCCGCACCGAGCTCGCCGGTCTCGGGGTGTCCCCCGCCCGGGTGAGCGTGGTCCCCAACGGCGTCGAGCCGGCCCCGCCGGTGACGGTGTCCCGCTCGGCCACCCCGCGGCTGGTGGTGCTGGGCCGGCTGGTGCCGCACAAGCGGGTCGAGCACGCGCTGGAGGTGCTCGCCCGGCTGGGCGGGCGCCGGCCGGACCTGCGGCTGGCGGTCGTGGGCGAGGGCTGGTGGGAGGAGCGGCTGCGCGCCGAGGCCGCGCGCCTCGGCGTCGCCGACCGGGTGGAGTTCCACGGCTTCCTCGACGAGGTGGCCAAGCACGCGCAGCTGGCGCGGGCGTGGGTGCACCTGTGCCCCTCGGTCAAGGAGGGCTGGGGGCTGGTGGTCACCGAGGCCGGCGCGCACCGGACGCCGACGGTGGGCTACCGATCGGCCGGCGGGCTCAACGAGTCGGTGCGCGACGGCCGCACGGGGCTGCTGGCCGACGACCTCGACGGCCTGACCGCGGCGGTGGAGCGGCTGCTGGGCGACGCGGCCGAGCGGACGGCGATGGGCGCGGCCGCGGCGCGGCACGCCGCCGGGCTGGACTGGGACTCGAGCGTGCGGGGGTGGGGCGCGGTGCTGGCGTCCGCGCGGGCGGACGCCGGCACCGGGTCAGCCGCGGGTGCCGTAGTCGAGGACGTCGATCGGCTGCTGGTCGCTCTGCTCGACCGCGGAGGTGTCGGGGTCGACCACGGCGGTGACGCCCGCGACGGCGGCGGCACCGACGCCGGCACCGGCGCCGAGGGACAGCAGGACGGCCAGGAGGGTCTTCACGCGGCGACTCGATTCTCCGGGGGACGGCGACGGAGCGGGACCATAGACGCCGCGACCGTGATCCACAACGCGGCGCCCCCCACGGTCCCCAGCGCGGTCCCGTGAGCCACGAGCACCGCCGCGGTGCGCAGCGCACCCGGCCGGGGCCCCGGCTCCGCGCCGGGCACCCGGTACAGCCGCAGCTGCGCGCCGTCGACGAATGGCGGCAGGGCGGTCACCGCCGCGGGCACCGGCGGGCCGGGGGTGCCGCGCTCGACCAGCACCCAGCCCACGCCGAGCCGGGCCAGCCGCGCGGGGTCGCCGGCGGCGGCGAGCACCTCCGCCGCGCGGCGGTCCTCGCCGCGGACGGCCACGCCGTCGACGACCAGCGTGTCGTCGCCGACGACCGGCCGGGTCAGCCAGCGGGCGGCCGGGTCCAGCTGCGTGCGGCCGCCGTTCCAGGCGAAGGCCCGGTATGTGCCCGCGGGCAGGACCAGCACGTCGCCGGGCGCGTCGCCGTCGGCCAGCACGTCGCGGACGGTCTGCCACTCCCCCGGCCAGGCGGCCGGCTGCAGCCGGCCCCCGACGCCCCAGGCGAGGTCGGGGACGGCGACCAGCGGCAGCAGCAGCGCCAGCCCGGCCACCGCGCCGGCGGCCGCGCGGGGCAGCACGGCGCCGGCGGCCACGACCGCGCGGCGGGCGCCGAGGCCGGCACCGACGGCGAGCGGCAGCGCCCACCAGGCGGCCCACTTCTGCCCGTCGCGCAGCAGGCCCGCGCCGGGGACGCCGGAGACGGCCGCCTCCAGCAGCGCCGCGGTGCCCGGCAGCGCCCCGGCGACGGCGAGCAGCAGGCCCGCGGCGCCGAGGAGGAGCAGTCGCGTGCCGGCGCCGGACCGCACGCCGCGCCCGGCCCAGCCGGCGACGGCGAGGGCGAGCAGCAGCGCGGTGACCAGCGGGACCAGCGCCGAGGCCCGGCTGCTCGGGACGGCGGCGGCGTTCCAGACCCCACCGGTGCCGAGCACCGCCCCGACCGCGCCCGACCAGTTCTCCCCGCGCGCGGCGAAGGCGGCCACACCCGCGGGGTCGGAGGTGGCGGCGGCGGGGCTGAGCAGCCCGGCGACCACCCACGGCGCCGACAGCAGCGCGACCGCGGCCAGGCCGGCGGGGGCGCGCCGCAGGCCGGTGCCGGCCAGCACCGCCCCGGCGGCGAGCAGGCTCCCGGTGGGGGTGAGCGCCGCCGGCGCGACGGCGAGCACCAGCCGCGGCCACGCCCGGGGCTCCCCGGCGCGCAGCCGCAGGCCCGCGCGCACGATCCAGGGCAGCGCGGCCCAGCCGGCCAGCAGCGCCCAGTGGCCGATGAGCAGCCGCTCGGCCAGGTAGGGGCTCCAGCCGTAGACCAGCCCGGCGACCGCGCCGGCCACGCCGCGGCGCCCGTCGGCGTCCGGGGGCACCAGCCGCGCCGCGCCGAGCACCGCGGCGGCGACGACGAGCAGCAGCACCGCCTTCTGCACCAGGTCGCCCGGGACGACGGCGGTGACCAGCGCCAGCGCGCCGTCGACCGGCACCGCCCGCGGCAGCGAGCCACCCAGCGCCAGGGCGTCGAGGTCGAGGTCCTGCCGCGGCACCGAGACCATGTCGACGAGGTTCACGTGCCCGGGCGCCAGCGCCGGCGCGGTGACCAGCACGGCGACGCCGAGCGCGAGTCCGCGGGCCGGCCACGGGGAGCGGTCGGGCGCGACGGAGGACTCCAGCGAGCCGTCGGGCGAACCCGTCACGCGTCCCCTTCCCTTCCGCCGGTCCCCGCACCGGGGCTCCCGCAGGGTAGGGCGGCGGCGTGACCGTCCCCCGCACGCCGCACCCGGAGGGGGGAGCCGCGCGCGCCGTGCGGGCGGTACCGGCCGCCGTGCTGTCCGGCGCGCTGCTGGGTGTCAGCACGCTGTCCTACGTCGTCACGGTGCTGGCCGCGCGGCTGCTCACCCCGGCCTCCTACGGCGAGCTCGCCGCGCTGCTCGGCGTGCTGCTGGTCGGCGTCGTGCCGGCCACCGGGCTGCAGACCGCCGCCGCCCTGCACCTGGGCGAGCGCCGGGCCGGCCCGCCCGGCCGGGCCGCCCGCCGGCTGCACGCCACCGCGCTGCTCGCCGCGGGCGCGGCCGGGCTGGCCGGGCTGGCCGCGGTCGTGCCGGTGGCCGCGCTGCTGCGGCTGCCCGACCCGGCGCCGGCGCTGTGGATGGTCGCGGTGCTGGTGCCGCACACGCTCGTCGGCGCCTACGACGGGATCCTGCAGGGCACCGGCCGCTACGGCCGGCTCGCGGTCGTCGTCGGCGCGTTCGGGCTGCTCAAGGCCGGGGGCGCGGTCACCGGCCTGCTCGCCGGCGGCACCCCGGCCGCGGCGCTGGCCGGCATGGCGGCCGGCTGCACACTGGGCGCGCTGGTGTCGTGGGCCGGCTGCGGCCGGCCGGGGGTGTCCCGCGGCCTGCGCGGCCCGGCCCGCTCGGCGCTGCGGGCCTCGGGCGCGCTGCTCGGGCTGGTGCTGCTGGTCAACCTCGACCTGCTGCTGGCCCGCCACCACCTGCCGGCCGCACTGGCCGGGGAGTACGCGGTCGGGGCGGTCTTCGCCAAGGTCGCCTACTGGCTGCCGCAGGGCGTCGGGGTGGTGGTGCTGCCCCGGCTGGCCGACGCGGCGGGCCGGCGGCGGGCGCTGTCCTCGGCGCTGGTGGTGGTCGCCGCGGTCGGCGGGGTGCTGACCCTGGCCACCGCCGCGCTGGGCGCCGCGTCGCTGCCGCTGGTCGGCGGGGCCGCCTACGGCGCCCACCTGGGCGGGTGGACCTGGGTCTTCGCCGCGTCGGGCACCGCCCTGGCGCTGGCCCAGCTGCTGCTCTACAACGGCATCGCCGCCGCCGACCGGGTCGCCGCGGTGGCCGTGTGGGGCACGGTGGCGCTGGAGACCGCCGTCGTCGGGGCGCTCGCCGCCACCGGTCTGCTGTCGGTGCTGGCGGTGGCGGCCACCGCGGCCGGCACGGGTGCGCTGCTGGTCGCCGTCGGCCTGGCGCGGCTGTCCGCCGCGCCCGTCGCGGTCGCCGACCCCCTGGCCGAGGCGGAGGTGGCGGCCGCGACGGTCAGCGGCGCGCCGGTCGCAGTGCCAGCACCGCCAGCGCCCCGGCGGCGCTGAGACCCGCCGCGGCCAGGGCGGCGGTGTCCCAGCCGGCGACCAGGCCGGCCGCGGTGCCCGCCGGGGTCCCGGCGGTGACCAGCAGCACGACGAGGGTGACCCCGACCGCGGCGCCGAGGTAGCGCGCGGTGTTGTTGGCGCCGCTGCCCATCCCGGCCCGCTCCGGCGGCACGTGCGCCACCGCCTCCTGGCCGAGCGCGGCGTTGACCGCCCCGTAGCCGACGCCGAGGACGACCAGCCCGGGCAGCAGCCGCAGGCCCGACCCGCCGGCGTCGAGGACCGCCAGCGCGGCCAGCCCGGCCGCCGACACCCCGAGGCCGGTGGCCAGCAGCAGCCGCCCGTCGACGCCGGGGACCCAGCGCAGCCCGACCGAGGTCACCGTGGCCACCCCCGACCAGACCAGGACCAGGACCGTGGTGGCCAGCAGGCTCTCCCCCAGCGCGCGCTGCAGCACGGTGGCGAGGAAGGACAGCAGTCCGACGGTGGCCGCACCGGTGACCAGCGCGCCGACCAGGGCGGCGTCGAAGCCGCGGACGCGGAAGAGCGCGAGGTCGACCATCGGCGCGGCGACCCGCGATTCGGCGAGGACGAACGCGGCGCCCAGCAGCACGCCGCCGACCAGCAGCGCCGCCGTCGTCGCCGCGCCCGCGCCGGAGCGGGGGGCGACCAGGCCGACCAGCAGGCAGGTGACCGCGGCGACCAGCAGCACCGGCCCGGCGACGTCGACCCGCGGCCGGCGCCCGGGCGCGGACCCCGGCAGCAGCAGCCGCGCCGCGACGGCGAGCAGCACCGCGACGACGGCGGTGGCGACGTGGGTGGCGCGCCAGCCGGTGTCACCGTCGAGGACGACGGCGGCCAGCCCGCCCACGCCGGTCCCCGCCCCGATCGCCGCGCCCCACACCGCGGCGGCCCGCGCCCGCGCCGGGCCCAGCGGGAAGACCTGTGCGACCAGACCCAGAGAGCAGGCCAGCACCGCCGCGCCGCCCACCCCCTCGACCAGCCGCCCGGCGACGAAGACACCGGTGCCCGGGGCCGCTCCGGACACCGCCGCGCCGACGGCCAGCAGGACCAGCCCGGCGGTGAACACCCGCCTCCGGCCGAGGGAGTCCGCGGCCGCGCCGGTGACCAGCAGCGCCGCGGCCAGGCCGACGCTCATCGCCGAGAGCAGCCAGGCCTGCCCGCCCGGGCCGGTGCCGAGCTCGCGGGCCGTGGCGACCGAGGTGGCCAGCGGGGTGACGAAGGCGGCGAGGACCACCAGCGTGCTGGTCGCGACGACGGCCAGCGTCCGCGACTGCAGCGGGGCCGCGGCGTCGGCGGCGGGTGGGCGGGACCGGACCGAGCTGGACACGCGTGCCCCCAGGGGATCGACGTCGTCAGTTGGATTTCCGAACCGACGAGGAGCCACGGTAGCAGGTGACCGCCGCCGGGCGCACCGGTCGCGCATGGTCTGCGCGGGGCGCGGGCAGGAGCACCGCCGGAGGGCACCGCCCGGGTGCCGCAGGAGCAGGGAGGAGCGCGCCGATGGCGTCCGTCATCCACTTCACGATCGCGACCGTCGCCGAGGAGAGCCCGGACTTCCGCCGGGTGCTGTGGACGGGGAAGAACACCCAGCTCGTCGTCATGACCATCCCGCCGGGTGGGGAGATCGGCGAGGAGGTCCACGAGGACATCGACCAGATCCTGACCTTCGTCAGCGGCGTCGGTGAGGCGAAGGTCGGGGGCGCGACCAAGAAGGTGGCGCAGGGCGACCTGGTCGTCGTCCCGGCCGGGACCAAGCACAACTTCGTCAACACCGGCGAGAACCCGCTGATCCTGTACACGGTCTACGGCCCGCCGGAGCACGCCGACGGCGCGGTGCACCACACCAAGGAGGAGGCCGACGAGGCCGAGGAGTCGGGGCAGGACGAGCCGCCGACCCAGGAGTGAGCCCCGTCCCCGGTGCCTCCCCCACCCGCGGGAGGCACCGGGGACACTGGTCCGGTGACCGCCGTCGACGCCGCCACCACCGAGATCACCGAGGCCCTGCGACGGACGGGCATCGGCGACGTCGACGACTCCGGCCTCGCCCGCGCGCTGTACTCCTCCGACGGGTCGCTGTACCGGGTGCTGCCCCGCGCCGTCGTCCGCCCGCGCGACGCCGACGAGGTGGTCGCCGCGCTGCAGGTGTGCCGGGAGCTCGGCGTCCCGCTGACGATGCGCGGGGCGGGCACCTCCATCGCCGGCAACGCGGTGGGCACCGGCGTCGTCGTCGACACCAGCCGGCACCTGACCCGGGTGCGCGCGATCGACGCCGAGGCGCGCACGGCGGTCGTCGACCCCGGCGTGGTGCAGGCCGCGCTGCAGGTCGCCGCCCGTCCGCACGGGCTGCGCTTCGGGCCCGACCCGAGCACCGCCAACCGCTGCACGATCGGCGGGATGATCGGCAACAACGCCTGCGGCTCGCGCGCGCTGGGCTACGGCCGCACGTCGGACAACGTGGTCGGCCTCGACGTCGTCACCGGGACCGGCCGGCGGCTGCAGCTCGTGTCCGGCGCCGAGCCGGCCGGGCTGGACGAGCTGCGCGCCCTGGTCGCCGCCGAGCTCGCGACCATCCGCACCGAGCTCGGCCGCTTCGGCCGCCAGGTGTCGGGCTACTCGCTGGAGCACCTGCTGCCCGAGCACGGCTTCGACGCCGCCCGTGCCCTGGTGGGCAGCGAGGGCACGCTCGCCGTCGTCCTCGGGGCCACCGTGCGGCTGGTCGCCGACGCCCCGCACCGCGGCCTGGTGGTGCTCGGCTACCCCTCGATGGCCGACGCCGCCGACGCCACCCCCGGCCTGCTGCGGCACGGCCCGACGGCGGTGGAGGGCCTCGACGAGCGGATCGTGCAGCGGCTGCGCGACGTGCCGGCCGCCGTCGTCCCCGACCTGCCCCGCGGCGCGGGCTGGCTGATCGTGGAGCTGACCGGCGACACCGTCGCGGAGGTGCAGGCGAAGGGTGCCGCCGTCGTCGCCGACGCCGGCGCGGTGGACTCCCTGGTGGTCACCGACGTCGCGCACGCCGCGGCGATCTGGCGGATCCGGGAGGACGGCGCCGGCCTGGCCGCGCGCACCTCCGACGGGCGGCCCGCGCACGCCGGCTGGGAGGACGCCGCGGTCCCGGTGACCTCGCTGGGCGCGTACCTGCGCGAGTTCGAGACGCTGCTGGACGGGCACGGGCTGCAGGGGGTGCCCTACGGGCACTTCGGCGACGGCTGCGTGCACGTGCGCATCGACTTCCCCTTCGGCCGGGAGCCCGACCGCGGCCGGGCGGCCTACCGCGCCTTCGTCGAGGACGCCGCGCGGCTGGTCGCCCGCTACGGCGGGTCGGTCTCCGGTGAGCACGGCGACGGCCGCGCCCGCAGCGAGCTGCTCGGCACCATGTACTCCCCCGCCGCGCTCGACCTCTTCGCCCGCGTCAAGGGCCTGTTCGACCCCGACGACGTGCTCAACCCCGGCGTGCTGGTGCGCCCGGCACGGCTCGACGACGACGTCCGGGTGGCCGCCGCCCCCCGGCTGCGCGAGGGTCTGGCGCTGGCCTACCGGCACGACGGCGGTGACCTCTCCAACGCCGTCCACCGGTGCACCGGCGTCGGCAAGTGCCGGGCCGAGCCGTCCGGGGTCGGCGTCATGTGCCCGTCGTGGCCGGCGACCCGGGAGGAGAAGGACAGCACCCGCGGCCGCGCCCGGGTGCTGCAGGAGATGCTCGCGCCCGGCGGCCCGGTGCGGGACTGGCGCTCGCCGGAGGTGCACGCCGCGCTGGACCTGTGCCTGTCGTGCAAGGGCTGCTCGCGCGACTGCCCGACCGGCGTGGACATGGCGAGCTACAAGTCCGAGGTGCTGCACCAGAGCTACCGGCGGCGGGTCCGGCCGCTGTCGCACTACACGCTCGGCCGGCTGCCGATGTGGTCGGACCTGGCCGCGCGGGCGCCGCGGGTGGTCAACGCGGTGCTGCGCAACCGGCTCGGCGGCCGGCTGGCGAAGTGGGGCGCCGGCGTCGACCAGCGGCGCGACCTGCCGGCCTTCGCGCCGCGCACGTTCCGGCAGCGGTTCACGCCCCGTCCGGGCGGCGGCGCACCGGTGGCGCTGTGGGTGGACTCGTTCACCGACCACTTCGCGCCGGAGGCCGCGCACGCCGCGGTCCGGGTGCTGGAGTCCGCCGGCTACGCGGTCCAGGTGCCCGGCGACGACACCTGCTGCGGGCTGACCTGGACCACCACGGGTCAGCTCGACACCGCGAAGCGGGTGCTCGGCGACACGGTGCGGCGGCTGGCGCCGCTGGCCGACGCCGGCATCCCGATCGTCGGCGTGGAGCCCTCCTGCACCGCGGCGCTGCGCAGCGACGCCGTCGAGCTGGTCGACGACCCGGCCGCGGCGCGGGTCGCCGCGGCCACCCGGACGCTGGCCGAGCTGCTGACCGCCACCGAGGGGTGGGCGCCGCCGTCGCTGGCCGGCGTCGAGGTGGTCGCCCAGCCGCACTGCCACCACCACGCCGTCATGGGGTGGGCGGCCGACGAGCGGCTGCTGCGCCGCGCCGGCGCGACGGTGACCCGGCTGGGCGGGTGCTGCGGGCTGGCCGGCAACTGGGGCGTCGAGCGCGGCCACCACGACGTGTCGGTGGCGATCGCCGAGCAGCAGCTGCTGCCCGCCGTCCGCGCCGCCGGTCCCGACGCCGTCGTCCTGGCCGACGGGTTCTCCTGCCGCACCCAGCTCGACCAGCTGGCCGGCCGGCGCGGCCGCCACCTCGCCGAGCTGCTCGCCGACGCCCTGGACGGGGAAGTCGACCAGGCATAGGAAGCCATCCGCACGTTCCCGCCGCCGGAACGTGGGGATGGCTTCCTATGCCGCGTCGGGAATGGGCGAGCGGCCCCGGTGTTGGCGCCGGGCATGACGACCATCGGCATCATCGGCGCCGGCCACATCGGCACGGCGCTCGCCCAGGCGGCCACCGACGCCGGCCACGACGTCGTGCTGGCCAACTCCCGCGGTCCCGAGACGCTCACCGACCTGGTCGAGGCCATCACCGCCCGCCCGTCGCGGACGGGGTCGGTGCGCGCGGCGACCGCCGCCGAGGCCGGGGCCGCCGGCGACCTGGTGGTGGTGACCGTGCCGCTCAAGGCGATCGGGGACATCCCCGTCGAGCCGCTGGCCGGCAAGGTCGTGCTCGACACGAACAACTACTACCCGCAGCGCGACGGGCAGGTCGCCGAGCTGGACGACGGGTCGACGACCTCCTCGGAGCTGCTGCAGCGGCACCTGCCCACCTCGCGGGTGGTCAAGGCCTTCAACCACGTCCTCGCCGCGCACGTCACCGCCCGGCGGACGCCGCCCGGCACCCCGCACCGGCGCGCGGTCGCGATCGCCGGGGACGACGCCGCGGCGAAGGAGACGGCGACCTCGCTCATCGACGGGCTCGGGTTCGACGTCCTCGACCTCGGCCCGCTGTCCGAGAGCTGGCGGATCGAGCCCGGCACCCCCGGGTACGGCCCCGACCTCGACCTCGAGGGCCTGCGCCGCGCGACCGCGGAGGCCTCCCGCGAGAGGTGAGGCTAGGCGGCGCGGCGGGTGAGCCGGTCGCGGGCCGCGCCGAGGACGGTCGGCGCCAGCGCGGCGGCGATGCGGGCGTAGCCGGCCGAGGACGGGTGGAACCGGTCGGCGGAGAACAGCGCCGGGTCGGCGGTGAAGGCGCGGCCGACCTCTTCGGCCACCGGCGCGACGACGGCGCCGTGCGCCCGCGCGACCGCGGCCTGGCGCTGCTGCAGCCCCGCGCACGCGGCCCGCACCGCCGGCCGGAGCGCCGGCGGCACGAACGGCACGCTGGACATGTCCGGCGCCGGCACCACGACGACGGCGGTGCCCCCGGCGCGCAGGTCGGCCACGGCGGCGCCGAGCGCGGCGGCCGCCGCCTCGGCCGGCAGGAAGCGGGCGAGGTCGTTCGCGCCGATCACCACGACGGCGAGGTCGGCGCCCAGCGGCGCGGCCCGGCGGACCTGGGCGGCGAGGTCCCGGGAGACCGCGCCCGGGACGGCGAGCACGGTGAGGTCGGTGGCGATGCCGTCGTCGCGCAGCACCTGCGCCAGTCGCGGGCCGAGGCCGTCCTCGACCCGGGCGGCACCGGTGCCGTACGCGATGGAGTCACCGAGGACGACGAGGCGGAGCGGAGCGGTCACACCAGGGACAACGCCGGCCGACGGGGCGCTCTGCCCGGCGGGCCCGCCTCCCGGCGGTGACCCCCGCCACCGGCCGCCCGGAACGCGCCGGGGCCCGGCTGGGAGCGATCCCGGCCGGGCCCGGCGACGTGCTGGAACGGTCGTCAGGCCTTCGGGCCGCCGGCGGCGTAGACGACCTGGCCGGAGACGAAGCCGGCGCCCTCGCTGACGAAGAACGACACCAGGTGCGCGATGTCCTCGGGCTGGCCCACCCGCGCGACCGGGATCTGCGAGGCCGCGCCCTTGACGAAGTCGTCGAAGGGGATGCCCATGCGCTCGGCGGTGGCCCTGGTCATCTCGGTCTGGATGAAGCCCGGGGCGATGGCGTTGGCGGTGACGCCGAACTTGCCCAGCTCGATGGCGAGGGTCTTGGTGAAGCCCTGCAGGCCGGCCTTGGCCGCCGAGTAGTTGGCCTGGCCGCGGTTGCCCAGCGCCGAGGTCGACGACAGGTTGACCACGCGGCCCCACCCGGCCTCGACCATGTGCTTCTGGCAGGCGCGGGTCATGAGGAACGAGCCCCGCAGGTGCACGTTCATGACGACGTCCCAGTCGACCTCGGTCATCTTGAACAGCATGTTGTCGCGGGTGACGCCGGCGTTGTTGACCAGCACGACCGGCGCACCGAGCTCGGCGGCGATCCGGTCGACGGCGGCCTGCACCTGCTCGGCGTCGCTGACGTCGGCCCCGACGCCCAGCGCGCGCCCGCCGGCGCCCTCGATCTCCTGCACGGTGTCCTTGGTGGCGGCCTCGTCGAGGTCGACCACGGCCACGGCGAAGCCGTCGGCGGCCAGCCGCTTGGCGGTGGCCGCGCCGATGCCGCGCGCGGCGCCGGTCACGATGGCCACGCGGGGGGTTGCCTCGCTCATCGCTGTTCCTCTCGCTGGTGGGCGCGGCGTCGGTGCCGGCCGTCCGTGTGGGGGCCACCCGACGGGGAGTACCGGCGAGTAGCCCACGCTGCGCCGGACACGTTACGTCGGGCCCGCGGCGATCCTCCGGAGGCCCCGCCGGGCCGGGATCGAGCCCGGGATCAGGGCCAGATCGAGGCGACGACGATCGCGGCGACCGACAGCTGCGCGGCGGCGCTCACCAGGCTGGCGGGGTGGAAGCCGACCTCGGTGACGAGGTGGCCCATCTTCCCGGGCGTGAGCAGGTCGAGGGCCACGAACGCCACCGCCTGCAGCAGCACGCCCAGCACCCCGAAGACGACGGTGTAGAGCAGCGCCTGCCCGAAGCCGGCGGTGGCGTTGGTCCAGATGGTGGTGAAGATGATCGCGCCCTGGGCGAGGAAGCCGGCCGAGAGCACGATCGCCGCGCTCACCGACCGCTCGTGGTAGATGCGGCGGCCCAGGTGACCGGGGGTCAGCAGGTCGAGGGCGAGGTAGCCCAGGGCCAGCAGCACGAGGCCGACGGCGGTGTAGGCGACGGCGTAACCGATGCTGGCCAGCACGGGCGGGACCTCCGGGGACGGACGACGGGGCGGACGGCCTGCAAGGTCTACCGCACCGCACCGCTCCGCGCGCCGGCGCGCGGCGTGCCTCAGCCGGCGGGGCGGGACCCGCCGGTCCGGACGACGTCGACCCGGTCGAAGCCCTCCGCCGCCGACGGCGGCAGCAGCCGGGCCAGCGTGGCGTGCACCCCGACGAGGGGGACCCGGGCCCGCCCCTCGCGGGCGTCGTTGCGGGCCAGGCAGGTGTCCGGCGGGGTGTCCAGCCAGACGGCGCGCACCGGGACGCCGGCGGCGCGGGCCGCGGCCACGAGCGCCGCCCGCTCGGCCGGTGAGGCGTTGGTGTTGTCGACGACCACGCTGCGCCCGGCGGCGAGCAGCTCGGCGACCACCCGCTGCTGCCGGGCCTCGCGGCGGCGCGCCCGCGGCCAGTGGTCCTTGCTGACCACCGCGTGCGTCGCCGCCAGGTGCTCGCGCACGTGGGTGGACTTGCCCGCGCCCTGCAGGCCCACCATCACGACGAGCTCCTGGCCGGCGGTCAGGCCGATCGCCGCAGCGGCGTCACCGGCTCGTCGTCGTCGAGGCCGGGCCGGGCCGCGGGGTGCTCGACGAGGGCGAGCACCCGCCCGGACATGAACCGCGCGGTGCGCACGGGCGTGCCGCCGCGGGTGGTCTCGGTGACCTCCACCAGGCCGCGGCCGTGGGTCACGTCGACCCGGCGCCCGGCCCGGGTGGCCTCGATCTCGTAGGTGCGGGTAGCGCCACCGGCGTCGATGACGACCTCGACACGATCACCCTTCACAGGGTCCTCCTCAGGGGTCTCGCCGGGTCCTGCACCCGACGTGTGGACAACGTCCCGCGGACCCCTGACATTCCTCGAACGCGCAGGTCAGTCGGGGTGTCCGCGCCGTCCGGGCCAGTGCGGGTGCAGGGTGCGGACCGAGGCCAGCGCGGCCCGCCGGGTCTGCGCGCGCTGCCGGGCGCGGCTGGTGCGCGCGGCCCGTGGCTCCTCGCGCAGCAGCGCGTCGAGCCAGTGCCCGCGCGGGTCCACGTCGACCAGCAGCGCCTTGACCAGCAGGGTGAGCGGGATGGCCAGCAGCGCCCCGAGCGCCCCCAGCACCCAGCCCCAGAACAGCAGGGCGAGGAAGGTGACGGTCATCGACAGGCCGACCGAGTCCCCGACGAAGCGGGGCTGGATCAGCGTCTGGACGACGAAGTTCAGCAGCGAGTAGACCCCGATGACCACCCAGAACTCGGTCCACCCGCCGTCGAGCAGCCCGAGCAGCGCCGGCGGGATGACGCCGAGCACGAACCCGATGTTGGGCACGTAGTTGGTGATGAACGACAGCAGGCCCCACAGCACCGGCAGCGGCACGTCGAGGATCGCCAGCGCGATCCCGTCGCCGACCGCGACGATCGCCCCGAACACCGTGCTGACCAGCAGGTAGGAGCGGGTGCCGCGGGCGAACAGGCCCAGCGCGATGGGCAGGTGCGGCCGCTCCTCGGCGACCAGCGCGAGCCGCCGGCCGAACCCGCCGGACTCGATGGCGAGGAAGACCATCGCCGACAGCAGCAGCACCAGCGTGCTGGCGGTGTCGGTGACACGGGCGAGCAGGCCGGTGGCCAGGCCGACGAGCTGCCCGTAGTCGATCCGGTCGACCAGGCCCTCGATCTGCGTGGAGGACAGGCCGGCCTCGTCGAGCCGCCGCACCGCGTCGTCGAGGAGCTCGGCGAACTGCGGGGCGTAGTCGGGCAGCAGGACGGCGAGCTGGGCGATCGCCACCACCAGCAGCGACCCGAACCCCAGCAGCACGCCCCACACGAGCAGCAGCAGGACCGAGGCGGCGGCCCAGCGCGGCACCCGGTGGCGCAGCAGCCAGCGCTGCACCGGCATGAGCGCGACGACGACGACCAGCGCCAGGAGCACCGGCGCGACCAGCCAGGCGATCTCGCGGACGCCGGCGACAGCGATGGTGGCGGCCGCGGCGCCGACGAGCAGCACCAGCCAGCGGGGCAGCCCACCGGGCTCGGCCGGGGCGGCAGCGGGCGCGGGGAGGGGGTCCGCCTCACCGGCGGCCGGGTCGGCGGGCCGGTCGGCGCCGTCGAGCGCGGCCGCGACGACGTCCTCCTCGTCGACCGGCGGCAGCCGCGTGCTCCCGGTCGGCGACCGCTCCGCGCCCGGGCCGGGTGCGTGCTGCTGCGTGGCCATGCGGTCCCCCTCCCCGTCCGGCGCCCTCGCGGGTGCCCAGGGTGTCACGGCACACACCGGGCGCCGGGGCGGGTGCCGCCGGGTGTCGCGGCCGCCGCGCCGCTCAGCCGGACGCGGCGGCACCCACCCGGTCGGTCATCGCGAGGACCCGGCGCCAGGCGTCCTGGCAGGCCTCCGCCCACTCGGTGGCGGCCCGGTCGAAGAACGAGTGCGGCGCCCCGTCGTAGACGGCGGTCTCGACGTCGGCACCGGCCGCCCGCATCCGCCCGGCGAGGGCGAGCTGGTCCTCGACGGGGGTGGCGGCGTCGGCACCGGCGATGACCATCAGCGTCGGGCGGGAGGCGCGCGACGCGGCCTCCCCGACCAGCGCCGGCCGGCCGTAGAAGCCCACGCAGGCGGCGACGTCGAGGTCGCCGCCGGCCTGCCGCCAGGAGTGGCTGCCGCCGAAGCAGAACCCGACGGTGACCACCGGCAGGCCGGGGCGGGTGCGGCGGCGCAGCTCGTCGATCGCCGCGGTGAGGTCGGCGTCGACCCCCGCCGGCGTCGTCCGCGGCACGTGGGCCTGCCAGTCGAAGCCGGCGTCGCGGGTGCCGCCCCCGGCGACCCCGGCGGTCCGCCCGAACCAGTCCGTCGCGACGGCGGGCACCCCGGCCTCGGCGAACCGCCCGGCGAGCGCGACGTAGTAGGGGTGCAGGCCCCGGACGTCCGGGAGGACGACGACGCCGGCGCCGGCCGCGGCGACGTCGGCCGGCAGCGCCCAGGCGGCGGAGAACCGGGTGCCGTCGGCGGCGGTGAGCGTGGTCAGCCCGGTGTCGCCGACCGCCGTGCTGCGCGGCGGTGCGGGCGGGCGGGCGGCCGGGTCGTGGCACATGCCGTCGTTGCTACCAGGGGCGGCCGGTGGCCGCGCGGGGTCAGTCGACGTCGCTGGGCACGGCGGCCTCGGGCCGGCCGCCGAACACCTCCGCGGCCACCTCGCGGCGGGCGTCGGTGAGCCACTCGTACTGGCGGTGGGCCTGGTCGATGAGGCGGTCGAGCTCGCCGCGGTCGAGGCGCCGGTCGACCTCGCTGACGATCCGCAGCGTCTCGAACCCGCTGCGCTTGGCGCGCACCGCCGAGGCGAGGAACTCGAACTCGACGAGGTCCGACAGCGGCGAGCGGGACAGCAGCCGGCCGTTGAGCTTGGCGCGGGACACCTTCTCCGCCACCCACACGCCCACCTGCTTGTACTGCCGCACCGGGACGCCGAGGGCCGCCGCGACCCGCAGCAGCGCGGCGCGCTCCTCGAGCAGCTGGCCCCGCAGCTCCTCCAGCGGCTGCTGCCAGCGGCTGCCGCGGTGCACCCCGCTCATGCGGCCGACCAGCTCGATGCCGCCGGTGGCCGCGGCCAGGTGGTCGTTGAGGTAGACGCCGAGGAGCTCGGCGTTGCGCTGGGGCTGCTCGGGCACGGCGACCTCCTCGTGGGGACTTCCGGACGGTCCATCCTCGCCGACCCGCGGTGCGGCGCGCGCGGCGGTGTCCCCCGGCCGGGCGCTCACGACGCGGCGCGGGCGAGCAGCCGCGCGGCGGCCGGGCGCAGCTCGTGCTCGAGGTCGAAGCCGCCGGCGGCCAGCCGCTGGGCCACCGCCTGGCGGGAGACGCCGAGCGCCGCGGCGGCCGCGGCCCGGGTGGCTCCGGCGGCGACCAGGTCGGCCGCGGCCCACGCCGCGGGGCTGCGCCGGCCGAGCAGCACGGCGAGCGCGGTGAGCACCGCCTGCGCGTCGGCCGCCGCCTCGGCGTCGCTGCCGCGCACGGCCAGCCGGGCCGGCCGGCGGGAGGCGGCCTCGAGCGCGCGCCGGGCGGCGAGGACGAGGAGCCCGCCGTCGACCACGCCGTCGTGCCCGCGGGTGGCGGCCACCCCGATCCGCCAGCCGCCCGCGCGGACCAGCCCGACGACGGCGTCGACGGCGGCGGGGGCGTCGGCGGCCGCGGCGGTCCAGCCCTCCCCCAGCGGGCGCGCGTCCGGCCCGAGGACCGCCGGCGGCCCGGGGGCGGCCGCGGTCAGCGCGGCGCACGCGACGGCCAGGGACACGCGACGGAGCGTCGTCGTCCCCGCGGGCCGGGGCAAGCTCCTGGGCTTGCCCCGGCGTGCCGCTCAGTCCTGCGCGAGCTCCGGGGGGAAGCCGCCGGTGGCCACCGGCCCCCACGCGTCGACGGTGATCCGCAGCAGGCACTTGCCCTGCCGGAGCATCGCCGCGCGGTACTCCTCCCAGTCGGGGTGCTCACCGCTGATGGAGCGGAAGTACTCGACCAGCGGCTCCAGGGCCGCGGGCAGGTCGAGCACCTCCGCGCGCCCGTCCACCTGCACCCAGGGTCCGTCGAAGTCGTCGGAGAGCGCGCACAGCGAGACGGCGGGGTCGCGGCGGGCGTTGCGCACCTTCGCCCGCTGCGGGTAGGTGGAGACGACGACCCGGCCCTCGGCGTCGACGCCGTACGTCACCGGGGACAGCTGCGCCCCGCCCTCGCGGCGGCGGGTCAGCAGCACCGCGCGGTGGCGCGGGCGGAGGAAGTCGAGCAGCGCGGCGCGGTCGACACGGTCGGCGGTGGCGGTCCTGGGCACGGCCCCGACGCTAGCCGCGCCGGGGCCGCGCCCTCGGGCGGGCGGTCGGGAGGCGGTCAGCCCCCGGCCTTCTTGACCCCGAACATGAGCACCCGGCGGTCGACGTCGTAGTGCACCGTGTCGTTGTCGACGAGCAGGTCCTGCAGGTTGTCGGCGTCGTCCGGGTCGAGGGTCAGGACCTCCTCCCAGGCACCCTGGTCGAGGACGAGCTGCAGCGTGTACGTCCCCGGCTTGCCGGGCTCCCCGGCGACCCAGCTGAACTGGTAGTGCGACAGCTGCCGGACCTTGATGCTGTTGTCGGTGACCGGCTGCGGGACCTCGGGCATGGCTTCCCCTTCGGACGTTGCCGGGGCGGTTCCCCGGGTCGACTCCCTACCCGGGCGCGCCGCTGCCGACCCGGGACGCCGACCGCGTTCCGGCGGTGGGGACCGCGGAACTGTGGTGCGATCACGTCATGAGGTTCCGCCTGCCCGGACGCCCGGACGCGCCCTCCGGTGGCGCCGCCCCCGGGGCCGGTGACGCGCCGGGCGGGGCGTCGGCCGCGTCCACGTCGGCGTCCACGTCGGCGTCCGCGTCGGGGGCCCGGGCCGGCCGGGAGCAGGGTCCCGGGCCCGCGCCGTCGCTGTCCGGCGAGGGCGGGCAGGGCGACCCCCGGGCCGCCGACCACCAGGCCACCGCCGCCCCGGCGCCCACCTGGCAGCGCGGCCAGCGCGCCGTGTCGGCGATGAGCACCCTGGCCATCGCCGCGGCGCAGCTGCTGCTCATCAGCGGCGCGGTGGTCGTCCTCTTCTGGGTGCTGGGCCGGCTGTGGGTGATCCTGCTGCCGATCGTCCTCGGCCTGCTGTTCGCCACCGTGCTGTGGCCCCCCACCCGCTTCCTGCGCCGGCACCGCTGGCCCCCCGCGCTGGCCGCGGCGGTCGTGCTGCTGGTGTTCCTCGGCCTGATCGCCGGACTGATCGCCGTCATCGCCCCGCAGGTCGCCGACCAGGTCACCGACCTCGCCGACCAGTTCACCAGCGGCCTGCAGCAGATCCAGCAGTGGCTGCAGGGACCCCCGCTCGACATCGACGAGGACCAGCTCGGCCGGTACGTCGACCAGGCGATCAACTCGGTGCAGTCCAACGCGTCGAACATCGCCGGCTACGCCGCCACCGGCGCCTCCGCCGTCGGCAACGGCCTGATCAACCTGGTGCTCGCCCTCGTGCTGGCGTTCTTCTTCGTCAAGGACGGCCCGCGCTTCGTGCCGTGGCTGGCCGCGCAGACCGGCCCGCGCGCCGCCCCGCACGTGGCCGCGCTGTCGCAGAAGACCTGGAGCACGCTGTCGGAGTTCATCAAGCAGCAGGCGCTCGTCGGGTTCATCGACGCCTTCTTCATCGGCCTCGGCCTGTGGATCCTCGACGTCCCGCTGGTGATCCCGCTGGCGGTGCTGACCTTCTTCGGCGCCTTCATCCCGATCATCGGTGCCTTCGTGGCCGGCGCCTTCGCGGTGCTGATCGCCCTGGTCGACGAGGGCCTCACCGTGGCGATCATCGTCTTCGGGATCGTGCTGCTGGTGCAGCAGATCGAGGGCAACGTGCTGCAGCCGATCATCCAGGGCCGCGGGTTCAACCTGCACGCCGCGGTGGTCATCCTCGCCGTCACCGCCGGCGGCAGCCTGGCCGGGATCATCGGCGCCTTCCTCGGGGTGCCGGTGGCCGCTCTCATCGCCGTCGTGTACCGGTACGTCCGCGACGTCATGGACGGCCGGCACCCGGAGGTGGCCGGCGACGGCACGCAGACCCAGGTCGCCGGGGACGACGACGGCGCCGTCCTCACCCGCGACCCGGCCCCCGGGACGGCCGCCCGCTGACCGGGCGGGAATGCCGCCGCACCCGCCGGCGCTGACCCCTGCGGACGTCGACCAGCAGGAGGTGCCGCCGTGGCGCAGCGACCGGAGGAGCTCGTCGAGCTGCTCCCCGAGGCCGAGCCGTTCCGCACCGCGGAGGCCGCGGTGGCGGCGCCGGAGGACCGGCGCGGGTTGGTGCTGGTGCACGCCCTCACCGGCGACTTCGACGCCGCCGACGCCGCCGAGTCCGCCGCCGCGCACCTGCTGGCCAGCCTGCCGCACCGGCCGGTGGCGCGCTTCGACGCCGACCTGCTGGTCGACTACCGCGCGCGCCGGCCGCGGATGTCCTTCGCCGGCGACCGCTACCAGTCCTACACCGCCCCGGAGATCGTGGTCTCCGCGCTGGAGGACGACTCCGGCGAGCCGTTCCTGCTGCTGCACGGGCCCGAGCCGGACTACCGGTGGGAGGGCTTCGTCGCGGCGGTCGCCGGGCTGGTCGAGGAGCTCGGCGTCACCTCGGTGGTGGCGCTGCAGGCCATCCCCATGCCGGTGCCGCACACCCGGCCGGTGACGGTCACCGCGCACGCCACCCGCCGCGTGCTCATCGAGTCCTACCCCGTGTACTGGGGCGACCTGGTGGTCCCGGGCAGCGTCCCGGCCCTGCTGGAGCTGCGGCTGGGCGAGGCCGGCGTCGACGCGCTCGGCGTGGCCGCGCACGTGCCGCACTACCTGGCCCAGGCCACCTACCCGGCGGCGACGCTGACCCTGCTCGAGCACCTGGGCCGGCTGACCGGCCTGCTGCTGCCTACCGAGACGCTGCGCGAGGCGGCCCAGCAGCACCGCACCGACGTCGACGAGCAGATCGCCCGCTCGGCCGACAACACCGCCGTCGTCGCCGCGCTGGAGCAGCAGTACGACCAGTTCACCGCCGCCCGCGCCAGCAGCGACCTGCTCGGCAGCGTCGGCGAGGTGCCCAGCGGCGAGGAGCTCGGCGCGGAGTTCGAGCGGTTCCTCGCCGAGCAGGACCGCCACCGGGGCGAGTGAGGCTGCAGGGGCGCTTCGACGACGTCGCCGGCGGCACGGCGCGGTCCTTCCCCGGGGCCTCCCGGGTGCTGGTCGCCACCACCCCGGCCGACGTCGTCCCGGTGCTCGCCGAGGTCGACCGCGCCACCGCCGCCGGCTGCTGGGCCTTCGGCTACCTCGCCTACGAGGCCGCGACCGGGCTCGACCCCGGCCTGACCGTCGCCGCCCGGCCCGACGGCGACCCGCTGCCGCTGGCCGTCTTCGGGCTGGCCGACCGGCCGCGGGAGGTGCCCGTCGTCACCCCCGCCGGCGGCCGCGGGTACACGGTCGGCCCGTGGGCCCGCGGCTGGACCGAGGCCGGTCACCGCGCCGCCGTCGAGGCGGTGCGGGGGCACATCGCCGCCGGCGACACCTACCAGCTCAACCTGACCGTGCGGATGCGCGCGCCGGTGTCCGGCGACCTCGAGCGGCTCTACGCCGACCTCGCCTGCGCCCAGGCCGGGTCGCACGCCGCCCTCCTCGACCTCGGCCGGCACGCCGTCCTCTCCGCCAGCCCGGAGCTGTTCTTCCGCTGGACCGGGGACGAGCTGCTCACCCGGCCGATGAAGGGGACGGCACGCCGCGGCGCCACGCCCGGCGAGGACGCCGCGGCCCGCGCGCGGCTGCTGGCCAGCGACAAGGAGCGCGCCGAGAACCTGATGATCGTCGACCTGCTGCGCAACGACCTGGGCCGGGTGGCCGAGGTCGGCAGCGTCGCCGTCCCGGCGCTGTTCACCGCCGAGCGGTACGGGACGGTGTGGCAGCTGACGTCCGACGTCACCGCGCGCACCGGCCCGCGCACCGGGCTGGTCGACGTCGTCCGGGCGCTGTTCCCCTCCGGCTCGGTCACCGGCGCACCCAAGCGGCGGTCGATGGAGCTCGTCGCCGCGCTCGAGGACGGCCCGCGCGGGGTCTACTGCGGCGCGATCGGCTGGGTCGCCCCGCCGGGAGCCGGCGACCGGGCGGTGTTCAGCGTGGCGATCCGGACGGTGACCGTGGACCGCGCGACCGGCACCGCCGAGTACGGCACCGGCGGCGGCATCACCTGGTCCTCCGACCCGGCGGCCGAGCACGCCGAGCTGCTGGCCAAGGCCGCGATCGTCGAGCCGGGCCCGTTCGGGCTGCTGGAGACGATGGCGGCGGGGGCCGACGGCCGGATCCGCGACCTCGACCGGCACCTCGCGCGGCTGGCCGCCTCCGCCGCCGAGCTCGGCTTCGCCTTCCCCGAGGCGGAGGCCCGGCGCCGGCTGGCGGCCGCCGTCCCCGAGGGCGCGCCGGCGCGGCTGCGCCTGGTGCTGCACCGCGACGGGCGGCTCGACGTGGAGGCGCACCCGCTGCCGCCGCCGGCGGCCGGGCCGGTGCGGCTGGCGGTCGACGACGAGCCGGTCGACCCGGCGTCGGGGTGGCTGCGGCACAAGACCACCCGCCGCGACGTCTACACCGCGGCCGCCGCCCGCCACCCGGACGCCGACGACGTCGTGCTCGTCACCTCCGCCGGCGCCGTCACCGAGACCACGATCGCCAGCCTCGCCGTGCGGCTGGACGGGGTGTGGTGGACCCCGCCGCTGTCGGCGGGCTGCCTGCCCGGTGTGGCCCGCGGCCGCCTGCTCGAGGAGGGCCGGCTGCGCGAGCGCGACCTCACCCCGGAGGACCTGCGCCGCGCCGAGGCCCTCGCCGTCGTCAGCTCCCTGCGCGGGTGGCGCCCGGCCGTCCTGGGGTGACGTGCTGGAACGGCCCCTCTGCAGGGGCCCGCGCCGAGCGGAGCGAGGCGTGGGGGGCAGAGGGGTCCTCCTAGGCGAAGACGATGGTGCGGTCGCCCTCGACGATCACGCGGTCCTCCACGTGCCAGGTCACCGCCTGGGCGAGCACCTGCCGCTCGACGTAGCGGCCCACCCGGCGCATGTCCTCGACGGTGGCGCGGTGGTCGACGCGGGCCACCTCCTGCTCGATGATCGGGCCGGCGTCGAGGTCCGGGGTCACGTAGTGCGCGGTCGCCCCGATCAGCTTCACCCCGCGGTCGTGGGCGGCCCGGTAGGGGTTCGCGCCGACGAACGCCGGCAGGAAGCTGTGGTGGATGTTGATCAGTCGCTCCGGGAACCGGCTGCAGAAGTCGGCCGACACGATCTGCATGTACCGGGCGAGCACCACCAGGTCGACGTCGCCGACGATCTCCAGCGCCCGGGCCTCGGCCTGCGCCTTGGTCTCCGGCGTCACCGGCACGTGGTGGAAGGGCACCCCGGCCGCGGCCGCCACCGGCTCGAGGTCGGGGTGGTTGGAGACGACGGCGACGATGTCGGCGCGCAGGTCACCGGCGCGCACCCGGTAGAGCAGCTCCTGCAGCACGTGGTCGGTCCGGGACACGAACACCGCGACCCGCGGCCGGTACGAGGCCTCGGTGAGCCGCCAGGTGAGCTGCCACTGCTGGGCCAGGAGCTCCAGCGCCCCCTCGAGCTGGGTGCGCCGCTCCGACAGGCCGGGCAGCACGAACTCCAGCCGCAGCGTGAACACCCCGCCCGTCGGGTCCGAGGAGTGCTGCTGGGACTCGGTGATGTTCGCCCCGACGTCGGCGAGCAGCCGGGAGAGCACCGCGACGATGCCCGGGCGGTCGGGGCAGCGCACCACCAGCCGGCCGGTGTCGGCGGTGTTCACGGCATGGGCGACGGGCGCGGCGGACACGGTCAGCCATGGTGGCAGAGGCCGGCCGCGGCGCCGCCGCGGTCTCCTCCCTCAGAGGGAGGGCAGCCGGGCGCGGGTGCGGGCGGCGACGTCGAACAGGTCGCCGTACTCCTCCACCCGCGCCAGCACCTCCTCGGTGCGGAACCGCAGCTCCCCGGGGTCGGCGCCGTCCCGCACGGCGTCCACCTCGTCCCACCCGACCGGCGCGGACACCGGGGCGTCGGGCCGGGCGCGCAGCGAGTACGGCGCCACCGTCGTCTTGGCCGGGTTGTTCTGGCTCCAGTCGACGAGCACCTTCCCCGGGCGCAGCACCTTCTCCATCCGCCAGACCACCCGGTCGGGGGTCTGCGCCGACAGCTCCTGGGCCAGCGCCTTGGCGTAGCGGGACGGGTGGTCGCGGTCGGTGACCCGGATCGGGGCGTACACCTGCATGCCCTTGGAGCCCGAGGTCTTGACCACCGGGTCGAGCCCGTCGTCGACCAGCCGCACCCGCAGCCGCTCGGCCACCTCGCAGCACTCGGCGATGCCGGCCTGCGGACCGGGGTCGAGGTCGAGCACCAGCAGGTCCGGCAGGGCCGGCTGCAGCTTGCTGCCCACCTGCCACTGCGGCACGTGCAGCTCCAGCGCGGCCAGGTTGGCCGCCCAGGCGAGGTCGGCGACGGTCTCCAGGACCACCATCTCCAGCACCTCGCGGTCCTTGGAGCTGCCGGGGCTCGGCACGGTGACCTTCCGCACCCAGTCCGGCGCGTGCCGGGCGCTGTTCTTCTCGAAGAACGCCTGCCCCTCGACGCCGTCGGGCCAGCGGGTGAAGGTCACCGGCCGGCCGGACAGGTGCGGCAGCAGCACCGGCGCGATGCGCACGTAGTAGTCGATGACCTGCGCCTTGGTGAACGAGACCTCGGGGAAGAGGACTTTGTCGAGGTTGGACACCGACAGCTGCCGGCCCTCGACGCGCACCCGCTGGCGGCTCACCGGCCCATCCCACCGCGCCGGGCCTACGGCGACCACTCCACGACGACGTCGTCGACGTCGAGGTCCTCCCGCAGTCCGCGCCACGCCGGGTGGCGCAGCCGGCCGTCGGCGGTCCACGCGGCGAAGGCGACCTCGCCGACCAGCTCGGGCTCGGCCCACCGCGCGTCGCGGGCGACCTCGCGGGGCAGCGCGTCGGCGAACGGCGGGGTGCGGCGCGGGGTGAGCAGCGCCCCGAGCTCGCGCAGCGCCGCGTCGGGGAAGCCGGTGCCCACGTGCCCGGCGTAGACCAGCCGGCCGTCGTCGTCGTGGACGCCGACCAGCAGGGAGCCCACTCCCCCGGCCCGCCGCCCCCTGCCCGGCCGCCACCCGCCGACGACGACGCTCTGCGTGCGCAGGTGCTTGACCTTGCGCCACTCCGGCGCCCGCACGCCGGGCCGGTAGGGCGAGTCCAGCCGCTTGGCGACGACGCCCTCCAGCCCGTTGTCGCGGCTGGCGGCGTGCACGTCGGCGCCGCCGCCGCGGAACCACGGCGTGCCCACCCAGCGCCGCCCCTCGGCGCCGAGGCCGTCGAGGCGCTCCCGCCGCTGGTCGTAGGGCAGGTCGAGGAGGCTCCGCCCGTCGAGGGACAGCACGTCGAAGACCAGGTAGGTCACCGGCGCGGCGGCGGCCAGCCGGGCGACCTCGGCGCCGCCGGTGCGGTGCATCCGGTTCTGCAGCAGCCCGAAGTCGGGGCGGCCCAGCCGGTCGAGGGCCACCACCTCGCCGTCGACGACGACGTCGGTGCGCCCGAGCGCCGTGGGTACCTCGCTGAGTTCGGGATAACGGTCGGTGAGCGGAGTGCCGCTGCGCGCCCACAGCCCGACCCGGCCCCCGCGGACGGCGGCCAGCGCGCGGACGCCGTCCCACTTGAACTCGTAGCCCCACGCGGCGTCCTGGCCGCGCGGGGGCAGCTCGCCGGCGACGGCGAGCATCGGCGCCGGCACCGGCGGCGCGGGGAGGACGGCGGGGGGCACGGGTCAGGCGCTGCGCCGCGACGTGCGCTTGGCCGGCTCCTTCTTCGCCGCGGTGACCTTGCGCGCGCGGGTCGGGCGCGCGGGCGCCTCCTCGGCCGCCTTCCTCGCGGGCGCCTTCTTCGCCGCCGCCTTCTTGGCGGGCGTGCGCGCCGGCGCGGCCTCCGCGGGCGCCTCCTCGTCGTCGGCGCCTCCCCCGCGGGCACGCTCGACGCTGCGCCGCAGCGCGCTCATGAGGTCGACCACGGCCGCGCCCGGGTCGGCGGTCTCGGGCACCGGCTGCACCTCGCCGCCGGTCTGCTTGGCCTCCAGCAGCGCGGTCATGGCCTCGCGGTAGTCGTCGGTGAACCCGGCGGGGTCGAAGTCGCCGGCCATCGAGGTGATCAGCGCCTCGGCCATCTGCAGCTCCTGCGGCCGGACCGAGACGTCCTCGTCGAGGAAGCCGAAGTCGGGACGGCGGATCTCGTCGGGCCAGCGCATGGTGTGCAGCACGAGCACGCCGTCGCGGACGCGCATCGCGGCCAGCGACTCCCGCTGCCGCAGCGCGATCTTGGTGATCGCGACCTGGCCGGTGTTCTCCAGCGCGTCGCGCAGCAGCACGTACGGGCGGGTCGCCGGGCCGTCGGGCTCGAGGTAGTAGGTCTTCTCGAAGTGGATGGGGTCGATCTCGGCCTGGTCGACGAACTGCAGGACCTCGATCTCCCGCCGGGTGGCCAGCGGCATCTCGGCGAGGTCCTCGTCGGTGAGGACCACCAGCTGCCCGTCGGGGAGCTCGTAGCCCTTGGCGATGTCGCCGTACTCGATCTCCTCGCCGTCGATCGAGCAGACCCGCTTGTACTTGACCCGCCCGCCGTCGGCGGCGTGCACCTGGTGGAAGCGGACGTCCCTGTCCTCGGTGGCCGTGTACAGCTTCACCCCGATGCTGACCAGGCCGAACGAGACCGCGCCGCGCCAGATCGAGCGCATGTCCACTCCCCTTCCCCGGGCTCCGCGACCATCGGCGGCGCGGCCCGCAGGATAGGTGCGGGCCGGCGCCCCGGCAGCGTCGTCGCTGCTGGTCTCCTCCGCCCGGGGGAAGCGGGCGTCCTCCTGTCAGGCCTGCTCGGCGTGCCGGCCGGCCGTGTCCTCGTCGCCGTTCTCGCTGCGGCCGCTCTCGCCGCCGCCCTGATCATCCTCCGGTCCGCCGCCGGTGACACTGCTCTGCAGCGCGTCGTAGGCGAACTGCAGGACGTCGGAGCCGGCCACCATCGTCATCGTCAGCGCGGCCAGCCGGGTGGCCCGCGGCGCGGCGACGTAGCTGAACACGAACCCGGTGCCCACCCACTGCGCGAGGCAGAACGGGCAGGTCACCAGCTCGCCGACCGCGTGCTTCCAGCCGTGCTCCACGCGCAGGTCCTCGGCGAGCTCGGCCTCGCCCGAGGCGCCCTGGAAGCGGGCGAAGGGCGCCCGGAGCGGGCTGGTGACCGGGTCCTTGGCGATCCGGCGGGCGAGCCGGAAGGTGCCGACGGTCAGCAGGACGGCGTCGCCGAGCGGGATCCGCGAGGGCAGCTCGCGCCCGGTCGCCCGGACGACGGCGGCGCCGGCGGCCACCGCGGCGCTGTAGACGCTCATCGCACCCAGGAAGCCGCCCAGCGGCCGGCCCTCGCCGCCGTCGTAGCCGCGCGCCTGCTCGGTCGCCCAGCGGCGGACCGGTTGCCCGATGCGCGCCACCTCGTCCTGGATCGCCATGGCGGCTGCGCTACCCGTGGGGCGGGTGCGGCATGCGGTCGCGCGCGACACGTTCCGCCCGGGAGCGGTGCCGCATGGGCCGCCGGGAGCCGGGTAGGCGCAGGACCAGTCCGCCGCCGGGTGCACCGTCCCGGCGGCCCGAGAGGGAGGAAGCCGATGACCCAGCCCGACCCCGGAGCCGTGCACTCCGCGCTCAACGACGCCGAGTTCCCCGACGACGAGCGGGGCCTGACCGGAGTGGCCGAGGACGCCGGCAGCGACACCGGCGCGGCCCGCCCGGAGGGGCAGACCGCCCGCGACGTGTTCCCCGAGGACGAGGGCATCCCGGAGGTCTCGCAGGACGACTCCCCCGGCATCGCGGCCTCCGAGGACCCCGAGTTCGCGCCGCTGCCGCGCGAGGACCCCGGCGCGTCGACAGACTTCGGCACCACCGCCGCCGAGCAGTCCGAGGGCGAGTCCCTCAGCGGCCGCCTGGCGCGGGAGGTCCCCGACGAGCAGCCGGGGACCCGGCCGGCGGAGGACCCGCAGGCGGCCTCGATGCAGCTCGAGCAGGACACCTCGACGACGTTCGACAGCGACTCGGGCACGAACAGGACCGCCGACGACGTCGAGGCCACCGCCGACCGTCGCGCCGGGGGCGAGGGCCCGGAGGAGGCCGCCGTCCACGTGCTCGATCCCTGATCCCCGGGCTCCCCCGGTTCCGCGGCCGGCCCGGCAGGTCACCCGCTGAGGGGGTCCTGCCGGGCTGGTTGGCGTGCGGCCATCCGGTTGTCTACGTTGTAAATGCGGTTGAGCAGGCAGCCGCGCGCGCCGGCCGACCGTTCCCGGCGCGTTCCCCACGACCGACCGCCCACCCGGGGGTACCCACCCCCCGACGTCCGCGGCGGTAGATTGACCGGTGGCCGCTCCGTTCGGCGCGGCCACTGAGAGGAGCTGCGTCCGTGACCGCATCCGACCTGCCCGCCGGGGGGCAGCCCGACGTGTCCACCGAGGGCACGGAGGCTCCCTTCGACGACGTGATCACGCTCTCGACCTCCACCGGTGAGGACGGCGCGGTCACGGTGACGGTCGTCGGCGAGGTCGACACCTTCACCGCCCCGGTGCTGCGCTCCTCGTTGGACACCCAGCTCGAGCAGCAGCCCCGCGAACTGGTCATCGACCTGTCCGGCGTCCAGTTCCTGGGCTCGGCCGGCCTGGCCGTCCTCGTCGAGACCCAGAAGTCGGCCCGCGCCCGCGACGTCGGCCTGCGCCTGGTCGCCACCACCCGGGCCGTCACCCGCCCGCTGGAGGTCACCGGCCTGATCGACCTGTTCACCATCGTGGACAGCAGCGCCCGCTGACCGACCCCCGCACCGTCCCCGACGAGGCCCCGCTCCGGCGGGGCCTCGTCGTTCTCCGGGGCCCGGGTCAGGCCGACAACAGACGGCAGACCGCCTGCTCGAGCACCTTCTGGGTGTCCCGGGTGCCCTCTGAGTCGGCCAGCTCGGCGAGGGCGTCGGCCACCGTCTCGCCGTGCTCGTACCGGTCGACCACCCGCGGGTCGACGTAGCTGGCCTTGCACACCGCCGGGGTGTTGCCCAGGTGCTCGGACACCCGCACGTAGGCGTCCCGGATCGTCTTGTTGCGCGCCGTCTTGTTCCTCGGCAGCGGCTGCTCGGCCAGCGCGGCGGCCATCATCACCGTGGCGTTCCACGTCCGGAAGTCCTTGGCGGTGATCTCCGCGCCGCTGACCTCCTTGAGGTAGGCGTTGATCTCGTCGCTGGTCACGTCGCGCCAGCCGCCGTCCTCGAGCTGGTAGGCCAGCAGCTCCTCCCCCGCGTCGTCGGGGCGCTCGAGCAGCTGCCGGACGACGGTCGCCGTCGGCCGGTCGGTGATCTCCACCTCGCGCTCGATGCTGCCCTTGGCGGTGTACCGGAAGTAGGTCCGCTCGCCGCGGACCGTGACGTGCTCCCGGCGCAGCGTGGCCAGGCCGTAGGTGCCGTTCTCCTCGGCGTACTCCTCGCTGCCGATGCGGAAGGTGCCGAGGTCGAGCAGCCGCAGCGCGCAGGCCAGCACCCGCTCGCGGTTGGGCCCGCGGGTCCGCAGCGCCGCGGCGACGCGGTCGCGCACGTCGGGCAGCTCGGAGGCGATCGCCAGGACCCGCTCGTGCTTCTCGGCGTCGCGCCGGGCCCGCCAGGCGTCGTGGTAGCGGTACTGCCGCCGGCCGGCGGCGTCGAGGCCGGTGGCCTGGATGTGCCCGTTGGGCCAGGGGCAGATCCAGACGTCCTTCCACGCCGGCGGGATGGCGATGGACCTGATCCGGTCCAGCCGGTCGGGGTCGCGGATGAGCGCGCCGGTCTCGTCGCGGTAGGCGAAGCCGCGCCCGGCGCGGCGCCGGGTCCAGCCGGGGCCGTGCACGTTGCTGCGCCGCAGTCTCACGCCCCGTGGATGGGCAACCGGACGGTCCGGTAAACCGGGCCCGCGGATCAGCGCAGCTCGACCAGCCGCTGCATGCCGCTGACCTCGAGGATGTGCCGGGTGACGCCGCCGTCCGGCGCGTGCACCACCAGCCGCCACCCCTCGGACTCGGCGATGGCCGCCACGGCCAGCACCACCCGCACCGCGGCGCTGCTGAACAGGGTGACCGCGGTCAGGTCCAGCTCGACGCGGACGGTGCCGCCGTGGCTGGCCTCCAGCAGCCGGATGCGCAGCTGCTCGGCACCGACCAGGTCGACGTCGCCCGCGGCGTGCACCACCGGGCTGCCGCCGGTCCGGTCGACGACGACGCTGGCGCCGGTGCCGCCCACCGGGTGCTCGGGCTCCTCGTCGGGGCTCTGCCGCAGCCGGGTGCGCAGCGTGACCGTGGTGCCGTGCTCGCCGCGCACGACCATGCCGTCGACGAGCTGCCGCATGATCAGCAGGCCGCGGCCGCGGTCGCCGGGGTCGCGGTCGGGCGGGCGCCAGGTGCCCTCGTCGTGCACGGTCACGGTGAGCACGCCGTCGACGTCGACCGCGGCGGTGACCCGCATCGGGCCGGGCTCGGTGTCGCGGTAGGCGTGCTCGGCGGCGTTGGCGCAGGCCTCGCCCACGGCCACCATCACGCCGACGCGGTCCTGCTCGCCCATGCCCAGCGCCGTCAGCCACGCGGACAGGCGCCGGCGGACCGCGGGCAGCGCCGAGGGCACGGCCAGCAGGTCCAGCTGCAGCGGCTCCACCGACCGGGAGCGGCGGTGCGCGACCAGGACGGCGACGTCGTCGGGGCGGCCGTCGGCGGTGAGCAGCCCGGCGGCGATGCGGGAGGCGAGCCCGGCCACCGCCTCGGCGTCGAGCGCGGCCGGGTCGGCGAGCGCGGCGCGGGCGACCCCGCTGAGCCGCCCCAGCCCCTCCGAGGGCGGCGGGCCCGCGGCCGCCACCGCGCCGTCGGAGTAGAGGACCAGCGTGGCGCCGGGCTCGAGCTGCGCGCGGGACACCGGGGTGGCCGCGCCCGGGAGCGTGCCCAGCGGCGGGCGGGCGGACACCGGCAGGTAGGTGGTGCGGCCGTCGGCGTGCACCAGCAGCGGCGGCGGGTGGCCGGCCGCGGCGAAGGCCAGCGCCCCGGTGGCGACGTCGAGGACGGCGTAGAACACCGACGCGCCCTGGACGTCGTCCATCTGGGCGGCGAAGTCGTCGAGCGCGCCGAGCACCGCGGCCGGTGCGGGGTCGCGCAGCGCGCTGGAGCGCATCGCGCCGCGGAGCCGGCTCATCGCGGCCGCGGCCGGCACCCCGTGGCCGACGGCGTCGCCGATGACCAGCGCCAGCCGGCCGTGCCCGAGCGGCACCGCGTCGTACCAGTCACCGCCCGCGGCGCGCGCGGACGTGGCGGGGTGGTAGCTGCCCGACAGGCGCACGTCGGGCAGCAGCGGCAGGGACGGCGGCAGCAGCGAGAGCTGGGCCTCCCCGACGGGGTCCACGGGCGGCGCGGGCGGCGGGCTGCCGACGCGGTCCTCGGCGTCGTCGGGCACCAGGCCGCCCTCGAGCACGAGCACCGCGCCCGGGTCGGGCCCGGCGGCCAGCGGGCGGACCGCCACCGTGACCGGCGGTCCCTCCTCGTCGAGGACGCCGGTGAGGGTCTGCGGGCGGCCGGTGCGCAGCACGCTGGCGACCAGGTCGGCCACCGGCCGGCCCCCGACCACCGGCAGGTCGTACGGCGCGGCCCCCAGCGCGCGGGCGCGGGCGTTGGCCCACACGGTGCGCTGCTCCGGGCCGGTGACGAACCACAGCGCCGAGGGCGCCTCCTCCAGCGCGGCGACCAACGCGGCCGGGCCCTCGTCCACGACGGGACGGGGCCCCGGCGGCAGGCTGCCCTGGCTGGCGTTCATCCGGCACAAGCACACAACAGCGCCTGCGGCCCGGCAACCGCGCGGACGGGTCCGTCCGGTCCGCGTTTGCCCTGCTCGACCGCGGGGTAGCCCGTCTCGCTGGCGCGCGGCCGGGCGGGGGTCCTGCCCCGCGCGGAGCGCAGCACGACCCGGCGGGCAGGATGGAGCCGGGTGCCCGCGCAGCCCGCCGACGCGGGCCGCGCGGGGACCGAGCAGAACGGATGAGGAGCGGACGACGGATGGCGGACTCGAGCAGTGCCCTCGCCCAGGACGGGCGGCGCGCCGAACGACTGGAACTGCGGGTGCCCACCACGCCGAACCAGCTCCCCGCGGTGCGCGCGATGGCCGGTGACCTGGCGATCCGCATGGACTACGACCTCGACTCGGTCGAGGACCTGCGCCTGGCGGTCGACGAGGCGTGCGCGACCCTGTCGGCCATCGCCCTGGGCGACGCGCCGCTGACGGTGGTGTTCGAGACCACCCGCGCCGGGCTGCACATCGACGCGTGGGTGCCCACCGCTGACGGCACCGACGTCCCGCGCGACGGCTTCGGCTGGGCGGTGCTGCAGACCCTGGCCGACAACGTCGACGGCCGCCGCGCCACCCAGGCGACGGTGCCCGGCGGCGACGGCAGCGACGCGGCGGTGGCCGTGATCAGCATGGACAAGTACCTGCCCGGGCAGCGACCGGGCGAGCTCGTCGGCCGCACGGGCGGCGGCACGGGCAGCGACCTCTCGGTCGCCCCGTGACGTCGGCGGCCGCCAGCAGCCGGGCCGTCGAGGAGGACACCCTGGAGGACGTGCCGGAGACCACGCCCGACCCCGCGGAGGAGCCCGTCCTCCCCCGCGACGACGACGAGACCACCGACGACGTCACCGCCTCGGACACCGACACCGAGGACGCAGAGGACACCGCCGAGGACGCCGACACCGAGGACGGCGACCGGACCGCGGACGCCGGCCGCGAGCCCGACAGCGCCCCGGTCTCGGACAACCGCCGCCGGGCCGAGCGCACCGCGCCGCTGTTCGCCGAGCTGGCGACGCTGGAGAAGGACGACCCGCGGCGCGAGCGGCTGCGCGAGATCCTGGTCGAGGAGCACCTGCCCCTGGTCCGGCACTTCGCCCGCCGGTTCAGCAACCGCGGCGAGCCCTTCGACGACCTGCTGCAGGTCGGCACGCTCGGTCTCATCGCGGCGATCGACCGGTTCGACCCCAACCGCGGCGTCGAGTTCCTCTCCTTCGCCGTCCCCACGATCACCGGCGAGATCAAGCGGCACTTCCGCGACCAGGGCTGGTCGGTGCGGGTGCCGCGCCGGCTGCAGGAGCTGCACCTGTCGCTGAACTCCGCCGTCGGCGAGCTGGCGCAGAAGAACGGCCGCGCACCGACGCCGTCGGAGCTGGCCGAGCACCTGGGCATCCCGCGCGAGGAGGTCCTCGAGGGCCTCGCGGTGGCCAACGCCTACCGCAGCAGCTCCCTCGACGAGCGGCTCTCCGGCGAGGACGACTCCCCCACGCTGGCCGCCACCCTCGGCGAGGAGGACGCCGCGCTGGAGGGCGTGGAGTACCGCGAGTCGCTGCAGCCGCTGCTGGCCACCATCCCGGCCCGCGAGCGGCGCATCCTCATCCTGCGGTTCTTCGGCAACATGACCCAGTCGCAGATCGCCGCCGACATCGGCATCTCGCAGATGCACGTCTCCCGGCTGCTGTCCCAGACGCTGGCCAAGCTCCGCGAGGGCCTGCTCAAGGACTAGAGCCCGTGCACTTCCGCGGAAGGCCACGGGCTCTCGGTCACCGGGCTCCGGGTCGGGTGCTCAGGCGCCCGGGGGTGTGCCGTCCTGCCGGGCGACGCCGTTCTCGGCGACCCGGGCCATGTCCGTCGTCGGCGGCAGCTGCGGGGAGGGCACCGCGGGGCCGGCGTCGGCGATGCTCGACATCTCGATCCGCGCCTCCGGCTGCGCCGCGGCCGGCGGCAGCTGCGACTCGAACCAGCCGCTGGTGTCGATCGGGGCGCCGGCCGCCGCCCCGTCGGCCGGCGGCGGCACGTCGAGGAACGAGCGGCTCTCGCCGTCGCCCCCGCCGAGCCGCGACAGGCCCTCCAGGGCCCTGCTGAACTCGCTGGGGACGATCCACATCTTGTTCGCGTCGCCCTGGGCGATCTGCGGCAGCGTCTGCAGGTACTGGTAGGCCAGCAGCCCCTGGTCGGGCCGGCCCTCGTGGATGGCGCGGAACACCGTCTCGATGGACTTCGCCTGGCCCTGCGCCTGCAGGAACAGCGCCGCCCGCTCGCCCTCGGCCCGCAGGATCCGGCTCTGCCGCTCGGCCTCGGCGTCGAGGATCGCCGCCTGCTTGCGGCCCTCCGCGGAGAGGATCGCCGCGGCCTTCTGGCCCTCGGCGCTGGTGATCGCCGACTGCCGCTGCCCCTCGGCCTGCAGGATGACCGCGCGCTTGTCGCGGTCGGCGCGCATCTGCTTCTCCATGGAGTCGCGGATGGTCGGCGGCGGGTCGATCGCCTTGATCTCCACGCGGGCCACCCGCAGGCCCCAGGGACCGGTGGTGCCGTCGAGGACCTCGCGCAGCTGGCTGTTGATGCCGTCGCGGCCGGTGAGGGTGCCCTCGAGGTTGAGCCCGCCCACCACGTTGCGCAGCGTCGTGGTGGTCAGCTGCTCCATGCCGGTGATGTAGTTCGCGATGCCGTAGGTGGCCAGCCGCGGGTCGGTGACCTGGAAGTAGACGACGGTGTCGATGCCCACCTGCAGGTTGTCGGAGGTGATCACCGGCTGCGGCGGGAAGGAGACGACCTGCTCGCGCAGGTCGATGGTGGCCCGCACCCGGTCGACGAACGGCAGCAGGAACGACAGGCCCGGCGAGAGCGTGCGGCTGTAACGACCCAGCCGCTCCACCACCTTCGCCTGGGCCTGCGGGACGATCGTCACGCTCCTCGCCGCCACCAGCACGAACAGCACGGCGACGACGATCAGCGCGATCAGGGCGGGGGTCACGGGCGGCCTCCAGGGGGTCGGTCCTGACCGTGATCATCCCCCACCCGCCACCGCGGGTCACCGGTCCGCGCGGTGGTCAGTGCTCCCCGAACGACTCGCCCACCACCGCGGTGGCGCCGTCGACCTGCAGGATGCGCACGGTCGTGCCCACCTCGAAGGTCTCGTCGAACCCCGACCGCGCGGTCCACTCGTCGGCGCCGACCTGGATGCGGCCACCGGAGCGACCCACCTCGCGGGTGACCCTGGCGGTGCGTCCGACCAGCGCCTGGACGCCGTCGACGTGCCGCGGCGTCCGGTTCTCCAGGTGCGCCTTGGCCACCGGCCGCACGGCGGCGATGAGGAACGCCGAGACGGCGAGGAAGGCGATCAGCTGGACGGGCACGCCGCCCCCGGCGAGCGCGACCACCATGCCGCCCAGCGCCCCGCCGGCGAACATCAGCAGGACCAGGTCGAGGCTGACCACCTCGCCGGCGGTGAACAGCCCCGCGGCCACCAGCCAGAGCACCCACGCAGCCATGCGTGCATCCTCCCAGACCGCGGCACCGACGAGCGCGGGCTGCGCGCCCGGCCCGCGGCCCGACGTAGCCTCGCGGGGTGCACGACCTCCTCGCCGGCCGGTTCGCGGTGTGGGCCACCGCCTGGCTCACCGGCCGCGTCTCCACCGACGCCGCGCTCGACGCGCTCGCCGACGACCGGGCGCACCGGGTGACCGGCGTGCCCGGTGCGCCCGGCGCCGTGCCGCTGGGCTGGGCGCTGACCGCGCTGCGCGGGCTCGGGGAGCGCCGGCTCCGGCTGGTGCTGCCGGTACCCGGCGACGTCCGCGGGCTGCCGCCGGCGCCCGGGCTGGGCGCGCTGGCGCTGGAGGCCGGTCAGGCCGCGGTGGGCGACCGGGTCGCGCTGGTGCCCGAGACCGCGGGGCCGGAGGTCGTGACCTGGACGGCGGTCGACCTCGACGGCGTCCCGCCCGCACCCCCGGCGGCGGAGGGCTCGCTGCGGGCTCTCTCGGGGTCGCTGGACCTCGCCGTGGGCGACGCGGCCCGCACGCTGGCCCGCCTCGACCTCGCCCGCTGGCACCCCGAGGTCCCGGCGCTGCTGACCGGCCTGGCCGGGGCGCAGGCGCCGGAGCTGCCGCCGGACACCGACCCGCTGGCGGTGTCGGTGCTCGCCCGCGCCCGGCGGCTGGCGCGGGTGCTCGACCTGGCCACGGCCGACGCCCCCGGCGGCGCGGTCACCGGCGGCCAGGCCGCCGCCCGCGACGACGCGCTGCGCCCGCTGGCCGCCGCCGTCCGCGAGGCGACCGTCGCCGCGTACAACGCCGTCCCCCGCTGAGCCCGCTCCCCCTCCTCACGTGCGCCGTTGCGGGTGTTCCTCGCGCTCTGCCGGTGCTGCAGCGCCCGCAGAGCGCGAGGAACACCCGCAAGGCCGCCGCAGGGGTCACGGGCGGCGGGCGGTCACCAGCCAGGCGGCCGAGCCGAACTCGACGCCGTCGCCGCCGTGGTGGGCCTCCACCCGGCGCCGCAGGTCGCCCAGCGCCGCGTCGCGGGCGGCGTCGTCGAGTCCCTCGAGCATCCAGCCGGCGAGGCCGGTGACGAACCCGAACGCGTCGTCGGCGTCGGCGCCGAGCCACAGCGGCTCGCGGAGCGCGTCCACCGCCACCGAGCGGTAGCCGGCGCCGTCGAGGACCTCCTGCACGCGGGCGGGGTCGGCCATCGAGAACGGTCCGGGCGCGCCGGGCGGCGGTGCGGGCACCGGCCGGCCGGCGGCGAGGGCCGTCGTGATCTCGGTGATCCACTCGTTGGCGGCCGCGGCCTGCCACACCAGCAGGACCAGCCGGCCTCCGGGCAGCAGCGCGCGGCCCACGTTGGCCAGCGCGGCCACCGGGTCGGCGAAGAACATCGCCCCCGCCCGGCTGACGGCGATGTCGCTGCCGCCGGGTAGGTCGGCGACCTGGGCGTCGGCGTGGACGAAGACGACGTTGTCCAGCCCCTCCTCCTCGGCCCGGCGGCGGGCGACGGCGAGCATCGTCGAGGACAGGTCCACCCCGACCGCGGAGCCCGCGACGGCCCGGCGGGCCGCCGCGCGGGTCGTGGCGCCGGTGCCGCAGCCGACGTCGAGCACGCGGTCGGCCGGCCGGACGGCGGCGGCGGCGAGGAAGGGCGCGTCGTAGCGGGCCACCGACCGGTCGAAGCGGTCGGCCTCGGCGGCCCAGAACTGCCCCTGCGAGCCCTCCCAGGAGCTGTGCTGCGCGGCGTTGCCCGGGTCGACGTCGAGCGAGCCAGCAGCGACCACGGCACACCGTCCTCGTCCGGTCCCCGGTGGTCCGAGGGTCCACTCCCCGCCCCGGCCCGTCAACGGGCGCGGGCGGCGCCGTCGGCGCCCCGAGGGGCTCCCGTGCGGGCAGCGGCGCCGCTACGGTCGGCCGCCATGACAGCGCCGACGATGAACGGGCTGATCCACAACGCCGTGCGCCGGGACCTCGCCCGCCTGTCGGCGGCCCTCGACCCGTGGCAGGACGGCGACCGCGCCCGGGCGGCCGGCCTCGAGCGGGCCTTCGCCAACGTGCACCGCGAGCTGACCCACCACCACGAGGGCGAGGACGCCTACGTCTGGCCCTTCCTCGCCGGCACCGGGGTCGCCGCGGACCTGCTGACCGAGATGGAGGAGGAGCACGCGGCGATGTCGGCCGCGCTGGTCGGCACCGCCGGCGCGCTGCGCACGCTGGCCCGGACCGGCTCGGAGTCCGACGCCGCGGCCGCCCGCACCAGCGTGGAGCACACCCGCGCGGTCGTGGTCGGCCACCTCGACCACGAGGAGGAGACGCTCGAGCCGCTGCTGCGGGCGCACGAGGGCAGCGCCGAGTGGCGGGCCGTCACCGGCCGGCTCCGGCACCGCGACCCCCGCGCGGCCGGCTCCTTCTTCGCCTGGCTCACCGACGGCATCAGCCCCGGCGACCGGGCGGTGCTGCGCGCCACGGTCCCGGCGCCGGTCACCGCCGTGCTGGCGCGGGTGTTCGGCCGCCGCTACACCCGCGGGGTCGCGCCGGTGTGGCGGGCCGCCGTCGTCTCGGGCTAGCGGGCCGCCGGCCGCGCGACGTGGCAGCAGGCGGCCGGGCAGTCGGTCCCCAGCCGCGGCTGCCCGCCGGCCCGGCGCTCCTCCAGCAGCTCGCGCACCATCGCCACGAACGCCGGGTGGGTGCCGGCGGTGCCCGCCCGCACGAACGCCAGCCCGAGCTCCTCGGCGGTCTCCCTCGCCTCGTTGTCGAGGTCCCAGATCACCTCGAGGTGGTCGCTGACGAACCCGACCGGGAACAGCACGACCGCGCGCTCGCCGTTCTCGTGCAGCGCGCGCAGGTGGTCGTTGACGTCGGGCTCCAGCCACGGCACCGACGGCGGGCCGCTGCGGCTCTGCCAGACCAGGTCGAACTCCCGGCCGGGCTCGACGGCGTCGACGACCGCGCGCGCGGCGGCGGTCAGCTCGGTCTCGTAGGCGTGCCCGTCGGGCCCCGCGACAGCGGCCATCGCGTCGGGGATCGAGTGCGCCGTGGCCACCAGGCGGGCGGTGCCGCGGTGCTCCTCGGGAAGCTGCGCCAGGGCGGCGGCGAGGGCGTCGGCGTTGGCCCGCACGAAGCCGGGGGTGTCGAAGTAGTGCGGCAGCTTCTCCGCCGTCGGGCCGCCTGGGCGGGTGGGAGACGACACGGCGGTGCGGGCCCGGGCGACGTCCTCGTGGTACTGCCGGCAGCCGGAGTAGGAGGCGTAGGCCGACGTCGCGAGGACGTACACGTGCTCGACGCCGTCGTCGGTCATCTGCTGCCAGACGTCCTCGACGTAGGGGTCCCAGTTGCGGTTGCCCCAGTACACCGGCAGGTCGACGCCGTGCGCGGCGAGGTCGGCGCGGACGGCCTCGACCAGCGCCTCGTTCTGCTCGTTGATCGGGCTCACGCCGCCGAAGTGGTGGTAGTGCTCGGCGACGTCGAGCAGCCGCTCACGCGGGACGCCGCGGCCGCGGGTGACGTTCTCCAGGAACGGCATGACGTCGTCGTGCCCGCGGGGGCCGCCGAAGGAGAGCACCAGCAGCGCCTCGCGACGGCCGGGCGGGGCGGGCGTGGCCGCGGGCGGGACGCCGCCGTTGTTGCGGGTGGCCAGGGAGGGGTCCTCGTCGGGACGCTGGCCGGGGTGCAGGTCGACGGTGGCGCGGGGCACGGACGTCCTTCGGTGCTACGGGGTGGATCGGATGCGGTCAGACGCCCACGGCGTGGAAGCCGCCGTCGACGTGCACGATCTCTCCGGTGGTGGCGGGGAACCAGTCCGACAGCAGCGCGACGACGGCCTTGCCGGCGGGCTCGGTGTCGGTGACCGACCAGCCCAGCGGAGCCCGGCCCTCCCAGGCCTCCTCGAACTGGGCGCTGCCGGGGATGGACTTCATGGCCATGCTGCGCAGCGGGCCGGCGGCGACGATGTTGGACCGCACGCCCTCGGGGCCGAGCTCGCGGGCCAGGTAGCGGCTGACGGACTCCAGCGCCGCCTTGGCCGCGCCCATCCAGCCGTAGACCGGCCAGGCGACGGAGGCGTCGAAGGTGAGCCCGACGAGGGCGGACGGGTCGGCCAGCAGCGGCCGGCAGGCCTGGGCCAACGAGGCGTAGGACCACGACGACACCTGGAACGCCGTCGCGGCGTGCTCCCAGGCGACCTCGGGGAAGCCCTCCCCCATCGCCTCCTGCGGCGCGAAGCCGATGGAGTGCACGACGCCGTCGAGGCGGTCGAGGCCGGCCTCGCGCAGCCGGTCGGCCAGCGAGCCCAGGTGCTCGGTGTCGGTCACGTCGAGCTCGACGACGGCGGCCTCCTGCGGCAGCCGCTTGGCGATCCGCTGGCACAGCGACAGCGCCCGCCCGAAGTTGGACAGGACCACGGTGGCGCCCTGCTCCTGGGCGATCCGCGCGGTGGCGAAGGCGATCGACGCCTCGGTCAGCACGCCGGTGACGAGGACCTGCTTGCCCTCGAGAATGCCGCTCATCAGTGCCCCATCCCCAGTCCGCCGTCGACCGGGACGACCGCCCCGGTGACGTATCCGGCCGCGTCGCTCGCCAGGAAGCGGACGACGGCGGCGATCTCGTCTGCCTCGGCGTACCGGTTCAGCGGCACCTGCCCGAGGATCTCCTGCTGCCGCTTCTCCGGCAGCTCCGCGGTCATGTCGGTGCGCACGAACCCGGGCGCGACGACGTTGGCGGTGACGTTGCGGCTGCCGAGCTCGCGGGCGATGGAGCGGGCCAGGCCCACCAGCCCGGCCTTGCTCGCGGCGTAGTTGGTCTGCCCCGCCGAGCCGAGCAGCCCGACGACGGAGCTGACGAACACCATGCGGCCCCTCCGCGCGCGGACCATCTTCGGCGTCGCCCGCTTCGCGACCCGGTAGGCGGCGGTGAGGTTGGCGTCGAGGACGTCGGTGAAGTCGTCCTCCTTCATCCGCATGAGCAGCCCGTCGCGGGTGATGCCGGCGTTGCTCACCAGCACCTCCACCGGCCCCTGGTGCTCCTCGACCTCGGTGAAGGCGCGGTCGACGGCCCCGGCGTCGGTGACGTCGCACTGCACGCCGAACAGCCCCTCGGGGGCGCCGCTGCCGCGGTGGGTGACGGCCACCGCGTCGCCCTGCTCGGCGAAGGAACGGGCGATGGCCAGCCCGATCCCCCGGTTCCCGCCGGTCACGAGCACCGACCTGGCCACGTGCACCCCCTGTCCGAGGACCTCGTCCGGCGTCCAACCTAGTTGGACCGCTCCGCTCCCACCCGGCCGCGGGGGTCAGCCGGGCGTCTCGAGCTCCACGTCGTAGGAGGTGATGGCCGCCAGCGCCCCGCCGCGGAACTCGTAGACGTCGCAGGAGGCCACGACCGAGGTCCCGCCGGGGTCGGTGTAGCGGGCGACGACGTCGACGGCGGCGGTGTCGCCGTCGGCCACCAGCACGAAGCGGGGGAACTCGACGCGGGTGCCGGCGAGCGCGGCGAGGGTCTGCTCGCAGAGGGCGACCACCGCCTCCCGGCCGACCGTCCGCCGGGAGCCGACGGCGGTCCAGACGACGTCGGGGGCCAGCGCCTCGTACACGTCGCGGAAGCGGTGGCGGCTGAAGGCCTCGGCGACCTCGCGCGGTGCGCTCACCGCGCCGTCCGCTCCGCGGCCTCGCGCACCAGGTCGGCCACCTCCGGCCGCGCGGCGTGCGCGCCGCCCTGGAGGAACGACTGCTGGATGACCTCGTCGAGGCGGTGGCGCGACATCATGTCCGCGCCCATGGCCTCCTGCTCGGCCGGGCCGGGGGTGAACACGGCGGTGCGGATCCCGGCGGCGTGCAGGGCCCGCACCTCCCGGACGAGCTGCCGCTGCGCGTACCGGCGCACGGCGGCGGTGACGTCGGGGCGCCAGCCCGGGGACCCGCTCATCGGCGCGACGACGAGGACCAGCCCGACGCCCGCGGTGCGCATCACCGCGGCGTTGGTGGCCGAGTGCACGCCGCCGTCGACGTAGGCGTGCCGGCCGATGCGCACGGGGGCGAAGTAGCCGGGCACCGCGCAGGAGGCGGCGACGGCCAGGTGCAGCGGCACCTCGGGCGCCCCGGGCCGGCCGAAGACCACCCGGCGGCCGTCGCGGCGGCGCACCGCGGTGATCCAGAGGTCGCGCTCGGGCCATCCCGGCCCCTCGACCTCGCGCAGGGCGGCCAGCTGCTCGACGACGTCGTGCCGGCCGGGCGCCAGCAGGGTCATGGCGGCCGCCAGCGGGTTGAAGCGCAGCGGCCGGGCGATGGCCCGCCCGATCAGCTGCGGGCCGGGCAGCCGCAGCGGCCGGCGCAGCACCTCCAGCGGCCGGAAGGGCGCCAGCTCGGGGACGCTGGTGGCGGCCATCGTCCTGAGCACCTCGTCCTCGCCGGACAGCGGCGCCTTGACCGTCCACGCGGCGAGGTCCTCCGCGGACACCCCCGCTCGCAGCAGGGTGCCGGTGATCGACCCGGCCGACGTCCCGACGACGACGTCGGCGCCGCGGGCGTCGAGGCCGAAGTCGTGCTGCAGCACCGCCAGGACACCGGCGTGGTAGGCCTGACCGACGACGCCGCCCCCACCGAGCACCAGACCGACGCGGACCACCCCACGAGCCTGCCACGGGAGTGATCACCGGGCCCGCCGGGGCGGCCGGCCGCTGCCTACCCTGGCAGGGTGTTCCTCCTCTTCGGGTTCGGCACCAGGCAGAAGCACCTCGGCCCCGGGTCGCTGCGGACCTGCCCGCGCTGCTCGAACACCACGGTGTGGGCGCGGGTCCGGCAGTTCCGGCAGTTCAGCGTGTTCTTCGTGCCGGTCCTGCGCTGGCGGCGTCAGACGCTGGAGGTCTGCGGCGTCTGCGGCACCGCCGTCGCGGTGTGATCCGTCCGGCTCCCACCGTCCGCGCCGACCGCCCCCCGGAGGCTGCCGCTCACCGTCGGTGGGAGGTGAACGGCAGCCGTCGGGTGACTACAGGTCCGCTCGCGTGCTCTCGCCGATCGACGTCACGACGTAGACGTCGTCGACGAGGGTGTGCTCGCACTCGGAGCTGATCCGCCGCTGCTTCGTACGGTCCTCCTCGCAGATGACGCCAGGGAGGAACGAGCGGTCCCGCCCACACGGCTCACAGTGCTTGACGACGGTCTCGCGGATCATCGAGCCCTTGGTCACTCGGTTCTTCTCCTCGCACTCGGTCACGGGAGGACGACCGTACACGAGACCCTATGAGGGCTCAAGAGCACTTGACCTCATCTGCACACTGGGATGGTGGCTCGCTACCAGGAGATCGCCGACGACCTCCAGCACCAGATCGTGGATCAACGGAGGTACCCGATCGGCACCCGGCTGCCGTCCATCGCGGAGTTGATGGACACGTACGAGGTCCCGGGTCTGAACACCATCAGACAGGCGCAGCAGGTCCTGATCCAGAAGGGGCTCCTCGAGGCACGACAGGGGGTGGGCGTGTTCGTCGTCGCCACCTCGGTGTCCGAGCAGATCGACGTCCTCGCAGAGCTGCGGCAGCTCAGGGCGACGGTCGACCGACTCATCGAGCACGTCGAGCGACACCCTCGAGAGTTCGACGCGTGACGACTCACCCGACGGCCCTGGCGACCTGAGCCAACGCCCAGACGGGACGACCTCTCGCCGGCCGCACCGAGCTCTGCGGTCAGCTTTCCCGAGCAGTGACGGCGCGGCGGGCCCGGACGGCGTCGGCCAGCTCGGCGAGCAGCGCCTCCGTCGTCGGGAGGTCGACGCAGGCGTCGGTGACGCTCACGCCGTAGGCGAGGCGCTCGGGGTGCCGCTGGTCGAGGTCCTGCCGGCCCTCGACGAGGTTGCTCTCGATCATCACGCCGCGGATGCCCCGCTCCCCGGCCGCGATCTGGCCGGCGAGGTCGGCCACCACCAGCGGCTGGCGCCGGTGGTCCTTCTGGCTGTTGCCGTGCGAGGCGTCGACGACGACCACCTCCGGCAACCCGCGCTCCGCCAGCCGCCGCTTGGTGTCGGCGACGTGCGCGGCGGAGTGGTTGGGACCGTGCCGGTCGCCGCGCAGGATCACGTGCGCGGTGTGGTTGCCGGTGGTCGACAGCTGCGCGGACACCCCGTGCGCGTCGACGCCGAGGAACTCGTGCGGGGCCCGCGCGGTCAGCACGGCCGAGACGGCGGCGTCGATGCTGCCCTCGGGGGAGTTCTTGAAGCCGACGACAGAGGAGAAGCCCGACACCCGCTCTCGGGCGGTCTGGTCGGTGACGTTGCGCGCGCCGACGCCGTTGTAGGTGACCAGCCCGTTGACGTACTGCGGGGTGAGCGCGTTGAGCGGCTCGGCGGCCACCGGGACGCCGAGGTCGGTGATGCGACCCATGAGGACGCGGGTGGCCACCAGCCCGACGCTGATCCGGCTCGACCCGTCGAGGAACGGGTCGTAGGCGAACCCCTTCCAGTCGACCTCGGTGCGCGGCTTCTCGGTGTAGGTCCGCATGAGCAGCTCGAGGTCGCCGCCGTGCCGCTCCCGCATCCGGGCGAGGAAGGCGGCGTACTCGAGCGCGGCCTCGGGGTCGTGGATGGAGCAGGGGCCGGCGATGACGGCGAGGCGGTCGTCGCGCCCGGCGACGACGTCGGCGACCGCGCGGCGCCCGGCGGCCGTCGTCGCCGCGGAGGCGGCACTCAGCGGGAGGACCGTCGCCACCGCCGCCGGGGTGACGACGACGCTCAGCCCGGTGATGCGGGTGTTGACCAGCCCGGACAGGTCGACGTCGCCGTCCGGCGGGACGCCGAGCCGCTCGCGGACGCCGGGCAGGAGGGCACCCAGCGCGGCGTCGATCTGGCCGTTGACCTGCGTCTGCACCTCGACGAGCAGGTCGGCGACGCGGGTCGCCGTGTCCAGGATCCGCTCAGCCGGCATGGGGCCTCCCGTCGTCGCCGCCGGTCGCCGAGCCAACCACAGCCGCCCGGGGCGGCCGGCCGGGGTCAGCGCGCGGCGCCGGACCGTGCGGCCAGCGCGTCGGTGAGCAGGCCGACGAGCGCCTCGAGCTGCACGTCACCGGCCGGCGAGGCCTCGTCGTCCGCGCCGTCCAGCGCCCGGGCCGCCAGCCCGGCCTTGCTGTCGACCAGCTCGGCGACCCGGCTGTCGATCGTCTGCGCGGCGATGATCCGCCACGCCGTGACCGGCTCGGTCTGCCCGATGCGGTGGCTGCGGTCGATGGCCTGGGTCTGCTCGGCGTCGGTCCAGGACAGCTCCGCCAGCACCACGTTGGAGGCGACCTGCAGGTTCAGCCCCACCCCGGCGGAGGTGAGCGAGCAGACGGCGACGGCGACGTCGGGGTCGGTGACGAACGCGTCGACGTTGCGCTGGCGCACCGTCGGAGTCTGGTCCCCGCGGATCGAGGAGAACCGGATGCCGAGGCGGGTGAACGTCTCCTCGGCGGCGTCCATCACGTCGACGTGCTTGGCGAAGAACACGACCTTGCCGGCGCTGCGGGCCAGCTGCGCCGCGTAGTCGGCCGCGAGGCCCGCCTTCGCGCGGCCGATGCGCCGCATCACGCCGAAGACGTTCTCGCCGGTGGTGGAGGCGTTGGCCTCCTTGAGCTCCCAGCGGGCCACCCGGCGCACCAGGTCGAGGTCGATGCCGCCGTCGGGGCCCTCGGCGGTGTCGGCGGTCCGGGCGGCCAGCGCGGTCTCGTACCGGGCGACCAGCCGGCGGGCGAGGTCGCGCTCGGCCGCGCGGATCGAGCGGCCGGCCTCGCCGTCGAGCTCGACGGGCAGGTCGGCGACGAGCCGGGCGGGGATGTCGGCGGCGACGTCGACCTTGCGGCGGCGGACGATGCCCCGGTCGATGACGCACTGGCGGGCGGCGGCGTAGAAGCCGGGGTCGGCGGGCGTCAGGCCGGTGTCCTCGAGCGCGTCGAGCAGCTCGCCGACCGGCCCGGTCTCGTCGATCCAGCCGAGGAACTGCCAGATGGCCCGGAAGTCGTCGATGTCGTTGATCAGCGGGGTGCCGGTGAGCGCCATCAGCAGCGCCCGCGGGGTGCGCTCGCGGATGCGCGCGGACAGCCCGAGCACGTGCTGGGAGCGCTGCGAGGTGCGGTTCTTGATGAAGTGCGCCTCGTCGACGACCATCCCGCGGAAGCCGAAGTCGCCGAGCCAGCCCGCGTGGCGGTCGAGCACGTCGTAGTTGACGACGACGACGTCGGCGAACCCGTCGATCGTGTCGCCGTCGCCCTGCACGACGGTGGCCGGCCGGTGCGGCGTCCAGCGGCCGGCCTCGCGCGCCCAGTTGGTCTTGACGACGTTGGGGACGACCACGAGCAGCGGGTAGGCGTCGGCCGCCTCCGCGGCCAGCAGCGACTGCGCCGTCTTACCGAGGCCCGGCTCGTCGGCGAGCAGGAACGTCCGGTGACCGGCCGCGGCGGCGGCGACCAGCCGGGCCTGGTGCGGCATCAGCTCGGCGCCACCGGGGAGGGTCCGGAGGGTCGGCTCGGGCAGGTCCATCGAGGCCGGCGCCCCGGCACCGGCCCGCTCGAAGGAGGTCAGCAGGGGACCGAGCAGCTCCCAGCCGGCGAGGCGGCGCGGGCGGACGGCGGCCGGGCGCGGAGCGGAGAAGTCGGGGGCCAGGAACGGGTTGGCCAGCTGCCGGGACACGACCGACCGCGGCACGACCCGGCGCTCGGGCGGGGCGGGGGTGTCCACGGGCTCCGGCGCGGGGACCTCGTCCGGGGCCGGCTCGATGCCGACGGCGCGCAGCAGCTCCCGCCGGCGCGACCGGGCGGCGTCGGAGACGACGGCGTCGTCGTCGAGCAGCGCCAGGAGCGCGGCGTCGCGGACGGCGGTCGTCGCGAGGATCGTCGCGATCCCGTCCAGGCGCTTGAGCTGCTCGGCGCGGCGGGTGGGGCTCAGGGCGCCGTCGGCCTGCACGCGGGCGCGCTCCTCGCGCAGCAACAGCGCCACGACCTGCACGTCGGTGCGGACGGCGGGCGTCACGCGACGCCGCCGGACGGCCGCCTCGACCTCGCGGACGGTGCGGGCCAGCAGCGACACGAGGTCGCGGTCCCGCACGCGCCGCTGCTGGCGCGGGGCGGTGCGGCGGGCGCCGGTCGGGCGCCGGCCTGGTCGAGCCACTCGAACACTCCTCTGCGGTGCCCGGCAACGATTGCCGGGGCAGGGCCGCACCCGGTGGTGCGGCCGGACGACGACGGCCGGGCGGGGACGCGGTCGTCCCGGGCCGGACCGGCGGGTCAGCCGGGGGTGGTGCCCCCGGATCCGAGGGGGCCGGTCGGCGGCTCGACTCGTCCGGGGAGAGCCGCCGGTCGGGCGGAGGTGGCCCGGCCCGACTGAACAGTAACGCCGACCGGCCGCCGGGTATTGCCTCCCCGGCGCGTCGGCGTCGGATGACACAGCCGCGATCGCTTGGTCTCTGCAACGACCTGGGAGCCTGGGACCGTGCACACCGCTCCTCCGTCCCGGGCCCTGGTGCCGGTGCTGCTGTTCGTCGGCACGGTCGTCGCCGTCATCAGCAGCCTCGGCGCACCGCTCGTCCCGGCCATCGCCACCGAGATGGCGACGACGCTGCCGGGCGCCCAGTGGGCGCTGACGGTCACCCTCCTGGTCGGCGCGGTCGCCACCCCGGTGATCGGCCGGCTGGGCGACGGCCCGCACCGGCGCGCGGTCGTGCTCGCCGTCCTGGCCGCGGTCACCCTCGGCGGGCTGCTGGCCGCCCTCCCCCTGGGCCTGGGGTGGCTCGTCGCCGGCCGGGGGCTGCAGGGGGTCGGGCTCGGCCTCACCCCGCTGGCGATCGCGACGGCCCGTGAGGCGCTCGCGGGCGAGCAGTCGCGCGCCACGATCGCCGCGCTGTCGATCACGGTCGTCGCCGGTGTGGGACTCGGCTACCCGCTCGCGGGGCTCGTCGCGCAGCTCGGCGGCGTGCACGCCGCCTTCTGGGCCGGGGCCGCCGTGAGCGCCGCCGCCCTCGTGGCCTCGGCCGTGGTCCTGCCCGCCTCGCAGATCACGTCCTCCCGGCCGCTCGACGTCCTCGGCGCCGTGCTCCTCGGCGCCGGGCTGGCCGGTGCGCTGCTCGCCCTCGGCGAGGCGGAGGGCATGGGCTGGACGTCGCCGGTGCCGTGGGGGCTGGCCGCCGGGTCCGCCCTCCTGCTGGCCTGCTGGGTGCGCTGGGAGCTCCGGACGCCGGCTCCGCTGGTCGACCTCCGGCTGGCCCGGGGACGCACCGCCGCCACGGCCCACTCGGCGGCCCTGCTCGTCGGGCTGTCGAACTACCTGCTCCTCGCGGCGGTACCGGTCCTCGCGCAGGCGCCGCGGGGCGGCCCGGGACTCGGCGCGTCGATCGTGGTCGCCGGGCTGGCGCTGCTGCCGTTCTCGGCGGCCAGCGTGCTCGCCGGGCGGCTGGCCCGGCTGCTCGCCGATCGCGCCGGCCCGCACGTCGTGCTGCCGGTCGCGGCGCTCGTCCAGGGCGGCGCCTTCGTGCTGTTCGGCCTCGCCCACACCCAGCTGTGGCAGGTGTTCCTCGTCATGGCAGTGGCCGGGCTCGGGGTCGGCGCTGCCTTCGCCGTCTTCCCGGCGCTGGTCATCTCCGCCGTGCCGTCGTCGGAGACCGGCAGCGCGATGAGCCTCAACCAGGTCCTGCGCTACGTCGGGTTCGCGCTCGGCAGCGCCCTGACCGCCACCGTCCTCGCCGCCGCCACACCCGAGGGTGCCGCGGCGCCGGGCAGCGGGGGGTACGGCACCGTCGCCGTCCTCGGGTCCGCCGTCTGCGTGCTCACCGCCGTCGTCGCGTGGCTGCTCCCCCCGCGCGCGGCGGCCGGGGCGGCGACCCCGCCGGCACGGACGGCGGCCGTCCCGGGGAGCGGGGGCCGCTGACGGAGCGCGACGGGGTGTCGTGGGTGGGCCCGCGGGGC
>NZ_JBJGYI010000014.1:0-102199 GCF_054049915.1 Geodermatophilus sp. SYSU D00766
GGCCGACCGTGGACCCACGGTCGGCCACCACGTGACCCGCGTTCACTGGAGGGGCAGTGGGAAGGCACCCGAGCAGATCCCTGGGGACGACTGGCGGATGACGGGGGCGGGGACGGGAGCGCCGGGACCGTCCACGTCCGGGCGGCCGTACCGCCCGCCGTCACCGGCGGGAGAGCCCGACGAACGTGGCAGCGGTGCCGAGCCCGTACACGAGATGCCCACCGAGGTCCTTGGCCAGCGTGGCCCGGTCGTACTCCCAGATCGGCTTGTACAGCATGGCGGCGGGCAGGACGACATAGCCGACGCTCCACACCGCCGCTCCGAACGGGAGTCCGAAGGCGACCCGCGGCTGACGCAACGAGCCGGCGACGATGCCGTAGAGCGCGCCGTTGAGCATCCCGTACCCCCAGTGCGTCACGTTGTTGACCAACCGCGCGCGGTGATCCGCCAGCTGCGTCTGGAAGAGGCCCTCGGCCAGCCGCTTACCCACCTGGGCCGGAGCCGGTGCCTCCTCCCAGCCGTCGAGATCCGCTGAGAACTCCCACCGCGGGAAAGTGCTCGTGCCGCCGCCGAGCCGATGGCGCGCGAAACCCACGAGGTCCAGCGCGAGAGTGCCGACGGCACCTCCCACGAGACCCCGGACGACGGCGCCGGCGGGCGTCGAGCGTCGTGATTCGCTCATGGGTCCGGTCTCCTCACCTCGATGGTCGATCATCCGTTCACGACGCGTCGGCACGGGATCCGGCGTGAGCGCCGTGGAGAACCTCGGTGCGCTGTGGCACAGCAGGAGATGCCGACCGAGTCGCACGGCGAGGACCGGGTCGCGGTCGACGGTGCCAGCGATCACGCGTGGCCCGCTCCAGGCAGACCCCGTGTCTGGGCACAGCAGACACCCTGCCGCCGGCCGGCCGGAGTGGCACCCGTGACTGTCCCGTGTCGTGCCCTCGTCAGCCCCGGCCATCCCGCGGGACACGCGTGGTCGTGGGCAGAGCAGTCGGATACCGCCACGGGACGTCTGCGGCGGTCGGACTCGACTGGAGCAACCGAGCACAGCAAGACCCTCGACCAGGCTCCGGACGCCCACCCGGGCCCTGTTCGTGTCGGGTCCGAGCAGTGCCGCCGAGGCCTGTCTGCTCCGGTTCCCCTTCGAGACCGGCTACTGGGCGTGCGCTCCGTGGTCGAAGCCGCCGACCGGGACGCCCCCTCCACGGGCACCATCCCGCACCGGGCCACGCCGGGCGCGCCGCGGTCCGCCGCTCGGACCTCCACTGACGTTCGCATCAGCCCAGCACGTTGCGCTGGCCTCGTTCCCAGCCGCTGAAGAGGGACCGGTCACCCGACTCCCACGCCGCGCGCAGTCCGCGCCCGCCCGGGTCCCAGTCGGGACGGATCTCCCTCGTCACCTCGCGGAGATCCCGCCACAGCTCGTCGACCGTCGGGTGACCCCAGAACCAGTAGGCGATGTAGACGCTGTGGATGACCAGCCCGGGCTTGAGCACCAGGGTGTGCGGGATCATCGGGTCGTGCTCCGGGTCGGTGTACTCCTGGATGTCGAGGTCCCGCTGGATGGTCCGGCCAGGGTCCGACAGGAAGGGCCAGCCTGCGCCGACCGACGCCCGGAAGGCCAACAGCGGGTGGTGCTCGTCGGTCGTGATCGTCACCATCTGCGTGTAGCCGACGAGGAGTTTGGACTGGAACGCCGCCAGTTCCAGGTGCTGTTGGACGTCCTTGGGTGAGTAGCTGCCGCGGGACAGGACCAGCACCATCGGGTCGGCCCCTTGGATCTCGCTGAGTCGCCGAGTCGTGCCCGTGTGATCGGGGAGCGCGTAATCGGGGAAGACCCCGCCCCGGGCGATGTCGGAGCGCACGGTGATCACCGCCTTCTTCTCGTGTGCAGGACGGAGGACGCGACCGGCCATCACCCGGCGCGGGAGGCCGAGGGTGTCGTGTCGACCGCCGGCAGGCTGCAGCCGTGGTACGGAGCGGGAGGAGCCATGCGGCTGGGCGCCACCCTGCCGTCCCGGACGAACGCGATCGTCACCACGGCGGCGACCACCGACAGCGCGGCGAGGACGACCATCGCCTGCCGGTAGCCGTCCATGAGGGCTGCCGCCAGGCCGTCCCCGGCGGTAGCGCCGATGAGGGTGGGGGCGAGCGCGATCATCACCGCTCCACCCAGCCGCGCCGCGACGTCGTTGACGGCGGAGGCCTCGCCGAGGTCGGCGTCCCTGACCGCAGCGAGCACGGCGGCCGTCAGCGGGGTGACCAGCAGGCCGAGCGCGAGGCCCCACAGGACCACGCCGGGGAGCAGCTCGCGGACATAAGGGCCCGGGCCGGACTGGGCCAGCCACAGCGCGGCGCAGGCGAAGACCAGCATCCCGGCGGACATGAGCCGACGCGGACCGAGCTTCTTCAACACGGCGCCGCTGAGAGGGGACAGCGCGATGAAGATCACCGAGGACGGGATGAGGACGGCGCCCGCCTTCGCCGCGTCGTACCCCAGGACGAGCTGGCACCGCAGGACGAGCAGGTAGGTCGCCGCGTACTGGGCCCCGTACTGCAGGACCGTCGCGACGTTGATCGCGGAGAACTGGCGGGAGGTGAACAGCGACACGTCGAGCATCGGCGTGCGGACCCGGCGCTCGACCGGCACCAGGGCGACGAGGCAGAGCACACCGACGACGAGCTCGGCGATCACCCGCGGACTCGTCCAACCGTGCTTGGCGGCCACGGTCAGCCCATCGATCACCGCGGCCAGCCCGATGACCGCCAGCGCGGCACCAATGCCGTCGAGGGACGTCCGACCGCGAGTGGCCCGGCTCTCCGGCACCGGCAGCAGCGCGAGGAGTGCGAGCAGCAGGAGCGGGACGTTGAGCAGGAAGACGGCTCGCCACGACGTGTGGTCGACCAGCCAGCCGCCGACGAACGGCCCGAACAGCGTGCCGAGTGACGCCAGTCCCGCCCAGATGCCGATGCCGGCGGCCCGGTCCTCCGTGCGCAGGGCCCCGTTGAGCAGCGCGAGACTGCTCGGGACGACCAGGGCCGCACCGACGCCCTGGACGATGCGTGCTGCGATGAGCAGCTGGAAGTCCGGGGCCACGGTGCACCCCACCGAGGCCGCGAGCATGACGCAGAGCCCGGTGACGAGCACCCGCCGGCGTCCGAAGCGGTCGGCCAGTGCCCCGCCCACCAGGAGCAGCGCCGCTGCGGTCAGGAGGTACCCGGTGACGCTCCACTGGATGGAGACGAGATCGGCGCCGAAGTCCTTGCTGATCGCCGGCACGGCGACGTTGACGACGCTGGCGTCGAGGAACCCCGCCATCGAGGCGAGGGCCGCTGCCGCGATCACGGCGCCGCCCGCTCTGCTCCGCAGTGGGACCTGAGCCGGCGGCGCAGTGCCGCGGTCCGTCGCATCCTGGGCCGGGAGCCCGCCCCCGGAGGCCGTCAGTGCCTCGCTTCTGTTCATGGGTCCGCTTCTTCCTCCGCTGTGGGCTGTCGGCGTCGTGCGCCGGTGAGGACTCCCGGGTCGCGAGGGGATCACCGTGCGAACGGTCGCCCTCGGGTTCCGGCGCGCACGACGGTCGCGCAGTACGTGCCTCTTCACACCAGGGAGGACCCTGGGACGCCGACCGCTTCCACCGTGCGGCTGCTCCCACAGGTGAAGGGGTCCCCGAAGCCGCCCCGGGGCGCCGTCCGCGCTGACGCGGGCCTGCTGGCGTGGCAGGTCCTCTCGGTCCTGGGGGCAACGACTCGACCACCTACGTCGATGACCTGGCCGGGCTCCTCACGCACCTGGACCTGCACGACGTCGTGCGGATCGGGCACTCCACGGAGCGGGGGAGAGGTCACTCCCCAGGTGGGCCGGCACGGGACGGCTCGGGTCGCCGAGGCGGTGCTGGTCGGCGGGATCACTCCGCTGGTGCCGCAGGCCGACGCCGACGCGGAGGGCTGGTCGAAGTCGGTGTTCGATGCGCTGTGGGCCGGCCGTCGGCAGTCGAGGCGCGAGTCCGGTCCCCGGTGTCCGGTGCATCCCGGCACTGCAGCGGGGCCGGATCCTCATCGGGGCGCACAGCGAGGGCCGGGTCCGGTCGCGGTTCGAGCGGTCGTGTACGACCCAGGACGAGATCACGCGCCGCCGGGCCGCGCGTCCCCGTCGCCCGGGGGTGGCTCGGCCAGGAAGGCCACGACGTCCGCGGCGAACCGCGCGGCGTGCTGGAACAGGAACCCGTGGGCCGCGTCGGGGTAGATGACGACCCTGGCGTCGGGGAGCAGGCCGGCGAGCAGGTGGGAGTACCGGGGGAGGATCATCGGGTCGCTGTCGCCGTTGGCGACGAACACCGGGCAGGCGATGCCGGTGACCCGCTGCAGCCGGGCGTGGTCGGGCACTCCCCAGGCGCAGACGGCGTCGTACTGGGCGAGCCGGGTCTGCCAGGTCGTCACCCGGTCCCGGTCCTCGGTCCGGGCGAGCATCCGCCGGAGGGACTCCGAGCCGGCTTGCCGGCTCTGCGGTGAGCCGGTGTAGAAGACCTCCAGATAGCCCTCCGGGCGGGTCTGCGGGCTCCCGACGGCGGCGACGACCGCGGGCGCCCAGCCGTGCATCCCGGCCGCCCCCTGCGGCGCCGAGGAGGCCAGCACCAGCCGGCGGACGGCGTCGGGCCGGACCAGGGCGACCTCCTGGGCGACGAAGCTGCCGAGGGAGAAGCCGAGCAGGTCGACCCGCTCCAGGCCCAGGGCGTCGAGGAACGCGAGGGCGTCGCGGGCCATCTGCGCAACGGTGCCCGGCGTCGTCCCGGAGGAGCCGCCCACGCCGGTGTTGTCGAAGGTGATCACGCGGTGCGAGGCGCCCAGCGCGTCGACCAGCGCGGGGTCCCAGTTGTCCAGGTTGCCGCGGAAGTGCTGGAGGAGCACCAGCGGCCGGGGGCCGGCGCCGGTCTCCCGGTAGGCGTACTCCACGCCGTTGCCGGCCCGGATCCGCCGGGTGACCGAGCCGCTGTACCCGGGGTCCCCGGCTGGCGGCGGGCGGCGGTCTGTGGTGACGGTGCTGGCGGTGTCGGACATGCTGCCTCTCCTGGCTCGGGGCGCGCCGGGACGTGGCGTGTGTCCGTCGAGCGCACCGGTGGTGGCCAGAGCATCGAGCCGCCGGCCCGGCGTCGCGCCCGTGGGCACCCTGGTCTCTGCTCGGATCCCGACGGCCAACGGCGTCACCGGCGGGGGACCCACGTGTGCACCAGGGAGCTCCCCGAAGTGACGCGTCTGGGGAGGGCGTCACCGGCAGCGGGACACGCCGCCCACCAGGCAGAGGCCCTGATGGGCACGAAGGAACCCGCACCGGCGACGTCGCGGTCCTGGCCGTCGGCCTCGTGGTCGTCGGTCTCACCGTGCGTCGTCTGCAGGAGCACCGCGTCGACGTCCGCCGGCCTCCGTGACGGAGCGCCGGGACATCGCCAGGGGCCGACCAGGGACGGCACGGGTGCGAAGGGCGGAGCTCCGGCCACACGCTGGGCGCCGGAGTCCAACGCGACAGGTAGGGAGGTGAAGTCGTGTCCGACACCACGCGCACCCGGTCGGGGACGCAGATCCGTCCCGATTTCACCACTCTGGACGGCCTATCCATCCGATTCGCCCGCAGCGAGGTCCGCGACGAGCAGGCCCTTCTGTTCTGCCCGTGGCCGGAGAGCTTGTTCGCGTTCGCGCCGACGTGGGAGTCCCTGTCGGAGCAGGTGCAGCTGTTCGCCGTCGACCTGCCGGGCTTCGGGCACTCACAGGGGCGCCGGGACCTCCTCTCCCCCCGGGCGATGGGGCGGTTCGTCGTCCGCGTCGCCGACGCGCTGGACCTGAGGTGCCCCCATGTCGTCGGACCCGACGTCGGCACGAGCGCCGTGCTGTTCGCGGCGGCGTCGGAGCCCGACCGGTTCCGCAGTCTCGTCGTCGGCAGCGGCGCGGCCTCGTTCCCGCTGGAGCTCGGGGAGCCGCTGTCGAGCTGGGTGGGGGCGCCGGACCTCGACGAGTACAGGACACGCGACGCCCGGGCGATCGTCGCGGCGACGCTCGAGAACGTCTCGGCCACCCATGCCCTCCCGGCCGACGTCCGGGAGGACTACCTCTCCGCGTACGAGGGGGACCGGTTCGTGGAGTCCATGCGCTACGTGCGCGCCTACCCCACCGATCTCGCCGACCTGCGGGACGTGCTGCCGGGTGTCCTCACACCGGTGCAGATCATCGCCGGGGCGCGCGACACGGCCATCCCGCCGTCGAACGCCCGGTACCTGCACGACCGGCTGCCGCACAGCCGGCTCGATGTGATCGACGCCAGCCACTTCACCTGGGAGGACGACGCCGCGGCCTACGCCGCAGTCGTCACCCACTGGTGGAGCGAGGGACACACAGCGGCCGGTGCGGACAGCTGAGCTGCGCCGCATCGCGCACCCAGGTGCGCCATCGCCTCGAGGAGCAGCGCCCGGACCGTCATCCCGCGCACGGGGGACGACGACCGTCCGGAGGCCCACCACCGATCGCCGCGTCACCAGTGCGCCGGGGACGCGCGTGCACCACCCCGTGACCAGCCCAGGAAGGAAGCCTGATGACCGCCACGGTGCCGAGCGCCCCCGACCGGACGGTGCTGGAGGACAAGGTCCTCACCGAAGCCGTCTACACCGCGACCATCGATGCGCCGATCGAGAAGATCGACATAGCCCGCTGGCTGTTCACCCTGCCCGACGCGGAGTACCAGCGCTGCGCCCCACCGGACCACAAGGCCGCCGGCTACACGACCACGGACGACGGCCGGCCGATGTCGATCAACGTCGAGATGATCGGGACGGGACTGACGATCCAGCACTACGTCGCCCAGGTGGCCGAGAAGCACCACTGCCACATGGTCTCGCTGTCCGACGTGCTGACTCCGGCCGGGTGGACCACCACGCAGGTGACCTGGTGCCTGCAGGCGGAGGCGGTCGACAGCAGCACGTCGACCTACACCAACACGGTGACCAGTCACCCGACCGCCGAGTTCATGCAGTTCATCGAGGCCCAGGGACAGAGCTGGGAGGACGCTGCGCGGGCGCGTCAGGCCGCGACAGACGACCACTGCAGGCGCGAGACGCCGTTGTACGCCGCCAGCATCGGTCGGTACGCGAACGCTCAGCGGTGACCGTTCCCGGCGGAGGCGTCACGGCGTCCCTCGCCTGGAGAACGCCTCCGCCGGGCCGGTCGGTGCAGACGCGCCGATCCCGCGCCTCGCCCCGGGAGGCTGCACTCCCGGGCGGGTGCCGTGCGCAGCGACTGCGGCGCCCACATCGACGTCGCCGTCCGTCGCGCCGGACGGTACGCGGGAGGCGCACTGCACCGCGGGCAAGCGAGGGCGCGTGGCGCACCGTGCAGGAAGACGCCAGGAGTGGACGACATGGCTGCACCACGAGGTCGAGGGGTGATGGTCACACGCCCGGCGCCCGGCGCTGCCACGACGAGGCTCGGCAGGGCCGCCGTCGAGATCGACGACCGCTTCACGGCCGCGGGCTGGCTGCGCCGCACCATGAACAAGGTCTATCCCGAGCACTGGTCGTTCCTGCTCGGTGAGATCGCGCTCTACGCGTTCGTCGTGCTGCTGCTCTCCGGCACGTTCCTGACCCTCTTCTTCGACGCGTCCATGCGTGAGGTCGTCTACGACGGCTCCTACGCGCCGTTGCGGGGGGTGGAGATGTCGGCGGCCTACGACTCGGCGCTGGGCCTGTCCTTCGACGTGCGCGGCGGCCTGTTCCTGCGCCAGCTGCACCACTGGTCCGCGCTGCTGTTCCTCGCGTCGATCATGCTGCACCTGCTGCGCACCTTCTTCACCGGCGCGTTCCGCAGGCCGCGCGAGGCCAACTGGCTCCTCGGGGTCGGCCTGCTCGTGCTGGCCCTCCTCGAGGGCTTCACCGGCTACTCGCTGCCCGATGACCTGCTGTCGGGTACGGGGCTGCGCATCGCGTCGGCGATCCTGCTGTCCCTTCCCGTGATCGGCACGTGGGCGCACTTCGCGGTGTTCGACGGGGACTTCGTCGGCGAGCAGATCATCGGCCGCTTCTACGTCGTCCACGTCCTGCTGTTCCCGGCGATCCTCCTGGCGCTGATCGCGCTGCACCTGCTGCTGCTGGTCAAGCACAAGCACGCGCAGTTCCCGGGCCCGGGGCGGACCGAGGACAACGTGGTCGGCGAGCGCTTCTTCCCCAGGTTCGTGACGCAGACGGTCGGGCTGCTGCTCGTCGTGTTCGGGACGGTGGCCACGCTGGGCGGCCTGGTGCAGATCAACCCCATCTGGCTGTGGGGGCCCTACACCCCGGCGCAGGTGTCGGCGGGCTCGCAGCCCGACTGGTACGTCTTCTTCCTCGACGGATCGACTCGGCTGTTCCCGGCGTGGGACGTCCACCTGCCCGGCGGCTACACCATCCCGGCGCTGTTCTGGCCGACGCTCGTGCTCCCCGGCGTCCTCTTCACCCTGCTGGCGACCTACCCGATCATCGAGCGCCGGCTGACCGGGGACACGGTCTCCCACCAGTTGCTGCAGCGGCCGAGCGACGTGCCGGTGCGCACGTCCCTGGGCGCCATGGCCATCGCCTTCTACCTGGTGCTGACGATCTCCGGCGCGAACGACGTGATCGCCGACACGTTCCACATCAGCCTGAACGCGATGACGTGGGCCGGTCGCATCGGGCTGATCCTGCTGCCACCGATCGCCTACGTGCTCACCTACCGCATCTGCCTGGGTCTGCAGCAGCACGACCGGCAGGTGCTGCGGGAGGGCATCGAGACGGGGGTCATCCGCCGGCGGCCCGACGGTGCCTACCTCGAGGTGCACCAACCGCTCGGGCCGGTCGACGAGCACGGCCACGGCGCGCTGGCCTACGGCGGCGCGGCGGTGCCCAAGCGGATGAACCAGATCGGCGCTGCCCGCCGCGCCGTCCGCGGGTTCTTCCGACCCATCGAGGAGCCCGGCGCGGTCGAGCCGGAGCGACCGGCCGAGGGCCACGGCCCGACCCCGGACCACCGCCAGACGGGCGATGGCAGCGACCGGCCGGGCCGCACGCCGGCACCGAGCCGACGGCGCGGGATGGAAAGCACCGACCGTGGCATCCCCGGCCAGCGGACCGCCACGGCATCGACGTCCCCGGACGGGCGCGTTCCGTCGTGGTTCAGGCCCAGGCGCCGGACCGGCGGCGCGTCGGTCCCCTCGCCGCGTTCCCCGCTCGGCAACGACGAGGCAACGGCGAACGACCAGGCGGCCCGGAGACGACACCGCGGATGAGCGGAGCCGACACCGCGGATGCACCGGCACGGCCCGACCGCCGTCCGGTCACCGGGGTAGGGCGGGGACGGCACCCCCCCGACCGGGAGGTCGAGCCGGGTGATCGAGTCGGGGCGCTCCTCTGACGGGCTGTCGACCGAGCCGCGACTGGCCGTCGACGGCTCCGGCCGTCCGCCGGGTCATCCTCATCGGACCTGGTCAGGGGTGCTGACTCGCCGAGGCTCGCCGCCGTGCGCGTGCCTCGCTGCGGGACGGGACGGCCGCCGACCCGGCTAGGCGGCAGCGCCAGGCGTCTGAACGTCGAGGACGTGCAGCGGGTCGATGCCGCGCTGCGGTTGGTGCTCAGCCTGTAGCGGTTGATCGCTCTGCTGGACGCGACCAACTCACGACCAAGGAACCACCTCCGGTGTCCAAAGATGACCAGCACTGGCCGTCGACGTGAACCGCCATCGACCTGCACTTCCGTCGCTGGCCAACCACCGCCGACGGCTCCGAGACCGACTCGCCGGGTCATTGGTTCGAGTCCGATCGGGGGGAGCACCACCGCAGGTCAGCCCGATCCACCGCGGCCGCATGCACGGGGACGTCGTCGCACCGGCACCCTGACCGGCGCGGACGGTGGTCAGCAGTCGATCGACCGCTGGGACGGCTCCACCCGGCTCACGTCGGCAGCGGGCCGAAGAAGCCGACGATCCGGCGCAACCTGCCCTCGCCGTCGACGTCGCCGAAGTCGGTTCCCTCGACTGCGACCGAGCCGTCGGCCGCCAGCATCCGCCAGGCGAACCGCAGGTGACCGTCGTGCTCGTCGACGCCGCTGACGATCTCGATGCGGGCGCCCGGGTTCCCCTCCTGGAACAACCCGATGAGCGACGACAATCCGTCGCGGCCCTCGACACGGCTCAGCGGGTCGCAGTAGACGCCGTCCTCGGCCCAGCAGGTGTCCAGCAGTGCCCGGCGCGCGGCGGCGTCGGTCTCGAGCCATGCCGCGGCGTACTGCTCGACGGCAGTGCTCCCGAGGGTCAGCGTCATGCCGGGGACGCTATGCGGGACCAGCGGTCGCAGGCAGGGGCGAACGACCCGGCACGGAGCCGGCTCGGCCGAGGCGGCGCGTGCTCAGTCGCCCGGAGCGATCCCGCGCACCAGGTTGCGCACGAGCTCCACGGCGAACTCCTCGGTGAGCGGCTGGTCGGGGAGCAGGAGCCGGTGGTAGCAGGCACCCCACAGCTGGTCGACGACCACCTCGGGGTCGACGTCGGGGCGGATCTGGCCGCGGGCCCGTGCTCGCTCCAGTGCGTCGACCGCGAGGGCCCGCCGTGGGCCGGAGTATGACCGGCGGTAGGCGGTGGCGAGGTCGGGATCGGTCTGCGCCTGGGCGATGAGCTCAGCGACGACCCGGCCGGCGGGCGTGTCCTCCTGCTGGGCGGCGCCGGGCACGAGGGACCGGAGTTCGGGCGTCCCGACGTGCTCGCGCTCACTGCGGCCTGGCTGCGGGCGAGGTTGGCCGGTTCCCGGGCGACGTGAGGGCCGCGCGTCGGCGAGCGGGCACGCGGCCGCTCGACCTCGTCACGCCTCGGCGGTGTGGTCGACCAGCGTGTCGACGAGCCGATCCCAGGTGTGCGGTGGCGGCAGCTGGTGGCCGACACCGTGGAGCTCGAGGAGGCGGGCGCCGGGGATGGCGGCGGCCAGCGCCCGGCCGTGGGCGAGGGGGAACAGCGGATCGGCGGTGCCGTGCACCACGAGGGTGGGCAGGCCCGCCAGCCGGCCGAGCCGTGTGTCGCCGGAGCCGTCGGAGTCGAGGAGGAAGTGGTTGGCCAGGCTCGCGGCGATGTCGTTGCTGCGGTCGAACACCCGACCGGCGACCGCGCGCAGGCGCGCCTCGTCGAAGGTGCCCGGGCCGGCGTAGGGGCGCTCGCTCTCGACGACGTGGTCGACGACGGCGTCGCGGTCGAGCCAGTCGGGCTCGGTGCCCATCTCGGCGACGGCGGCCTGCAGCACCGGACTCGGGCCGGGCAGGCCGTCGACGTCGGGAGCGAGCGGGGTCGTGGACACCAGCGTCAGCGTCGCCGGCCGGTGACGGTGCTCGAGCGCCAGGCGCTGTGCGACCCCGCCGCCCATCGACAGGCCGACCACGTGGGCGCGGGCGATGCCGAGGCCGTCGAGCACGGCGACCGCGTCGCTGACCAGATCCGCTCCGGTGTAACCGGGGGCACCGGGCGGCCAGTTGGTCGAACGGCCGGTGTCGCGCTGGTCGTAGCGCACGACCCGGCGCCCACGGTCGGCCAGACGGCGGCAGAACCCGTCCTCCCACCAGTCCATCGACCACGTCGCTGCGCCGATCAGCAGGATCGCGGGATGCGCCGGCTCGCCGAACCCCTCGACACAGAGGCGGACGTCTGCGCCGACACGGACCGTCGTCCGCTCGCTGCTCGTGGCGCTCATCGCCTGGTCGTGGTGCACGTCTCGTCCACGTCCAGGAGTGACTCGACGGCGACGCCGGAGTCATCGGATGAGCAGTCGCGCCACCGGGCCGTCGTCGGGCAACCGCAGTTCGTCGAGCCGCCGGTGCGCCTCTGGATCGCCCGGGCCCTCGCCGCCGGAGAGCCGTTGCCCATCGGCTGACCTCTCGGGCCGGTGGTCAGGGATCTCCGGGCGCCGTCGCGGCGGGGGCTGCGGTCATGGAGGAACTCAGGTCGACGAGCGGTGTGGGAGGGACACGGATCAGGCCGCGGGTGGGGCGGTCCAGGTCGAAGGTGACGACCAGGAGGACCGTGACCAGCACGGATGCGATGAGCACGGTGGGCACCCCGCGGCCGAAGGTGGCCAGGTGCAGCGCCAGCGCTGCGATGGCGATGGCAGCGCCGGCCACCTCCAGGACCAGGACGGCGGTCGGCACGCGGTTGCTCAGTCGGTACACCCGGTCGGTCTGTGCGTCGAACATCTCGTTGAGCGTCTCCACGTACAGCCGGGGAGCGCTGTCCACCGGCGCCTCGTCGAGCGCTCGCCCGGCGAGGGCCCACAGCCGGTCCTGGTGCGACCCGCTGTCGGCGATGGCGCGATCGTGCTCGGGGGTACCGGGAACGGTGTCGGAGATGGCGATGCTGACCTCGGTGTAGCTGCGGAGGAGGGCCAGCGACTCCGTCCGCATCGGCTCGGCCAGTGTCTGTGCGCGGAGGTACGTCGTCCCGATGGCGTTCGCCTCGGCGACCACGTCGGCCCTGCGTGACTCGTAGCGGCCGACCGCGAGGCTCAGGCCGAAGGCGAGCACCAGGCCCATGAAGCCGATGAGTGCGCCCTGCAGGACCCCGTAGGACTCGCGGACGTGGTCCGACCGGGCGGCCATCGCCCGGCCGACCAGCAGGCCGGTGACCGTGGCCACGGCCATGATCGCGCCCAGGACGGCGGCCAGGACCCACGTGTTCAACCCGAAGAAGACCATGGACCGGGTCCTCCTCGTCCCGAGGCCGGGTCCGGGCGCCTGCTCCCGGTCGCCTCCCGGCAGGACGACCGAGGGGAGTCCGGCGCACGGCTGGGGCGGGTCGTCGTGGCCGCGTCGCGGCGGACGCGGCCCGACGGGGCCTCCCGGGCCGGGGGCGACCTCCTGGACGGGTTCCGCGACGTCGTCGTCGACACGGCCGGACGCAGGTCCGCACGCGACCTGCTGACACCACCGTGTGCGGGTGTCCGGTGGTCGCGAGACCGGGGGAGGGCGACTGTGACGGTCATGACGCTCCTCCCGGTGGGCTGCTGAGAGGATCCGAGCCCGGCGGGCCGGGCGCCTCGCCCGGCCGAGGTGACCACCGGCGACGTCCGGGAGCGGCAGAGCCCCGGGAGACGACGCCGCAGGCCCGCGGCGGTGTCGCGGAGCCGGCGGTCACCGGCAGCCGCCACGGCGGGCGGCGACGCCAGGTCGCTCATCCTCCTCGGGTGAGGAACGCCGTGCCGGGCCCCCCGAAGCTTGGGGCCGCGTCGAGGGTGTCGCCGTCGTCGCCCCCCGGGACGCACGCCGGGCGGTCCCCGAGACCGACCGGGCGAGGCCGTCCCGAGGCGAGCCGCACTCCCGGAGCGCCTCGGGAGCGGCCTGTCGGTGAGGGACGAGGTGGTGCCATGGACCGCGCAGGCGGCCCGAGCCGGCACGGCCAGCCGGAGAGCTACACCTGGCCGCTGCTGACGATCGTCGCGGTCATCCTGCCGCAGGCGCTGATTCCCCCGGGACAGCGAGTCGGGCCACCGCTGGTGGTCCCGGTCGTCGAGGGGATCGCGCTGCTCGTGCTGCTGGGCATCGCGGCCCGGCCCGGGCCGGTGCCGCGCGGGGCCCGCTCCGTCGTGCTCACCCTCTTCGGGGTCCTCGTGCTGGCGAACACCGTCGCGGCGGTACGGCTCACGGTCCTCGTCCTCGGGGACGGCGAGGTCGACGGCGTCGCACTCACCGTCGGCCGGCTGCTCGTCGCCGCCGTCCTGGTCCTGGTGGTCAACGTGGTCACGTTCGCGCTGCTCTACTGGCAGCTGGACGGAGGTGGGCCGGCCGGTCGCGCGGCGGAGCCGACGCCCTTCCCCGACTTCCAGTTCCCGCAGACGGGGACACCGGGCCTGGCACCGCCGGGGTGGCGCCCGCACTTCGGGGACCACCTCTACCTGGCGTTCACCAACCTGGTCGCCTTCAGCCCGACCGACACCCTCCCGCTGACCCTCCGGGTCAAGGGACTCATGGCGCTGCAGTCGCTGATCTCCCTGGGCGTCCTCGTGGTGGTCCTCGCCCGGGTGGTCAACATCCTCCCCACCTGAGCCCGCCGTCCGCGTCCTGTCGGTGGCCCGGTGCGGCTGACGCCCGGGGCGCGCGTGACCGACTCGGCGGTCACTGACGCTGGGCGGCGAGCCGGCACTCGAGCAGACCGTTGAGCCGGGACTCAGCGTCACGCTCGGCGCGGACGGCGTCGGCGTCCCCGTACCGGATCGTCGACGCACGGGCGTGCCGGAGCGCGGCGAGGGCAGCGGTGATGGACCGGTCGAGGGTGGAGAGGTCCGGGAGAGTCGGTGCGGTCATGTCAGGCCTCCGCTCTGACGCGCGGCTCCGGCGCTGACGGCGCCGGACACCGGCGGGGGCCGTGGTCTGGAGGACCCCTCGCTGCTGCGGCCCGTCGTCGAGCATCGCGGGCCGGCTGACCCCGCGACTCACCCGAGCGGTGTGAGCTGCACGTGCCGGCCACGTGGCGGGGACGACGACAGGCGTGTCGCGTCGGGACTGCCTGCCCGTCCAGAGGGGCTCGACGGCCGCCCACTCGGCCGCCCACCGGCGGGACCGGGTCCGATCGAGCCGGACGAGGTCTGCGGCGGACGGTCGGTAGGGGGCACCGCTCCTCGTCCGGTCCACGCCCGGCCACTGCTGCGCTGCGCACCTCGCAGCACCGGCCGTCGTCGGACCGATCCGTCGGTGCAGGGGCGGCACACCGGCGACCGGGCCGGGTGCCACGCGGACCACGGACCCGGGACCACGGACCCGGAGACCACGGACCCGGGGATCGCGACGCGGGGATCACAGAGCCGAGTCGCGCAGCTCCCGGCCGTGGACGATCAGCGCGTAGATCACCAGGACGTCGATGGTGATGACCAGGATGCTCCAGACGGGATAGGCCGCGATGAACGCCAGGTTCACCAGCGCACTGAGCCCGGCGAGGACCACGCCCACGGCGCGGGCGGCCACGTTGCCGCTGAGCACGCCGACACCGCAGATGACGAGGAGCACGCCCAGGAGCAGGTGGGTCCAGCCCCAGACGGTGTAGTCGACGTCCACCACGAGGCGGGACTCGGTGACGGCGTAGAACCCGTCGTCGAAGATGGCCACGAGGCCTTCGATCGCCTGGAAGGCGCCCAGCATCAGCATCGTCACGCTGGCGAACACGACCCAGCCCGTCCAGGCGGTCGGGGCCGGGTCCCTGCCGTAGGCGGGACGGGTGGTGTCCACGTCGGGACGGGACGAGCCTAGGTCGGTCATCGGGGCTCCTCGGGTGCGGTGCGCCGGGTCCCACGCCCGGATCCGGGGCACCGTCGCGCGCGTGCCGCACCGGGGCGTCACTCGTTCTGGGTGAAGCCGTGCGGGAGTGCGGCCGACGCGGCCGGGACGCTCGGAGGAGGTGCCGGGGTCCGGCTGCGTCGGTGCTCGCCGGACGGCTCCGGCGCCCGCGCGCGGCGGGCCAGGCCGAGCTGCACCGCACCGACGACCAGTCTCGCGATCAGGCCGACCACGACCAGCCCGACCACCATCTGGATCGTCACGAGGACCCGGGCCAGCTCGCTGACGGGAGCGATGTCCCCGAAACCGACCGTGGAGAAGACGGTGACGGTGAAGTAGATGCCGTCGGTGCGGTCGAGCGGCTCGGTGAAGGCCCCGGGCTGCTGGGCGGCGATGACGCCGTAGGTCGAGGCGAAGGCCAGGAGCAGCAGCGGCAGTCCCACGGCCAGCGCGCGGATCGCCCGCAGCCTCGGCTCGTCCGACCGGACGATGCTGCGGAGCTGGAACGCCACGAACACCGAGAAGAGCACCAGGGACGCGACGAACACCGCTCCGGTGACCCAGTCCAGCGGCCGGTCCAGCGGTGCGTGGTAGTAGGCCACGAGCAGGAGGATCGACGCGGCTGCTGAGGACAGCAGGGTCGTGACGACCGCCCGGCCGCCCGGTCTCAGGCTTCCGGGCTCACCGGCCACCGCGCACCTCCCCTCACCTCACCGCACCCTCCGGTGCCCGGTCCCGCCGCGCATCCCCCGGGACGGGTGGGCGGGGGGCCCGCCCGCCGCTCATCCCCGACGGGCGATGGCCCGGGCGGGCCGGTCGGCCAGGGTCGGGAGGCTGCACCCGGCACATGGCGGCGGACGAGCTCGCGAGGCCCGGCCGCACCTCGCCATCCGGGACCCGGACCGATCGATCTCCGACGAGGGACATCCGATGGCGACCACGACCCCGGCACGGCGGAAGCACACCACCCGAGCGGCGCCCGAGACGACCCGTGAACAGCGTGTGGCCCGGGGGAAGGCGGCGCGGGCCGAGGTGCCGCGCGCCAGCCACGCCGACTTCACCGCCGGCGCGGACCGCACCGATCCGCTGTCCCTGCTCGAGGGCCAGGGGCTCACCCGGGTCCCGGAGCTGCTGCCCATCCGGTACGGGCGGATGGCCTCCTCGGCGTTCGCCTTCTTCCGCGGTGCAGCACTGCCGATGGCGAGCGACCTGGCGCGGACGCCCCGGACCGGGCTCACCGTCCAGGCGTGCGGGGACGCGCACCTGGCGAACTTCGGGCTGTTCGCCTCACCCGAGCGGACCCTCGTGTTCGACGTCAACGACTTCGACGAGACACTGCCCGGCCCCTGGGAGTGGGACGTCAAGCGGTTGGCCACCAGTCTGGAGATCGCCGGGCGGGCCAACAGCTACCCGGACAAGACCCGGTCCGGCATCGTGCTCGCCTCGGTCGCCGCCTACCGGCGGGCGATGCGGGCCTTCGCCGGCATGGACGCCCTCGACGTCTGGTACGCCCGTGCCGACGCCGACCGGCTCGAGGCGCTCACCTCGGTGTCGCTGCGCGGCCGCCAGCGCAAGGTGCTGGCCCGGGCCAGCGCCAAGGCCCAGACCAAGGACAACCTGGGCTCGCTCGGTCGCTTCGCCACGGTCGACAGCGGAGTGGCCCGGTTGAACGCCGAGCCGCCACTGGTCGTCCCGCTGCGGGACCTCGTCGACGATCCCGTCGAGGCCGAGAGGGCCGAGCGCGGACTCCACGGACTCATCCGTGCCTACGGGGAGAGCCTGGAACCCGAGCGCCGGGTGCTGCTCGACCGGTTCCGGCAGGTCGACATCGCCCGCAAGGTCGTCGGCGTCGGCAGCGTGGGGACGCGGTCGTGGATGGTGCTCCTGCTCGAGGACGGCCGGCACCCGCTGTTCCTGCAGGCCAAGGAGGCCGGCCCGTCGGTGCTGGAGGCCTTCGTCGGCGCCAGCGAGTACGACAACTGCGGGCAGCGCGTGGTCGTCGGGCAGCGGCTGATGCAGGCGGTCAGCGACATCTTCCTCGGCTGGGTGCGGGTCGAGGGCATCGACGGCCAGAGGCGGGACTTCTACGTACGGCAGTTGCGCGACTGGAAGGGCTCGGCGGACATCGAGACCATGATCCCGGAGGGGATGCGGGCCTACGGCGAGGTCTGCGGCTGGACGCTCGCCCGCGCGCACGCCCGGTCCGGGGACCGCGTCGCGATCGCGGCCTACCTCGGTGGGAGCGCCGCCTTCGACGTGGCCGTCGGGGAGTTCGCCCGGTCCTACGCGGACCAGACCGAGCGGGACCACCAGGCGCTCCTGACCGCCATCTCGGCGGGCCGGATCCCCGCCGAGACCGGGGTCTGACCCGGACGGGCACGCAGGCGGGCCCGGGGACCCGCGTCGAGGAGGTCCCGGCCGGCGTGAGGCTCCCGGTGAGGTCGTCGACGGGCGCACGTCCCGGGCGTCCGCGACGGCCCCGGCAACGCGCCGGGACGGCGGGCTGCACGCGCTCCGTCCCGCCGGCGGCCCTCGGGGACCGGCCGGCGGGACGTGTGCTGTGACGCGATCAGTTCCGGCGGTCGCGACGCCGGCTGACCCGCCGGGCGGTCCGCCGGGCGGTGCGCCGGGCGACCCTGCGTGATGCGAACACGTCGTCCTCCTCTCCGTCGTCGGTGTCCCGCGGTCAGGTGGAGACCGGCGAGCGCTCCAGGCGGTGCAGCTCGGCCGCCTCCTCCGCGCTCACCAGGCCGATCCCGACGAGGTCCAGCGGGCTGATGAACCCGTCGGCCACCCGGAAGCCGCCCGCGCGGACGACCGCGTCGCGCAGACCCACCGCCCAGTGGTGCTCGAGCAGCACCAGCGCGGCGGCCGAGCCGTTCGGGATGTCCCCGAGCACGTCCCAGGCGTCCTCGTCGGAGAAGGCGCCGAGCCCGTGGGCCGCCGCCGCGGCGCCGGCCTCCGCGCCGGCCTCCGCACCCTCCTCGCCGTCGAAGCCCAGGCCGACGAGGGCGCCGACCGTGCTGCCGACCTCGATGGCCTCCTCGTCGGAGAGGTTGCTCAGGTGCATGGCCTCGAGCTCGCCGTCGGGGTCCTTGTAGACCGCCAGGGCGTCGATCACCCGCACGGTGTCGCTCTGCCTCAGCCGCTCGAGCTCGTCGATGATCTCGCCGTGGAAGTCGGGCTGCGGGAACCCGAGCACGACGAGCTGTACAGGTCCGATGGCCATCCTGTCCTCCGTCCTGGTGTCCGGTGACCGGTCCACCCGTCGTCGACGGATGCCGGCGTCCGGAGCGTCGCGTCCCCCGGGCGGCACCACCTCGCCCGCGAGTGGTGACCGCGGCCCGGGGACGAGGCAGGGTCCGGACGGAGGGCCGGCGTCTCCCGCTGCCGTCGCCGGTGCCGGTCAGGTGCGCGGTTCCCGCACGGCGGCCACGGCGGCCCCGAGCAGGGCCCCGGTGCCGATGCAGCCGGCGAGGAAGCGCGCCGCGTCCCGGTGCCAACCCGTGATCTCGAGGCCAGCCGCCGGCTGGGGCCCCCGACCGCCGCGGGCGCCCGCCCGCGTGGTCCGCGTCGTCCGGTGCACGGTGTCGTCCATGGACGACACCGTGCACGCCCCCCGCCGCCGGGGGGCCCCCCCGGGGGGGGGGGGGGGGGGGGGGGGCGGGGTGGGGCCCGGGCCCCACCCCGACCCCCCGCGGAGCCGCCGGGTGCTCACCCCGGACGGGCGGTCCGGCGCTCACCGGCGGGGTGGTCGACCGGGGACGCGGACGTCGCGTCAGTCGACGTCGCCGTGGTCGTGTGCCGACAGGAACCCCGCGGCGGCGCGGAGGTCGGGCAGCCGCTCGCCCGCGGGGGCGGTGAGCCCGGCCCGGGCGCAGATCGCGCAGGAGCCGACCAGCCGGGCTCCCGCGTACTCGAACGGGGCGGTGGCGCGCCGGATCCGCACCTGGCCGTCGTCGGACTCGTGGCACCCGGAGAAGGCGAGGCTGCGGTCGAGCAGGTCCTCGCCGGAGAGCACCGTCGCCTCCGGCCCGGTCCCCGCCCACGGCGGCCACGACCCGCCCGACCGCTCCTCCAGGACGTCCGTCGCACGCTCGTCCATGGTCCCTCCGCCGTGTCCCGGTGCCCCCGCGGGGTGGTCGCCCTCCGGACCACACCCGAGCACCGCCGGGGTCAGCGTGGCGGACTCCCGGGACGGGCACATCGGACGATCCGTCCCATCCACCAGGGGCGGGTCATCCCTCGAGCAGACCGAGCTCCTGCGCCCGGGCGACGGCGTCGCCGCGCGTGTGGACGCCGAGCTTGCGGTACGTCGACCAGGCCTGGGCCTTCACGGTGTGCCGGGACAGCGACAACCGGCCGGCGATGCCCTCCAGCGTGAGGTGCGTCAGCAGCAGGGGGAGGAGACGCAGCTCCGCCGACGTCAGGGTCGCCGTGTCCGCCCGGGCTGCCCGCAGCGACGCGAGTCGCCCGCGCAGCTCGTCGGCCCGCTTGCCGAGCAGCCCCAGGTCGGGCCGGCGCCGCAGCACGGACTCCGCGTCCTGGAGGAACACGCGTGCCCCACCCGGGTCGTCGAGGCCGAGGGCGACCTCGGCCATCCCCAGCAGCGCCTCGACGGTCAGCCAGGGCAGCGCGTGGGACAGCAGCGGCCGCGCCCGCTGCGCCTCGGCGAGGTGCGTGCGCGCCCGCTGCGGGTCCTGCTGGTGCACCGCCACCCGGGCGGCGAGCGTGGAGGGCAGGACGCTGGTGACGTACCACCCGGCGTGCGTGCGCCGGACGGTCTCGAGCGCCTCCCCGACGAGTTCCCCGGCGCCGCGCCAGTCCCCCTGCCTCGACCGGACCAGGGCACGGTAGGAGAGGACCGTCGCGGAGAGGGGCGGCCGTCGTGTCGCGTCGACGAGCTCGCAGGCGTCGTCGAACCACGCGCCCGCGCCCTCGTCGTCCCCGAGGAGGAGCTGCGCCACCCCGCGGAGGAAGACCCGCAACGGGTGGTCGGGATCCGCGGCCGTCCCGGCGTCCGGGAGCCGGCCGGCCTCCTCGAGGTCGTGCCGCATCCGCTCGACGCCGTCCCGGCACATCGTCGCGCGCACCAACGCCAGCCAGATGCCGAAGCGCTCCGCGTCGTCGCCCGCCGGTCGCCGTGCCGCCCAGCGGTCGGCCAGGTCGGCCCACCGGTCGGCGGCGGCCGGCCGCCCGGTGAGCGCGCACAGGTACGCGGCCTGCGCCGCCATCGCGGGGTGCCGGTCGACCGCACCCCGCCCGTCGACCCACTCGAACCAGCCCATGAGGGTCCCGGACCGGCCGGCCGCGTACATCGGCTGGGCGAGGGCGATCGCGAGCCGCGCGACACGGTCGACGTCCCCGGCCCGCTGCGCGGCGTGGAGGGCCGCCTCGGGACGGCCGTCGGCCTCGAACCAGTCGGCGGCGCGGCGCAGCAACTCGGGAGGGGCGTCCGGTGCGGAGCGGTGCAGCCGCTCCCGGAGGAGGTCGCGGAAGATCGGGTGGTAGCGGTACCAGGAGCCCCGGTCGTCGAGCGGCACGAGGAAGAGGTTCTCCCGGCACAGCCGCTCCAGGTCCGCCGCCGACCCCGAGGTCTCGAGCACCGCGTCGCACAGGTCCCCGGAGAGGCGGTCGAGCACCGACGTCCGGGTCAGGAAGGCGAGGTCCCGCGGAGGGAGCCCGGACAGCAGCTCCTCCTGCAGGTACTCGGCAGCCAGGCGGTCCCCGTCCCCAGCGCCGGGGGTCCCGGACCGTCCGGGCGCCGTGCGGGCGAGGGCGGCGAGGTAGAGCCCGGCCGCCCATCCCTCGGTCCGCCGGGCCAGCGCGGCGACCTCGTCGTCGGGGAGGTCGGCGCCCGCGGCCCGCAGCAGCGAGCCCGCCGCCGGGCCGGAGAAGGCGAGGTCGTCGGTCCCGACGTCGACCGCCCGGCCCTCGGCGCGCAGGCGGGCCAGCGGCACCGGCATCGCGCGGCCGGCCAGGGCGGCCTGCGCTCCGCCGCGGGCGTGGCCGACGAGGGTCACCAGCGCGTCGAGGGACGGACCGTCCCGGAGGTGGTGCACGTCGTCGACCACCAGGACGAACGGCCGCGTGGGCCGGGCCAGTGCGGCGCCCAGGCGGGGGACCACGGTCGCCTGCAGGGAGGTGCCCGGCATCCGCAGCGCGTCGAGGACCCCGGCCGGCAGCGGGTGGACCCGGTCGACGGCCACGGCGAGGTGGGTCAGCAGGACGAGGGGGTCGTCGTCGTGCGGGTCGAGCGACAGCCAGGCGAAGGAACGGTCGTCGGCTCCGGACCACTGGGCGAGCAGCGTGGTCTTCCCGTAGCCCGCCGGGGCGACGACGGCGACGGTCGGTGCGCCGCGGGCGTCCCGCAGGCGGGCCAGCAGCGCAGGCCGCGGCACGACGCCGGGACGGACGGTGGGCGGGAAGAGCTTGGACTCCAGGACCTCGACGGGCAGGTCCTGGGACGTGCCGCGGGGGTGCACCGGCGTCACCGCCGGCGCGCCGGCCGGGCAGCCGGCCGCCGGGCTCCAGGACGGGCCGTCAGGGAGCCACCTGTTGCACGGACACCACGTGCAGGCCGAGTGACTGGATCCGCGCGAGGAGCTCGTGCAGCTGCTCGTCCCGGTGCACCAGACCGGAGATGACGGTCTCGGCGGTCACCTCGTCCACGTCCATGTCGGCGAAGGCGCCGCGCGCCCGCGGTGACAGCCGCCCGGTCACCCGGACCTCGTACCGCCGCTCCGGCATGTCGGGCCTCCGTCGCGTCCCGGGTGGGTGGACCCCACGCCGGTCCACCGTCGCCGCAGGGAGCGGCACGCGCCTCACCCCGCCCAGGTGAACCCGTCACGGCAGCAGACCCGCGTCCTGCGCCCGCTGCACGGCCGCTCTCCGGGACGAGACGCCGAGCTTCGCGTAGATGGACCGGATGTGGGTCTTCACCGTGTTGACCGACACCGTGAACTCCTCGGCGATCTCCCGGGCGTTGAGCAGTGACGGCAGCAGGGCCAGGACCGCGAGCTCCCGCTCGCTGAGCAGGACGGGCGGGGCGGACACCAGGGCAGCCCGGGCGGTCGCGAGCTGGGCGGCGAAGCGCCCCGACCCCGGCAGGCCGGCGTCCAGGAGCGCCTGCGTGCACGGCCCGGCCAGGGCGAGCGGCCGGATCGTGCCGAGGACCTCGGCACGCGCGACCGCCGCCGCCAGCGAGGCCCGGCCGGCCGGGCCGTCGCCGGCCTGCAACGCCGACTCGGCGTCCACCAGGTGCGCCTCCACCACGGTCTGGGGGAGGAGGACCGGCGTCGCCGGCTCGTGCAGCGGGGCGACGAGGGCCCGGGCGGCTCCGTACCGCCCTCCGGCCATCTCCTCCCAGGCCTCCAGGAGCCGGATCTCTCCCGCTCCGGGGACCCGCGCGGACAACCAGGTGGCGATCCGTGCGGCGGCGGTGAGGTTGCCGCTCAGGAGCGCCGCCCGGTGCTCGAGGACGCCCAGGCCGGCCAGCATCGACGGGGGCCCCTGCGTGTCCCCGAAGGCCTCGCGCGCGGCCCGCATCTCGGACAGGCCGGCCGCCCGGTGTCCCTGGTCGGCGAGCGCGGCGCCGTGCACGGCGCGCAGCGTGTACGCGGCCTCCGGCGGCAGCGGGTCCCAGACGCCGAGCACCTCCTCCGTGCGCGCGGCCGCGGACGCCGGGTCACCTCGCAGCAGGTCGGCGTAGGCGAGCATCCCCACCGGCGCCGCCGACCAGTCCGAGGGGTGCCGGCCGCGGCGGGCCGCCACCGCCACGGCCCGGTGCGCCGTCGTCGTCATCTCGCGGAGGTCGCCGCGCATGGCCGCCAGCGTCGCCAGCATCGACAGCGCCTGGACCTCCAGATAGCCCAGGTCGAGCCTGCTCGCCAGCTCGAGAGCCCGCTGCAGCTCGGTCCGGGCACGGTCGACGTCGGCCCCACCCGGGATGCCGAACTCGGCGACCCCGCGGCTGACGTGCAGGAGGGCCGCCATCTCGGGCCCCTCCCGAGCCGCCTCCTCCGCGGTCACGGTCGGCGTCCCGACGGCGAGACCCTGACCGGCGGCGAGGAGCTCGACGCTGGCTCGCAGGGCGTCCAGGCCGGCGTCCGGGGTCTCCGGCCAGGCGCGGCGTGCGCTCTCCAGCTCGGCGGCCGCGGCGGGCAGCGCACGCGCGTCGAGGTGGGTGATCGCCGCGGTCAGGGCCAACCAGGGATCCGTCGTGCGCGGGCTCTGCCCCACGGCCGCCAGCGCACGGCGCAGCGGCCCGAGGTCCCCGGCGAGCAGCAGGGGCACGCCCGCCCCGCGCACGAGCGAGGCGATCAGGTCCCGGTCGCCGGACCGTTCGGCGTGGCGCAGGGCGTGCACGGGCTGGCCTCGGTCGGACCACCAGCGCGCGGTGGCGACCTGCGCTGCGCGGTGGCGCCGGGGCCGTTGCCGGGCCAGGTCGGCGACCAGGTAGGAGCGCAGCAGCGGCTGGATGCGGTAGTGGCCGCGGGAGGTGCGCTCCACCAGCGCCGTCTCCCGGCGGAGCTCGTCGAGGACCAGCTCGGCGTCGGGACGCTGCGACAGCACCGAGGCCAGCGCGGCCGGGAGGGGGGAGCACACGCTGACCTCCCCGAGGAACTCCTGCGTGGCGGGTTCCAGCCGGGAGAGGATCTCGTCGGTCAGGTACTCCGCGACCGAGCGCTCGTCGCCCGAGAAGTCCGTCAGGAACCCCGACGCGTCCTCGGTGCGGCGCAGGGCGAGGGCGGCGAGCCGGAGTCCGGCGGCCCAGCCCTCCGTCCGTGCGTGCAGCGCCGCCACCTGCGCCGGGGTGAGCGCCTGCCCCATCGTCGCCAGGAGGTCGGCGGTCTCGGTGAGCGTGAAGGCGAGGACGTCGGCCCGCAGCTCGTGCACGCGGCCCTCCAGCCGCAGCCGCGGGATCGAGACGGGCGGGTCGGCCCGGCTGGCCAGCACGAACCGCACGCCCGCCGGCCGGAGGCGGATCAACCGGGTGAGGTCGCGCAGCACCTCCCACCCGGTCAGCTCGTGGACGTCGTCGAGCACCAGCGTCACCGGCGTGGGGAGGGCGTCCAGGGTGTCGGCCAGCTCCTCGGTGACGTCCGCCCCGTCAGCGGACCCCGCGAGGCCGGCCAGCCGCAGCAGCCGGGCGTTCCCGGCCGCGGCGGGGAGCACGCGCAGGGAGGCCACCACTGCCGACCACAGCCGCCGGGGGTCGTTGTCGTCGTCGTCCACCCGCACCCACGCCGTCCCGGGGCGGTCGTGGGCCCAGTCGGCCAGCAGCAGCGTCTTCCCCGACCCGGCCGGGGCACTGACCACGGTCACCTGGTCCGGGCCGGCCTCGTCGAGTCGTCGCCGGACCCGTGGACGCGGCAGGAAGTCGGCGGGCAGTTCGGGGACGACTCCCTTGCTCGCGGGGAACCGCAGCGGGGCGTCGAGGGGGAGGAGGGCCATCACCGGGCTCCTCGTCGTCGGTGGAGGTCACCACGAGCCGCGCACCCGGTCCTGACCGGTCGCGCGGCCGGGGATGCCGCCCCCGTGCACCCCGGGATCCCCTCGCTGCCACCGCCACGTGGCGCGCCCGAGCGGCGTCGTGCTCGCCCCGGATCGGCTCCGGGTTCACGTCAGCAACCCCTGTTCGACCGCCGTCAGGACCGCGGTCCGTCGGGTGGACACGCCCAGCTTCCCGTAGATCGCGCGGACGTGGCTCTTGACCGTGTTGATCGACAGGTCGAGTTCCTCGGCGATCTCCCCGAGGTTGCTCAGCGAGAGGAGCTGGACCAGGACGTCCTGCTCACGCGCGCTCAGCCGCGGTCCCGATCGCCGGCGGACGCGCTGCTGGGCGGACAGGCAGCGGAACGCGAAGGCGGACGGATCCCGCACGCCGCCGAGTTGGTCGACCAGCAGGACCCGCAGGCCCTGACCGGCGAGCGCGAAGGGTCGTACGGCGTCCAGCGGCTCGGCCAGGTCGAGAGCGGCCTGCAGTCCCTGCCGCGCGCGCGGACGCTCGTCGAGCCTCAGCGCGGCCCAGACCTCCACGAGCCACGCCTCCACGGGGGTGCAGGGCAGCAGAGGCTCCAGTCCGCCGTCGAGCAGCGGTGCCACCGTCGCACGGGCCTCTCGCACGGCACCTGCGGCGGCCTGCGACCAGGCTCGCACCAGGGCGCGTTCGGCGTCCGCCCGCCCGCCCGCGGCCAGCCGGCCGGCGGACGTCGCGACGGCGGCGGAGGAGCCCACGAGCAGGGCCGCGCGGTGCTCGAGGAGCACCGCGGAGGCGGCCAGCGGCGCGGGGACGGGGAGCCCGCCGAGCTGGGCATGGGCCTCCTGGAGCTCGAGCAGTCCACCGGTCCGGTCGCCGACGTCGACGAGTGCGCCGCCCCGCGCGCTGCGCAGGGCGAACCGGACGACGGGGTCGTGGCCCGCGGGGTCGATCCGCAGCCCGTGGGCGGTGACGTCGAGCACCCGCGCCGGGCAGGCGCGCACCAGGGAGGCGTGGGCCAGCACCGCGTGTGCGCCCGCTGCCCACCAGGAGTCCTGCCACCCGTGGGCGCTCGCCGTCGAGATCGCCGCGGTCGCGGCGGCCGCGGCCCGTGCGTGCGCGCCGGAGGTCGCCGCGGCCGCGCCGATCAGGCAGAGGCACTGCAGCTCGAGGAGCTCGAGGTGCCGTGCCTGCGCGATGGCGAGCGCGGCCTCGAGGTCGTCGAGGAGGGCGGCCGCGTGCGCGGGTCCGTCGTCCGCTCCCGAGCGGATCCCGGCAGCTCCCCGGCCGGCGAGGACCAGTCCCGCCAGCGCCGGGTCTGCGGGGTCGGGCGCAGCCGCGGGGGAGGGGTCCGCGAGCCCCACCATGCAGGAGGTCGCGGTCCTGAAGTGTGCGAGGTCCTCGTCGCCGATCCGCGCGTCGTGCACCGCGGTCCGGCGGACGTCGGCCCGTGCAGCCGGCAGGTCGCCCTTGCCGAGGTCGATCTGTGCTGCCACGAGGGAGAGCCAGGCGTCGGTGGTGGCGTCCGGCTCCACCGCGGTCAGGGCGCGGCGGAGCTCGGCGAGGTCCCCACGCGCCACGAGTTCGGGTGCCCAGTCGTGGACCAGTCCGGTCACGAGGGGGCCGTCGGCCGCCTCGGAGGCATGGCGCAGGGCCTCGACGGGACGGTCGTGTTCCGCCCACCACAGGGCCGCCTGCCGGTGCAGCCGTGCGGTCAGGGCGCCCCCGTGGCGGGAGAGGTCGGCCGCGAGGTACGAGCGCAGGAGCCCGTGCACGCGGAACTCCGTGCGGTGCGGACCGGAGGCGGCGACCAACCCGGTGCTGCGCGCCAGGGCGCCGAGCACGTCGGCGGCGTCGGCCCGACCGGACAGCTCCGCGGCAAGGGCCGCCGGGACGGGATCGGCGATGCTGGTCCGCCGGAGCAGGTCACGGTGCTCGTCCGGGATGTGCGCGAGCACCTCGCCGGTCAGGTAGTCGGCCACCGGCCGGTCGTCCCCGGAGAAGGCGCTCAGGAAGGCGTCGGGTTCGGGTTGGTCCCGCAACCGGAGGAGGGCGAGACGGATCCCCGCGACCCATCCGTCGGTCCGGGACCGGAGCGCGTCCCGCTGTCCGTGGCTGAGCCGCAGCCCGCACCGGCCGGCGAGCGTCGCCGTCTCCTCCGGGGAGAAGGCGAGCTGCTCGCTCCTGAGCTCGCACAGCTGGTCCTCCAGGCGCAACCGCGCCAGGGGCAACGCCGGGTCGGACCGGCCGGCCAGCACCACGTGGACGTTCTCGGGGCGGTGGCGGAGGAACAGGTGCAGACCGTGCAGCACCTGCGCATCGCTGAGGTGGTGGGCGTCGTCGAGGACGAGCCGGATCCGGGTCGGCAGGTCGGCGAGCGCACCGAGCAGGTCGGCCAGGAAGTCCGCGCCCACCGTCGTCCGGGGGACCACGAGCCGGTGCAGCCGGCTGGTCGCGGGTACCGCGGGGCAGGCCCTGAGCGCGGCCAGCACCGCCGCCCAGAGCCGTGGAGCGGCGTTGTCGTCCTCGTCCAGCGCCACCCACGCGGAGGACGCCTCACGCCGCCTGGTCCAGTCGGCCAGCAGGAGCGTCTTGCCGTAGCCGGGGGGCGCGCAGACGAGGGTGAGCGCCCGGCCCTCGCCGGAGTCCAGGGCTGTCACGAGGTCGGGCCGGGACACGAACTCCGGTGGGAGGTCGGGAACGGTCGTCTTGGACCGCGACAGGTGGAGCATCCCCCCTCCTCTACTCGGAGAGTCACGGCGCCGGCGGCCGGGCGACCACAGGCCCACCGAGCGGTGACGTGCCTGCAGGACAGGTCGGGTCGGAGAGCGTGCGGGCCGTCTCCCTCCTCCCGGGCCCCGTGGCTGCCTGACAGCCCTCCGGGCTCGAACTCGGCGGTGGCGCGGGTCGTCCTCGCGTCCTGGTGGTCCGGTTGGTCCGCCCGTCTCGGGGACCAGCCCCGGACGTCGCGGACAGCCCGTCGACCCCACCATGCCGCGACGGACCCCGGCGGCAAGGGCCCAAGGTCACGACCGCAGCAGGGCGGACGACCGCACGGCGCAGGTGCACCGTTCCCGGTCCACCAGGACGAGGGTCGTCCGTCACACCGGCACCCTGGGGCGACCGCGCGGGATGCGACTCACCCCGTTCGGGTGAACGGCGCGTCGCCGCGCTGCCGGCACGTCCACCGGCGTGCAGATCCTGTTCGCGTTCGCGACCTGCAGTTCGTGCAGCAGTTCGGCGAGGTCGCGGTCGAGCAGCCGGCCGACGGTCTGGCCCCGCGACTCCGCCGCGCGGACCGCGGGGGCGGCGTCCAGGAGCCCGCCCGCCACCGCCCCACCGGGCTCAGGGGGCGGGGCCTCCTGGACGCGCCCGGGTCCCTCAGCCTCGGCCGGCGACCTTCCCGGGGCGCCGCCCCTCCTGCCGCGGGCCGGGAGCGCTCCGCGCCTGTTCGCCAGGGGTGGGCGGGCAGGTCGCGGCAGGGTCCAGGGCGGCCGCGACCGCTGCGGTCAGGGTGCCCCGGAGAGCGGCGTCGCGCCGTGGTCCCGGCAGTGCCGTCAGCGCGGTGATCGAGGCGTTCAGGCGGCGCTGGACCGGTCCTCGGCGGACCAGCGGGTCCAGCTCCCGGGCGAGAGCGGCGAGCGGGCCGGTGCCCGTGAGGCGGACGTACCTCCGCTCAGCGCGGCGCAGGTGCCGGGCCAGGACCGCCGGGTCGTCTGCTGCGGCGTCGGCCGTGCGTACGGTCGCGCGGACGACGGCCGCGGTGCGGCGGGCATCAGCGAGGCGCCCGATCGAGGCCAGCGTCGGAGCGAAGGCGGTGAGCAGCGGCCGGCCGTCGTCGGTGGAGGCGTCGTTCACGAGCCGGGCCAGCGCGGCCAGGGTGGGGTCCGTGCAGGGCGGGTGGTCGCCGAAGGTCGTCCCGGCGATGACGGAGACGTACTCCATGAGGCAGGCACCCTGCTCCGGGTCCAGGTGGGATCCCGCCTGGAGCTGAGGGAGCCCGTCGGGGACGACGGGGCGGTTCGTCCTGTCCATGAGCGCACCACCGGTTCCGGTCAGTGGGTGACGACGGCGGGCGCCCGCGGTGCGGGCACGCCGGCGGCTGGAGCCTCGCGGGACGCGCCGGGCCCGACGTCCCCCGGAGTGGGTGAGCCGCCGCTGCGGGCTGCGCCGGGACCGGGAGGCTCCGGGCGACGGGCCGCCCGGTGCGGGACGCCACGGGGCACTGCCGCGTGGGGACACAGTCGGCCGGGCGACCCGTTCGCGCACGCCCGCGCCGTCCCGGTCCCGGGACGGGACACCGGCGGCGCGCGCGGCTCGGGGCCCTCGTCCTCGCAGGGTGATGTGACCCCGATCCGAGGGCCCGCACGCTGCACTCTCGCCGCTGCGGCACCTCACGGTGCGGCGCGGGGGTGCCGGGAGAGGGGCACGGGACGTCGGTCGTCGTCGTCCTCCGCGTCCCGGACGGGCCGCTCCCGTCCTCCCGGGGCGACGAGGCCGACATCGACGGGAAGGTCCTGGTCGGCGGATCGGAGGGCGCGGTCCATGGACGTGTCGCTGATCGTGGTCCTGGTCGTGGTGACCGCGCTGGCCTTCGACTTCACGAACGGGTTCCACGACACCGCCAACGCCATGGCGACGTCGATCGCGACGGGGGCGTTCACGCCGAGGACCGCCGTGACGATCGCCGCCTGCCTGAACGTGGCCGGGGCCTTCCTGTCGGTCCAGGTGGCGAAGACGATCTCGGGCGGGCTGGTCGACGAGACGCTCATCGACCCGGTCGTGATCTTCGCCGGGTTGATCGGGGCGATCCTGTGGAACCTGCTGACGTGGCTGCTCGGGCTGCCGTCCAGTTCGTCGCACGCGCTCTTCGGTGGCCTGATCGGCGCCACCTGGGTGGCAGGCGGGGTCGGCGCGATCGACTTCGACGCGGTCGTGAACAAGATCGTCCTCCCCGCGCTGCTGGCCCCCGTGGTGGCCGCGGTGATCGCGGTGATCGCGACGTACCTGGCCCACCGGGCCACCGCCAGGGCCCGGCCCGGGGTCGTCCGCCGGGGCTTCACGGTCGGCCAGCGGGTGTCGGCCTCGATGGTGGCCCTCGCCCACGGCACCAACGACGCGCAGAAGACCATGGGCGTGATCACGCTGACCCTGATCACCGCGGGACTGGTCGCGCCGGGCTCGCCGCCGCCGTTCTGGGTCGTCCTCGCGGCCGGGCTGGCCATCGGGCTGGGCACCTACATGGGTGGCTGGCGCATCATCCGGACGCTCGGCAAGCGGGTCAGCGACATCCACGTCGTCCAGGGCTTCACCGCCGAGACCACCAGCACCGCGGTCATCCTGTCCTCGACCCACCTCGGGCTGCCGCTGTCCACCACCCAGGTCTGCACCGGCTCCATCTTCGGAGCGGGTGCGGGTCGTCGGCTGGCGTCCGTGCACTGGGGAGTGGCCGGGCGGATCGTGCTCGCCTGGGGCTTCACCCTGCCGTCGGCGGCGCTGGTGGGTGCGGCGGCCTCGTGGCTGGCGGCGACCGGCACCGTGGGCGTGGTCGTCGTCGCGGTGAGCGGGGCCGCGCTCGCCGCGGGGATGTACGCCGCGTCGCGGCGCGACCCGGTCACCGCGGCCAACGTCAACGACGTCCCGCGACCGGAGGCCGCCGACGTCCCCGTCGGCCTGGCAGCCTGAGCGACGAGGGAGGGCCGTCCCGTGCACATCGACTGGGGCACGCTCGCCGCGATCGCGGCCGTGGCGACCGCCGCCACCGTGACCGTCGTCATGCTGGTCGCGTTCGCGGTGGTCGGGTTGTCCGGCCCCTCGCGGAGGCGGGTCGACGGTCCCGGCGACGACGGCGGTGCGTCCGACACGCACTCCGCCGCCGGCACGGCCGTCGCCGTGCTCTGCCTCCTCGCCGCCGGGTCGATCGTCGGCTACGGCCTGTACCTGATCGTCGCCTGAGCCGGTGCACCCGTCGTCCTCGGGGACGGGACCGCGTGGTGGGCCCACCCGCTCGAACCGGCCGCGGGCGCGGTCGTCGCCGTGGGCTTCGCCGTCGTGCTGCGGGGTCCCGGTGGAGGTCACAGAGGGGGAGGGACGCGGCCCGGGGGACGCGGGGCGAGGACTGGCACCCGGGCCCCGGCGGCGACGGCTCGACCGCGGCCCCCGCCTGAGGTGACCGCTCGCCGGACCCGGCCGTCAGGACGGTGGGTGCCGAGTCGCCCGTACCGCGCCGCATGCCCGGCGGACCCCACCGCCGGGGAGCGCAGCCCGACACCGTCGACGACGCCCGGTACAGGGAGCCGCCCGCCCGGTCGCACCACCTGATCACAGGCAGTACGGGCACCCCGTGCCCCTGCGGGCGACCGTCCGGAGGCAGCGGAGCAACGCGTCCCGACCGGCCTCCTTCGGCACGAGGGCGTCGGCGCCGGCGAGTGCGGTCTGGCGTCGTGCGCGGGAGTCGCCGGTCAGCAGGACGATCTGGACCTCCCTCTCGGCCGCCTTCAGGGCCCGTGTGACGGCGAGGCCATCCGTGGTCGGCAGCGACCAGTCCATGCACACCACGTGCGGACGCAGCCGTGCCGCGGCCTCCACGACCTGCGAGCCGTTCTGGCACTCGCCCACGACGCTGAGGTCGGCTTCGCCGGCGAACATCTCGTTCAGCCTCAGCCGGGCCAGCGGATGGTCGTCGACGACGAGCACGCGGATGTCGTCCGAGGCGTCGTGGACCTGTTGCGGGCCGGCCGAGAGCTGCCGGCGGTGCAGTTGGTCGCCGACTTCTCGGACAGCCGCGGTGGCGAGCTCGACGAGCCGGGGCGACCGCCCCTCCTCGCCCAGGATGTCCGCCCACGCACCAGCCACGAGCGCCGCGGCCACCCGAGGGTCGGCGAGCCCGTAGGCCGCCGCCGTGTCGAGGACCGCGTCCTCGAGGAGGAGAGCCATCTGCTCGACGTCATCCGGCGTGTCGGGGGCGGAGATCTGGACCTGGTCCACCCGCAGCAGGCAGCCACCGGCGCAGTCGACCGCGACCGGCTCCCCGTCCAGCCAGCCGACGGCCACGAGTCCTCCGCAGTTCGGGCAGTCCGCCCAGCTGACCTGCTCAGTCGCGTCCATCGTCGCGCGCTCCACTGCCGTGTCGGTGGCGGGGCGGAGGGCGCCTGGCATCTCGTCGAGATCGCCGCCGATCGTGAGGTGGACCAACGATAGCCCGACGCCAGGCCCGGAGACGGCGGGCTCCGCGGCGGTCGGCAGCGAGGGCGGGCACGCGAGCACGCCCGACTCGCGGTCGCCGAGCCGGACGGCGGGGGCGCCCGCGACCACCCCGGCGCGGGCGGCCGCCACGCCGGCGGCGATCGGGCCGCCTCCTGGAAGGGCCGGGCGGCTGCTGCCGTGTCGCGTCGGGTCAGCGACGGGACGACCCTCCGCCGCCGTCCCGCTCCGCCAGCGTCTGCCGGGGGAGCGGGACCGGCGCCGCGCTCGGGGGAGCGTCCGCGCCGGTCGACGTCGCGACCGCTCGGGGCGCCAGGCGCGCCGAGGCGACGTAGGACACCGTGACGGCGACGATGACCAGGGGCATGACGGTGACCCCGTCGGCGCCGAGCATGAGGGTCGCCAGCAGCACCGAGGTGAGCGGCAGCTGCAGCATCGCGGCGCAGGTGGCGGCGAGCCCCATCGCGATGGCCGGGGTCACCGGCAGGCCCGGCAGGTGCGAGAGCGCGATCCCGCCGACAGCTCCGAGGAAGACGGCCGGGAACGTGGGACCGCCGCGGAAGGCGACCAGCGAGCCCGCGTAGGCCAGCGACTTGCACAGCAGCAGCAGGAGCAGGGCGCCCACGGTGTAGTCCGCCCGGGCGTCGACCAGCCCGGGCAGCTGGTCCTCACCCGAGAACAGCACGTCGGTCACGTCGTGACCGGTGAGCTGCGCGTAGCCGATGGCCAGCCCGGCGACCGCCAGGCCGACCAGGGGGGCGGCGAGGAGCACGCGTCGCTCGACCGGTGCCCGCAGCGGCGTGGCGAGGTGGCGGATCGCCGCCACGAGGACGGCGGCGGCCACCCCGATGCCGAGGGCCCAGGCGAACTGCGCGAGGTCGGGTCGCGGGAACGAGGGCAGGCCGGGCAGCGCGAAGGAGAAGACGCCCTCCCCGGTCCAGTCGTCCAGGCCGATGAACACCAGCGAGCCGATGCCGGAGGCGAGCAGCCCGGGCAGCAGGAGGGGCCGCAGCATCGGGCCGCCGATGCCGGCGGCCTCCATGAGGAGGAACGCGCCGGCGAGGGGGGACCCGAACAGGGCGCTGATGGCCGCGAAGCTCCCGGTCGCGGCGATCAGGGCGAGCGCCTGTGCGGGGACCGGCCGGCGGGTCAGCCGGACGGCCGCCGCGGCGAGGCCGCCACCGATCGCGATCAGCGGCGCCTCCGGACCGACGACGGCACCGAGGCCCAGGCTGGCGACCGCGGCGACCGCGATGCCGAGCAGCGGCAGGGGAGCGGGTGCGCCACCTCCGGGGCGGAAGCCGTCGAGGGGGGACTCCCCACCGCGGCCCGGGACGTGGCGGACGACGAGCCCGACCAGCAGACCGGCTGCCCCGAGCAGCGGTACCGGCCACCACACCGGGACGGGGTCCAGGTCCAGGGCCTCCGGCAGACCGGTGTAGAGCCAGTCGCCGAGCCCGCTCGTGAGCACGAGGAACCAGTACGCCACGGCGGAGATCGGCACCCCCAGCACGGCGGCGATCACGAGCAGCCGCAGGTACTGGGGACTGCGCAGCATGGTGGCCGGGTCGGCGGGTTCTGCCGGTGGTCCGGGGCCGTCGGTCCCTGGCGTGGTCATGGTGCGCACCTGCCGCTCTCGTCCGTTGCCGACAGCACCACTCCCGCGTGCCCGGCGCGGTGGACCCGTGCCCGGGGCTCCGCGGCCGGCATCCGGAGGTGCGGCAGTCCGGGGAACGCCTCCGGCCGGTGACTGGTGACGATCGCCGTGCGACCCGCCGTGCTCCGGACGACGTCGGCGCAGACGCGCTCGGCGGTCGCCGTGTCCAGGTGCGCGGTGGGTTCGTCGAGCACCAGCAGCGGTCGCGCTGCGAGCAGCGCCCGGGCCAGGCCGATCCGCTGCCGTTCCCCGCCGGAGACGGCGCCGCCGTGCCGTCCGACCGCGGTGTCCAGGCCCTCGGGCAACCCCGCGAGCCAGTCGCCCAGGCCGGCGCGGCGCAGCGCCGCCACGATCCGGTCGTCCGCGGCGTCCGGCCGGGCGAGGCGCAGGTTGTCCCGGAGTGTGCTGTCGAACAGGTGCGGTGCGGGACCGCACCAGGCGATCCGGCTGCGCACGTCGTCAGCCAGGACCCCGCGGGTGTCCACGTCGTCCATGAGCACCCGGCCGGCCCGCGGGTCCAGCGTGCGCAGCAGCGCGGCGAGCACCGTGCTCTTCCCGGAGCCGGTGGGGCCGGTGAGGACCAGGGCGCCGCCGGCCGGCACGCGGAGGTCCACCTCGTCGACGGCGTCCTGCGAGGCCCCCGGCCACCGGACGGCGAGCCCCTGGGTGGCCATCGTGCGGCCGGGGGACGCCGGCCGCGGGTCGGCGGCGTCGACGACCGGTGGCCGGGCCGCCTCCAGCGCGGCGAGCCGGTCGGCGGCCGGCAGCGCGGTCGACCACCGGCGGGCGGCCTCCGGGAGACCGGCGACCAGCTCCGCGGCCGCGAGGGGGGTGAGTGCCAGGACGGCGAGCGCGGGCCCCTCCAGCGAGCCGGCGCGCAGGGCGGCGACCCCGAGCGCGGTGCAGGCCACGGCCGCCCCGCCGATGCCCAGGACGGATGCGGCCGCCCCGAGCCCGGCGGCGCCCGCCGCCCGACGGCGCAGCGCGCCCAGCCTCGCGTCGACGGCGGCCAGCGCGGTCCGCCGGCGGGTCGCGGTCCCGAAGGCGAGGAGGTCCGGCGCCGCGTCCAGCAGCTCGACGACGTCGGCCACCACGACCCCGGTGAGCTCCGCGGTCCGCCGGCCCGGCGAGCGGGCGACCCGGAGCGTGAGGAGCGGCGCGAGCACCCCGGCGCAGAGCAGGCCCGCGGCCAGGGCCGGACCGGCCCCGGGCACCAGCAGGCCCAGACCGATCACCGCGCCGACCCCGGCGATCGCGGCGGACGCCGCGGGCACGAACGCGCGCACGACCAGGTCCTGCTGGGCGTCGACGTCACCGACCAGCCGGGCCAGCAGGTCCCCGGAGCGCAGCCGCCCGGTGGCGGCGGGACCCAGCCGGACGAGCGCGCGCCACAGCCGCACCCGCAGGGTGGCGAGGATCCGCAGCGCGGCGTCGTGCGAGGCCAGCCGCTCCCCGTAGCGCAGCCCGGCCTTGGCCAGGGCGAACGTGCGCACCCCGACGATCGCCACCACGAGGGACAGCACGGGCGGTTGCAGCGCCGCGGACGAGATCAGCCACGCCGACGTGGCGGCCAGGGCCAGCGTGGAGCCGAGCGCGCCGGTTCCGGCGAGCACGGCGACGGCGAGCCGGCCCCGGTGCGGGCGGAGGGCAGGCAGCAGGGCCCGCAGGCCGGAGGACGCCGTCCCGGCTCCGCCGGCTGCTGCAGGGAGGGTGGCTCCACGTGCCGGTTCGGGGACCGCTGCCTCCGGCTCGTCCGGTTCCGCGGAGTCGGGTGCCCGGGTCACCGGTGACGGCAGCGCGACCACCCGGTCGCACACCCCGAGGACGGCGGAGCGATGGCTCACCAGCACGACCGTGCGTCCGGCCAGCGCCGCGGGCAGCGTGCGCAGCACCGTGGCCTCGGTCTCGCCGTCGAGGCCCTCGGTGGGCTCGTCCAGCAGCAGCAGCGGCCGGTCGGCGAGCAGCGCCCGGGCGAGCGCCACCCGGCGCTGCTGCCCCGTGGAGAGCCCCAGGCCCCGCTCCTGCACCCGGGTCCCGAGCGGTAGTTCGAGCGCCGCGGCCGCGGCGGCGGCGGCGAGCCGCTCCGGAGCGGCGTCGGGTGCGGCCAGCCGCAGGTTGTCGGCGATGGTCCCCCGGACCAGCGCCGGTCGTTGCGGCACCCAGGCGACCTGCTGCAGCCAGGCCGCGCGGTCCACCGTCGCCAGGTCGACCCCGTCGACGGTCACCCGGCCTCCGTCCGGCCGGCGCCAGCCCAGCAGCAGGTCCAGCAGGGTCGACTTGCCGGCGCCGCTGGCTCCGGTCAGCCCGAGGACCTGCCCCGGCGCGATGGTCAGGGACACGTGGTCGAGCACCGGGCCGCCCCGGCCGTCGACGGTGACCGCCTCCAGCTGCAACGGACCCGCGGCCGGGTGGGGTGCGCGGCCGCCGGCCCGGGCGGGAACGGGGAGGTCCAGGATGCCGAAGACCTGCTCGGCGGCGGCCGCGCCCTCGGCGTTGTCGTGGTACCCCGCCGACACCGCCCGCAGGGGCAGGAACACCTCCGGCGCGAGCACGATGACCAGCAGACCGGTGGCCAGGTCCAGGTCGCCGGCGACCAGTCGCAGACCCACGGACACGGCCACGAGGGCGACCGACAGGCTCGCCAGCAGCTCCAGGGTGAGCGCGGACAGGAACGCCACCCGCAGGGTGCGCATCGTCTGGACCCGGTGCCGCTCCGACACGGCGGCGATCCGGCGTTCCTGGCCGCGGGCCCGGCCGAAGGCGGTGAGGACGTCGAGACCGGCGACGACGTCGAGGAAGTGCGCGGCGAGGACGGTGAGCGTCCGCCACTGGCGGCCGACGCGCTGCTTCGTGTGCAGGCCGATCAGGACCATGAAGACGGGCACCAGCGGAACGGTCACCGCCAGCAGGAGGGCGGAGAGCCAGTCCGCGGTGAGGATCCAGCAGCCGACGACGAGGGGGACGACGACGGCGACGATCCGCTGCGGCAGGTACCGGCCGGCGTAGCCGTCCAGGGCGTCCACCCCACGGCCGGTGAGTGCGGCCAGCCGTCCCGTCGGCGGCAGTCCCGGGTGTCGCGGGCCGAGCAGCAGGACGTGGTCGAGCAGCCGGGCCCGCACCTGCGCCACGACCAGCGCCCCTGCGCGGGAGGCGGCCGCCTCCTGGGCCCAGCCGAGCACGGCGCGGGCCACGACCACGGCGGCGAGGGCGGTCAGGGCGGGCGTCAGCGCCGAGAGCCCGGCGTCGCCCAGGAACGCCCGGGAGACCAGGTCCGCGAGCAGCCAGGCCTGGGCCACGACCAGCAGTGCCGCGATGATCGAGAGCCCGGCGGTCACCCGGACCGCCTGCCTGGCGGCGGGGACGAGCCGCACGAGCCGCCGCGCCGCCCCGTTCATCGTCTGCGGGCGCTCAGGACGCGATGGTCCGGTAAGCCGGCCCGACCGGCTGCGCGTACAGGTCGTGCAGCGACCCGATCTGCCGGGTGGTGAAGGCCCGCTCGCGCCGTGACTCGCGGGCGAACGTGACGGCCCACGCGAGCACGGCTCCTGCCCGGTTGCGGTAGCCGGTCAGGAAGGCGATGTGGATGAACAGCCACACCAGCCAGGCGGGCAGGCCGGCCAGGTGCACCCGTCCCACCGAGACGACGGCGCGACCGCGGGCCAGGTAGGCGGCCGAGCCCAGGTCCCGGTACCGGAACGGACGGGCGGGTCCGGCACCGGCGAGGCGTCGCCGGATCCGCCGCCCGGCGTAGAGGCCCGACTGCATCGCGACCTCCGCCACGCCCGGGAGGCCGGGCCTGGCCACCAGGTCACCGACGACGGAGATCTCCGGGTGCCCGGGGACGGTCAGGTCCGGGCCGACCAGGATCCGGCCGCCCCGGTCGGTGGCCGCCCCGGTGGCCTCGGCGAGGGCGGCCGCGAGCGGCGGGGCCGCGACGCCGGCGGCCCAGAGGACGGTCCCGGCCTCGACGCGGACGGTGGCACCGGTGCGGTCGCGGACGTCCAGCCCGGCACCGTCGACACCGGTGACGATGCTGTGCACCCGCAGTTCGACCCCCAGGGTCTCGAGCGTCGCTGCCGCCTTCGCCGACAGGGCCGGACCGAAGGACGCCAGCGGGGCGTCCCCGCCGTCGAAGAGGAGGACGCGGGCGTCCTCGGGGCGGATGTTCCGGAACTCCCTCCGCAGGGTGTGCGTGGCCACCTCGCGGATCTGCCCGGCGAGCTCGACGCCGGTGGGGCCGGCGCCCACGACGGCGAAGGTGAGCCGGCGCCGCCTCTCCTCCGGGTCGGAGGCCGTCTCGGCGAGCTCGAAGGCCCCGAACACCCGCTGCCGGATCGTCAGCGCGTCGGCGATCGTCTTCATCCCCGGCGCCCAGCGCGCGAACTCGTCGTGCCCGAAGTAGGACTGGCGGACGCCGGCGGCGACCACGAGGTCGTCGTAGGGCAGCTGGATGCGCTCGCCGTCCGGCCGCTCCGCGACGACGGTCCGGCCGGCGGCGTCGACGTCGACGACCTCGGCCAGCAGGCACTCGACGTTCCGGTGCCGCTCGAGCACGTCGCGCAGTGGCACCGCGACCTGCCCCTCGGAGAGCATCCCGGTGGCCACCTGGTACAGCAGCGGCTGGAAGAGGTGGTGCTGGGTCCGGTCGACGAGCGTGACGCGGGCGGAGCCGCGCAGCGCCCGCGCGGCGAAGAGCCCGCCGAAGCCACCGCCGACGATCACGACCCGGTGCTGTGGGGACGGGGCCATCGCTCCTCCTCCGATCAGGCGGCCGGGTCGTGCCAGGTGATCCCGTCCGGCAGCAGCTGCTCGGCCTCCTTGGGCCCCCAGGTGCCGCGCGGGTAGGTGTGCAGCGGCACGCCGCCCCCCAGGATCGGGTCGACGACCCGCCAGGCCGCCTCGACGGTGTCCTGCCGGGCGAACAGCAGGCGCCGCCCGTCGAGTGCGGCACCGATCAGCCGGTCGTAGGGGCGCATGTCCGCCGCTCCGTGCTGGGCGTAGGCCAGCTCCTGGACCTCGGTCCGGAGCGCCGCGCCCGGGACCTTGCCGGCGAGGCTCAGGCCGAACCCGGTCTCGGGCCAGATCCGGAAGCGCAGCTGGTTGACGATCCCGCTCGGCCCCTGCCCGAACACGTCGAACGGGGTGGGCCGGAAGCGGACGGTGATCTCGGTGGCCGTGACCGGCATGGTCTTGCCTGCGCGGATGAGCAGCGGGACCCCGGCCCAGCGCCAGGAGTCCAGGGCCAGCCGGACCGCCACGAAGCTCTCCGTCGTGGAGGCCGGGTCGACACCGTCGACGTCGTGGTAGCCCTCGTACTGGCCGAAGACCGTGTCCTCGGGGGTCAGCGGCCGCAGTGCCCCGATGACCCGTGCCTTGGCGTCCAGCCACGAGTCCAGGCCGGAGCCGTCGGGCGGGTCGGCGAGCACGCTGGCCAGCACCTGCAGCATGTGGTTCTGGACCACGTCGCGGGTGGCGCCGGTCCGGTCGTAGAAGCGGCCGCGGTCGGCGACGTCGAAGGCCTCGGCCATCGTGATCTGCACGCCGGCCACGTGGTCGCGGTTGAGCAGCGGCTCGAACATCGAGTTGGCGAAGCGGGCGACGAGCACGTCCTCGAGCGGGTCCAGCCCCAGCCAGTGGTCGACGCGGTAGATCGCGTCCTCGGGGAAGTACCGCTGCAGGGTCTCATTGAGCGCCCGGGCACTGTCGAGGTCGTTCCCGAACGGCTTCTCCACCATCACCCGGGCGCCCTCGGCGCGGCCGGCGGTCGAGATCCCCTGGGCGATCCGGCCGAACAGGAACGGCGGCACCTCGAGGTAGAACAGCGCCCGTCTCCCGTCCCCCATCTCGCGTGCCATGGCGGCGTAGGTGGCGTCGTCGTCCAGGTCGCCGTCGACGTAGCGCAGGAGACCGAGCATCCGCCGGCCCGGGCCCGTGTCCGGATCGAGGCCGTTGGCGCGCAGGGACGCCGCCGCGTACTCGCGGAACCGGTCGAGTCCCCACCCGCTCTTGGCGACCCCGACCACCGGGACGTCGAGGACCCCGCGGTCGACGAGCCCCACGAGGGCCGGGAAGGTCTCCAGCTTGGCCAGGTCGCCGGTCGCCCCGAAGATCACCAGCGCGTCCACTCGCTCGGTCGTCATGTCGGTCCGCTCTCTCGTTCTCGTGGGGGGTCGTCAGCCGAGCCGGTCGATCAGGTGGTCCCCGACCCGCAGCGCGTTGGCGATGGCCGTGAGCGACGGGTTCACCGCGCCGATGCTCGGGAAGAAGCTGGTGTCGACGACGTAGAGGTTGTCCAGCTCGTGCGCCCTGCAGTTCACGTCGAGGGCGGAGGTGGCGGGGTCGGTGCCGAAGCGGACCGTCCCGGCCTGGTGTGCGGTCGCCCCGATCGGCATGCCCTTGTGCACGTAGATGCTGTGGTGCAGCAGGTGCTGCTCCTTCATGCCGAGGTCCCCGAGCCGGTGCTCGAGCTCGTGCCGCAGCCGCTTGACCCCCTCGACGTTGTTCTTCTCGTCGATCGCCAGGTGGATCGCGCCGTCCCGGTCGAGGGTCACGCGGTTGTCCGGCTGGGGGAGGTCCTCGCCGCAGAGCCAGAAGTCGACGGCGTGCCGGGCCAGCTCGGTGAACGGCGTCTCCGGGGACACCCGCCCGGCCCAGTGCGGCGCGTTGGCGCGGATCTGCTCGGCGTCGGACTTGCCGAGCATCTGGATGCCGCCCAGGGGGTAGTCCCAGTCCGGCGACCCGGAGTACCAGTCGTGGAGGGCGAGCGTCTTCTGGAAGCGGGTGTCGTTCGGCTCCTCGGAGACGCCCATCAGCGCCAGGTTGTTGTGCCGCATGTAGTGCCGGCCCACGACGTCGGAGCCGTTGGCCAGGCCGTTGGGGTGCCGGTCGTTCGCCGACGCGAGCAGCAGCACCGCGGAGTTCACCGCCCCGCAGGCGACGACGACGATGTCGGCGGAGAACCGCGCCGTCGTCCCGTCCCCGAGCTCGGTCACGACCGAGGTGACCGTGGTCCCGCTGGGGTCGGTCTCGAGTGAGGTCACGTGGGCGTTGGTCACCATGCGGACGTTCGGGTGGCGCAGGGCCGGGTCGACGCACATCACCTGGGCGTCGGCCTTCGCGTCGAGCACGCAGGGGAAGCCGTCCACCCGGTCGCAGCGGATGCACGCGCTGTCGCGCGTGGCCCGGCCGTGCTCGTCCTGGGTGAGCCGGACCCCGATCGGCAGGTGGAAGGGGTGCAGCCCCTGCTTCTCCAGGTCCTGGCTCAGCCGCTCGATGCGCGGCTCGTGCTCGACCGGCGGGTAGGGGTACTGCGTGCTGGACGGTCCCTCGGTCGGGTCCTCGCCGTGCCGGCCGTGGACGGCGTAGAGCTGCTCGGCCTCGCCGTACCAGGGCTCGAGGTCGCCGTAGTCGATCGGCCAGGCCGGGGAGATCCCGCCGTGGTGCCGGATCTCGCCGAAGTCCTGCGGGCGCAGCCGGAACAGGGCCGCCCCGTAGAACTTCGTGTTCCCGCCGACGTAGTAGTTGACCTCCGGGGGGAACTGGTCGCCGTCGCCGTCGTACCAGTACTCGGGCGCCCGGTACCTGCCCTGCACGAAGACCGCGGTGGAGCTCCAGTTGTCGCGTTCGCGCGGCAGGTAGTCGCCCCGTTCCAGGAGGAGCACCTGCTTCCCCGAGGGAGCCAGCCGGTGGGCGAGGGTCCCGCCGCCGGCTCCGGTGCCGATGATGATGACGTCGTGGTGCCGGTCGTCGGCCACGGGTTCCTCCTCCAGGGCGGCGTCGCTGCGCCAGGGAGGCGCCTGCCGGCCCCGGCCGCGGGCCACGCTCCTGCTCCCGGCCGCGGCCGCACATCACCAGGGAGTGATGAGCCGGGCGGTTCCCGTCCCGGCGCGGAGACGTCCGCGACCCGGTGGCCACGCACGTCCCGGCGGATCCGACCGACCGCGGGGGCGTCCGCGCGTGCAGGGGCGGGGCGGGGTGACCCCCACCCCGCCGTCCGGTCCTCCTCATCGGGTGATGTGCCGGCAGGGGAGGACGGCGAGCGTCGCCCGGGACCCAGCGACGACGAGGACGGGGGGACGACGTGTCCACCGTGGACCTGGCCCGGATGCAGTTCGCGAGCACGTCGATCTACCACTTCCTCTTCGTGCCGCTCACCATCGGACTGGCCCTGGTCACCGCGCTGCTGCAGACGCGCTGGCACCGCACCGACGAGCGCGAGTACCTGCGGCTGACCCGGTTCTTCGGGACCCTGCTGGTCATCAACGTCGCCGTCGGCGTGGTGACCGGGCTGGTGCAGGAGTTCCAGTTCGGCATGAACTGGTCGGGCTACTCCCGCTTCGTGGGAGACGTGTTCGGCGCCCCCCTGGCGATGGAGGGGCTGGCCGCCTTCTTCCTCGAGTCCACGTTCCTCGCCCTGTGGGTGTTCGGCTGGAACCGGCTCTCCCGCCGCGTCCACCTGGCCACGATCTGGGCGGCCGCGGCGGGCGGTGTGCTGTCCGCCGCGTTCATCATGGCCGCGAACTCCTGGATGCAGAACCCGGTCGGCTACGAGATCAACAGCGAAGGCAACGCGCAGCTGACCAGCATCGGCGCCGTCCTCACCAACCCGGTCTTCCTCCGCAGCCTGGTGCACGTCCTGCTCGCCTCGGTGGTCACCGCGTGCGTGGTCGTGCTGGGCATCTCCGCCTGGCACCTGCGGCGGAGGTCGCACGCGCCGGCCTTCGCCCGTTCGGCGCGGATCGCGCTCGCGATCCTCGTCCCGGCCACGATGCTCAACCTGCTGGTGGGCAGCGAGCTCGGGGTCACCGAGGGCGAGTTCCAGCCGATGAAGATCGCGGCGGCCGAGGCGCAGTGGGAGACCTGCCAGCCCTGCTCCTTCTCGCTGTTCCAGATCGGCGGCGGGAAGGACGACCACGACCCCGACAAGATCATCCAGATCCCGCACCTGCTCTCGCTGCTCGCCACGAACCACTGGAACGGCGAGGTCGTGGGCATGGACGAGCTGCAGGCGCAGTACGAGCAGCAGTACGGGCCGGGGGACTACGTGCCCAACGTCTTCGTCCAGTACTGGTCGATGCGGGTGATGGCCTACCTCGGCAGCCTGGTCCTGCTCATCGGGCTCTGGGGCCTGTGGCGGTACAAGCGGCTCGACACGTCCCGGTGGTTCCTGCGCGTCGCCGTCCTCGCGATCCCGCTCCCGTTCGTCATCAACACGGCAGGCTGGGTCCTCACCGAGAACGGTCGTCAGCCGTGGATCGTCCAGGGACTGCTGAAGACCAGTGACGCCGTGTCGCCGTCGGTGGGCACGACCTCCGTCGTGGTGAGCCTGGTCGTCTTCTCCACGCTGTACGGCGTGCTGGCCGTCGTGGCCTGGGGCCTCATGGCCCGGTTCGCCCGCCGCGAGCTGGCCGACGAGCCCGCGCCGGGGACCCGCGACGAGGAGCGGGAGCCGGAGCTCACCCACTGAGACCGGGTCGCCGGCGCGGCCCGTCCCGACCGAGGAAGGTCTCCATGACCCTCGTCGCCTTCTGGTTCCTCGCCCTCACCGTGCTCTGGGTGGGGTTCTTCCTGCTCGAGGGCTTCGACTTCGGCGTCGGGATGCTCCACGGGCCGGTCGGCCGCGACGAGCCCGGCCGCCGGGCGGTCATCTCCACCATCGCCCCGCTGTGGGACGGCAACGAGGTCTGGCTGATCGTCGCCACGGCGGGCACCTTCGCCGCCTTCCCGGGCTGGTACGCGACGATGTTCTCCGGCTTCTACCCCGTGGTCCTGGTCGTGCTGGCGTCCCTGGTCCTGCGGGGGGTGGCCTTCGAGTTCCGCAGCCACGCCGAGACCGACCGCGGCCGCCGGACGTGGGGGACCGCGCTGACCGTCGGCAGCGCGGTGGTCCCCCTCGGGCTCGGCATCCTGCTCGGGGGACTGCTCGGCGGCGTCCCCATCGACTCCCGGCAGGAGTTCGTCGGGGACCTCGGGGACCTCCTGGCGCCCTACGCGCTGGCGACGGGGGTCACGATGGTGCTCCTCAGCCTGCTGCACGGTGCGGTCTACCTGTCGCTGCGCACGTCGGGTGCGGTGCTGCACGCCCGGGCGAGGCGCACGGCACGTCGGCTCGCCCCGCTCACCGCGCTCGCGGTGCTCGGCTTCTGCGCCTGGACCCGGGTGGTGTCGGGGAACGGGTTCCTGCTGTCGTTCGTCGAGGTCGGCGCGGTACTCGCGGCGATCGCCGCCGCCGTCCTGGTCCGGGGGAGCAGAGGTGGCGCGGCCTTCGCCGCCACCTCGGTCACCACCGCCGCGGTCGTGGTGTCGATCTTCGCGGAGCTCTACCCGCGCGTGATGGTCTCCAGCCTGGGCGCCGGGAACGACCTCACCGCGCAGAACACGGCCTCGGCCTCGTACTCGCTGACGGTCATGACCGTCGTGCTCGCGGTGCTCCTGCCCGTGATCCTGGTCTACCAGGGGTGGACCTACCACGTGTTCCGCGCCCGGGTGGGCGGCCCGCCGGTCGACGGCGACGAGTCCGGGCCCGCCGTGCCCACCCCGCGTCCCGAGCAGGTCACCGTGGGGTCGTCGGTGATCGACGGCCGCCCGGGGACCGCCGGCGCCTCCACGCCGGCCGGGAGGGAGACCGGGGACGGCGCCGTGACGTACGGGCGCGTCCCCGGCGCGGCTCCCGTGGACCGGCTGGCTGCCGCCGGGGTCGGCGTCCTGGCGACGTGGATGTTCGTGCGGCAACTGTTCGTCGGCCGCGCCCGCCCGCGCTGATCCCGTCCCCCACCCGCCCCACGACGTGGTGCTCGGGGCCGGGTGCGGGGTGCCCGGGTTCGGGGCGTGGTCCTCCTCCGTCCGGTCCAGCACCCACCGCACCCCGGCCGGGTCGGCCCGGGGGCCGATCCCTCGCTCCACCCACCGACGCGCCTCGTCACACCCGGGTGATGCCCCGGCTCCCGGCGCGGGCGAGCGTGGGGCGTCCGGGGCGCGCCACACGGTCGCGCCGCAGCACGACGCCCACGGAGCTGGCCATGACCGAGACCGCGATCGCCGACCACGGACTGATCGGAGACCTGCAGACCTCCGCACTGATCACCACCGACGGGTCGGTCGACTGGTTCTGCTGCCCCCGGTTCGACTCGCCGAGCGTCTTCGGGGCGCTCCTCGACGACGAGCGCGGAGGGCGCTTCCGCGTCCGCCCCGCGGGCCTCGACTACACGACGAAGCAGATGTACCTCCCCGACTCCGCCGTCCTGGTGACCCGCTTCTCCACCGAGGCAGGGGTGGGCCAGCTCCTCGACTTCATGCCGCCGACGGGGACCACGGCCACGGACACCCACCGGCTCGTGCGGATGGTGCAGTGCGTCCGCGGGGAGATGACCTTCGACATCGAGGTCGCGCCGCGGTTCGACTACGGCCGGGTGCCGCACCGCACCCAGCCGTCGGAGAACGGCGTCGTCTTCGCCGCCAACGGGACCACGCTGACCCTGCACGTGGTCCGGGAGCCCGGCGACGAGCACAAGGCCCGGGTGGACGTGGACGACCAGGACGTGCGTGCGTCCCTCGCGCTGGCCGCCGGTGAGGTCCGTGGCATCGTCCTGGAGTCCGCGGCGGACGGTGGTCCCCGGGAGATCCGAGCGGCCGAGATCGAGGGTCTGCTGGACGAGACGGTGGGGTTCTGGCGCGACTGGCTGTCCGGGTCGACCTACCGAGGCCGCTGGCGGGAGGCGGTGCAGCGCTCGGCGATCACGCTGAAGCTGATGACGTACGCGCCGACGGGGGGCCTCGTGGCCGCGCCGACCATGGCCCTGCCCGAGCAGGTCGGGGGCGAACGCAACTGGGACTACCGCTACACGTGGGTGCGCGACGCCTCCTTCTCCGTCCGCGCCCTGCTCCGGCTCGGGCTGGTGGGGGAGGCCGCGCGCTTCGGCACCTGGCTGGGCGACCGTGTCCGGGAGCGGGTGCACAGCGACAGCGGTCCGCTGAACCTCATGTACCGCATCGACGGTTCCTCCGACCTGAAGGAGGACGTCCTGGAGGGCTGGTCGGGCTATCGCGGGTCGGTGCCCATCCGCCTCGGCAACGGCGCCGCCGAGCAGCTGCAGCTCGACATCTACGGCGAGGCGATGGACAGCATCTTCGCCGGTGCCCAGGCGGGGCTGCCCCTCCCCGTCCGCGGGTGGACCGCGATCAGCGGCATCCTGGACTGGCTCGTCGACAACTGGGACCAGCCCGACGAGGGGATCTGGGAGACCCGTGGGGGCCGGCAGCCGTTCACCTACGGCCGCGTCATGTGCTGGGTCGCGTTCGACCGGGCCATCCGCCTGGCCGCCATCCACGGCCTACCCGCCCCGCTCGAGCGGTGGACGGCCGCGCGGGACGCGATCCGGGCGCAGGTCCTCGACCGGGGTTTCCACGAGTCACGGCAGGCGTTCGTCCAGCACTACGACACCGACGTCCTGGACTCCGCCCTGCTGAGGATGCCGAGCGTCGGGTTCATCGACGGACGCGATCCCCTGTGGCTCTCCACGCTGCGGGCGATGGACGAGGAACTGGTCACCGACAGCCTCGTCTACCGCTACGACCCTGCGGCGTCGCCGGACGGCCTGCAGGGGTCCGAGGGCACCTTCTCGCTGTGCAGCTTCGCCTACGTCGACGCCCTCACCCGTGCCGGCCGGGTCGAGGACGCCCGCCTGGCGTTCGAGAAGATGCTCACCTACGCCAACCACGTCGGTCTGTACTCCGAGGAGATCGCCCTGACCGGCGAGCAGATCGGCAACTTCCCCCAGGCGTTCACCCACCTGGCGCTCATCGACGCGGCCGTCACCCTCGAGACGGCGTTGGAGTCGGTGGGGGTCTGACCGGCCGGCGCGCCCGTCCTCGCCGCTGCGCGGACCTTTCCGACGGCCCGCGCAGCGACGAGCCGTCCTCCGTGTCCGGCGACCCGGTGCCGTCCTCGGACGCACTCAGTCGAGATCGTCGTGGTCGTGCGTGGCCGCGAACACGATCGCGGCGCGGACGTCGGGCAGGATCTCTCCCCCGGAGGGCATGAGCCGTGCCCGCGCACACCGGCGGCAGTAGGCCGCGAACTGCCTACCCGAGTACTCGACCGAGTTCCGGACGGACCGCCTGATCGTCACGGAGCCGTCATCGGAGACGTAGCTCCCGGAGAAGGCCAGGGTGCACTCGACCAGGTCGCCGACGGCAGGCACCGGTCCTCCTGGGACGACCGGTCCCCGCGTGTACGACGACGAGTCCGCCCGTGTCCCGGAGCCGGTCCGGGGCCGAGGGATCCCGGCTCTGCCGAGCCCGTCCTCGGGGACCGCTCGGGTCGGCACGCCTCCCGGCCACGGTCCGCTCATGGCCGGCACCTCCTGTCGCGGTGGAGGGGGCAGGGGATGACACGGTACTGCCCTCGGAGTGCGCGGGAGGCAGAGCGGGCCCGCCGCTCCCAGCGACCTCGCGGCGTCGTCCGAGGTGGACCGCAGGAGGTGCCGGTCACGCCGTCAGCGCGGCGAGGACCGAGGTCCACGATGGTGGGGATCGTCGCGTCCTCCTCGGCCGGCGACACCCGTGCGGGAGTGTCGTGGAGCCAGCAGGAGGGCCTCTCCGCAGCCGACTCACCCGGGCGGGGTGAACGAGGTCGTGTGGCGCTGCCCGTGCCGGCGCCGCTCGCGTGGACCACGAGTTCCACGCGGGCCCGTCGTCTCCCGGTCGTCACGGTCACCGCGTGGCACCACGAGCTCCCGGTCGCGCGGACGTCGTGTGTGCCCTGCGGCGGTGGACGGTGTCGGCCGTGAGCCGTCTCCGGCGCCGTCGTCTCCCGGAGGCAGGAGGGTCACGCCAACCGGGCGATGACCGCCGGCGCCCCGTGCCGAACGGTGAGGCAGCAGGAGAGGAGCGTGCGGATGACTGCGACGGTGTACGAGTTCCGGGTCGACGGCCAGCTCTCGGAGCAGGCGCGCGAGGCGTTCTGCGACATGCGGATCGAGGAGGACAGGGCCGGCGCGACGTTGTACGGCGACGTGATCGACGAGTCCCACCTGCTGGGGATCATGGCGCAGATCCGGCTCCTCGGTCTGGTGGTGGTGTCGGCGCACAGGACCTCTGCCAGCGCCCTCTGACGCTGCGGTCCCCGAGCGCCGTGCGGCCGCGGCAGCAGGACCGCGAGCCCCGTGGCCGCCAGGAAGACCGATCGGGTGTCGGTCGGCGTGCCGATCGTCGCGGACGGTCAGCCTCCGAGCGGCCCCGGCGTCGAGGTCTGCACGTCCCGCCGATCTGTCCGGGTCAGTACACAGCGGTTCAGGACTCTCCGCCCAGTTCGGCGTAGTCCAGGTCCTGCTGCAGGCGCCTGTCCTCCTCGATCTCGGCGCGCTCCCTGAGTCGCTCGGCGACGCCGCCCACCGTCCCCTCCGACGTGGCGCGTGACTCGGCGTGGGTGGCGGAGTTGCCCTGCACGGTGCTCATGATCGGCACCTCCCGGCTCGGGGTGGGAGCGGTCCGGAGGGCAGCCATCCGGGCGCGCCGTGGTGATCGGAGGATGCGACTGCGGGCCCGGCCGGCCGGCCCTGGCCTGGGCGCTCACCGGGCGACGGTGACGACGATCCGCCCTCCTCCGCCACGGGTCAACCGCCCGGCCCCGAAGGGCGGGCACGAGCGCGTCGGCACGCCGACGTGCCCGGGGTGCTCGGCGGCTCGGCGCGTGGGCCTCGCCGGCGCGCTGCCCCGCGTACCGGCGGCCGGCCGGGCCGGTCACGTCCCGTTCACGCTGGCCCGCTGGCCCGCTGGCCCGCTGGCCCGTGCCGGCCCGCCGGACGTGGCCTGCACCCGGCACGGCCGTGTGACCGCGGGGAGGGAGCCCGCCGACGCGACCGCCGGCAGCGGGCACCTCACCAGCGGATGCCCGCCAGCCCGAACTCCTCGTCCGCCGCGGCCCGCAGCCGGACGCGGACCTCCAGCCAGGCGGACGCCGCGCTCGGCCAGTCGTCGGTGTGGGCCGCGTCCACCATCCGCAGGACGACCCCGGCCGCCTCGAGCAGGGCCGGGTGCAGGCGGGGTCCCAGCAGGATCTCCTGCACGTCGAGCTGCTCGTACACCTCGGTCAGCGGGACCACGTCCCCCGCGACGACGAAGCCGTCCGGCAGGGCGCTCCCGTGGTGGGCCCGGTTGGCGGTCGTGGTCATCCGCTGCAACCGCGTGTGCAGATCCGCGAAGGTCACGTACCGATCGGTGAGGATCTTCTCCTCGAACCCCGACCGTCGCGCCAGCTGGAGGCGCAACCGCTCGGCGTAGGCGTCCAGCCTCGACGTCACGGCCTTCTCGACGACCGTCCTGGCCACGAGGAGGAAGGCCGAGCCGACGGCCAGGAGCCCGACGACGGGCACCGAGTAGTCCCTCAGCCACTCGAGCAGAGGAGTCACGACAGCCCCCTGACGACGGCGCAGGGCGTGGCCGGGGCAGCATCCCCACCACGCCGTCACCGGGACGTCACCGGCGGGGGACCTGTCGCCACGGTGTCGCGCCGCCCACGCGCGTCCCCCGGGACCCCGGCAGTGACGCCGCGGTGACGGCCCGGGCCGATCCTGACCGCGTGGACGACCGGACAGACGTCCCGCGGGTGCCACGGCCGGCAGCACACGGCCGGGCGTCACCGGGCGAGCGCGCGACATGAGCGCGTCGACCCTGCGGGAGGTCCTCACCGCCGACCCCGGAGCCCTCGCGCTGCGGGTGGTGGGCGTGGGGGCGAGCGTCGGCTTCGGAGCGGCGACGGGCAACCCCGTCGGCCCCGCGGTCAGCACCGTGAACTTCGTCCTCTGGCTGCGCCAGAGACACCGCGACGCACTGGCGGCGCGGTCGGGCGCGGAACGCCCTCCCCGCCCGCTCGACGACCTGCTCCTGACCGCGAGCGGCCTCGATCCGGGCACCCCGGTCCTCCGGGATCCCCGGCTGGGCCGCGCCCGGGAGACCGGGACCAGCGACGTCGACGAGCGGCTCGTCGCTGCCGTCCAGCGCCACGTCACCGAGCGCGCGCGGGAACTGGCGACCGCGTCCGGTGTCCGTGACGCCGGGGTCGCCCGGCGTCAGGCCGAGCGGGAGCTGTTCGTCGCCGTCCGGGCCCGGGAGATCGCCGACGCCGGACCGGACGCCGCCGACGCGGACGACTGGCGCCGGGCCGAGCGGGAACTGCTCATCGCGGCGCGGGCCCGGGAGATCGCCGAGACGTCGCCGGGCAACGGCGACCTGGACAACTGGCTCCAGGCCGAGCGGGAGGTCATGATCCGGGCCCGGGCCCGGGAGATCGCCGCGGGTCCCGAGCGCGGCAGCGACGTGGAGAACTGGCTGCGCGCCGAGCGCGAGGTCCTGACCGCCCAGCGCGCCCGCGAGATCGCCTCGTCCCCGGACGGTTCCGTCGACCTCGACACCTGGCTGCGAGCGCAGCAGGAGCTCCTCGTCCGGCGCAGGGCCGAGGCGCTCGCCGAGGGCCCGGAGCGGGGGACCGACCTGGAGAACTGGCTGCGGGCCGAGCAGCAGGTCCGGGACGTGCTCTCCAGGGAGTGGGCACTGATCGCCCGCCGCGCGGGTGAGCTCGGCAGGTCCCCGGGGTCCGGCATCGCGCTGGACGACTGGATCCGGGCGGAGGCCGGACTGCGGGCGGACGGCACCATCGGCCCGTGGTCGTCCTGAGCGGCGGTTCGCGGGCAGCCCGGGGAGGTTGACCCCAAAACATCTGATCTTTACTGTGCGGATCGCGTACCGACGTGGTGGCCGGCGACGGCGGACGATCGCGACCGTCGTCGTCGCGCGTCGCTGCGCGGGCGTCCCGACAGCGCGAGGAGGAGTGACATGGCTCCGGTCACCGTCGCGGCGGTGCACGCCGCTCCCGAGTTCCTGGACGCGGAGGCATCGGTGGCCAGGGCCGCCGAGTGGGTCGGCCGGGCGGCCGACCGGGGGGCCCGCCTGGTGGTGTTCCCGGAGGTGTTCGTCCCCGGGTTCCCGTACTGGATCAACCTCTACCCGCCGATCGTGCAGGCCGGGCTGCACGCCCGGTACGCCGCCCAGTCGGTGGACCTGGACACCGCGCAGCTGGACCCCGTGCGGGCCGCCGCCCGGCAGGCCGGCGCCGTCGTCGTGCTCGGGGTCAACGAGCGCGAGGGCGGCACGCTCTACAACACCCAGGTCGTCATCGACGAGCGGGGCGAGGTGATCGGCCGCCACCGCAAGCTCCAGCCGACCTTCGCGGAGCGGACCGTGTGGGGGCAGGGCGACGGGTCCACGCTCTCGGTGTGGCAGACGGGCATCGGCCGGATCGGTGGCCTCGTCTGCTGGGAGCACACCATGAACCTCGCCCGGCACGCGCTCATCTGCCAGGGCGAGCAGATCCACGCGGGCTCCTGGCCGGCGCTGTCGACCCTCGTCGGCTTCCGCGAGGTCTTCGACCCGCAGGTGGAGGCGATGTCGCGCAACCACGCGCTCACCGGCCAGTGCTTCGTCGTCGTGGCCCAGAACCCGGTCACCCAGCAGATGCTCGACGTCATGGAGGAGGCCCTCGGCCCGCAGGAGTTCCTCACCGTCGGTGGCGGCTGGTCGGCCGTCATCCACCCCATGACCCCCTACCTCGCCGGTCCGCACACCGGGCCGGAGGAGACGGTGCTGGTCGCGGACGTCGACCTGGACGACATCGCCGGGGTCAAGGTGTTCGTCGACGCCGCCGGGCACTACTCGCGGCGCGAGATCCTCCGGCTGAGCGTCGACGACGAGCCGAAGACGGCGCTGGTGCGGACGTCCGACCGGACGGTCGTCCCGCCCCGGACGGAGGCCGAGCCGCTGCGGCCGCCGGCCGGTGTCCCCGAGCGCGAACCCTCCGCCGCGGGGTGACCCGCCTCCGGCCGGCCGGCACCCCTACCGCAGTTCCTGCCGGAGTTCCCGCTTGAGGAGCTTGCCGGCCGCGTTGCGGGGCAGCTCCTCGCGCACGTGCCACTCGCGCGGCACCTTGAAGCCGGCCAGCCGCGCGCGGGCGTGCGTCTCGAGCACGCCCACGTCGGTGGGCCGGGTGAGGACGACGAAGGCGCTGACCCGCTCGCCCCAGGTCTCGTCGGGTCGGCCCACGACGGCGGCGTCCCGGACGTCGGGGTGGGTCAGGAGGGCGTTCTCGACCTCCCGCGGGTAGATGTTGACGCCGCCGGAGATGATCATGTCCTTCGCGCGGTCGACGATCGTGACGTAGCCCTCGTCGTCGGCGACGGCGATGTCCCCGGCGCTGAGGAAGCCGTCCGGGGTGGTGCACTCCTCCGTCGCCGCCTCGTCCCGGAGATAGCCGCTCATCAGCATCGGCGACCGGCTGTACAGCTCGCCCGGGGTTCCGGGCGGGACGGGTTCGCCGTCGGGCCCGACCAGCCGGACCTCGTTCATGAACCAGGCGTGGCCGACCGAGCCCGGCTTGCGGCGGGCGTCCGCCGGGCGCAGGTCGGTGACGATCCCGCCCTCGGTCGACCCGTACACCTCGTGGACGCCGACCCCGGGGAACGTCTCGAGCACCCACTCCTTGAGCGGCCACGGCAGCGCGGCGGCGTTGAAGTACAGCGTCTCCAGGGCGCCGAGGTCGCGGTCGCCGAGGCCCCCGGGCGCGAGGGCCCGCACCATCTGGGCGTGGGTCGGCACCAGGAAGGCGCTCTGGATCCGGTCGCGCTCGAAGAGGTCCAGCGCCCGCTCGGGGTCGAACGCGCGCAGCATCGACAGCGTGCCGCCGGTGTGCACGGCGGCGTAGGCGAAGCAGAAGCCGGCGCCGTGGTACATCGGCGCGATCGCGACCGTGCGCCGGCCCGGTCCCAGGCCCCACTCCAGTGCCGTGCCGTAGAAGGCCAGGGCCCGGGCGCGGTGGCTGAGCAGGACCCCCTTGGGGCGGCCGGTCGTGCCCGACGTGTACGCGATGGCGAAGGGGTCGAGCTCGTCGACCTCCACCCGCGGGTCCACCGGGCGGGCGGCGGCCAGCGCCTGCTCGTAGTCGGTCCCGACGGTCGTGCCGTCCATCGACAGCACCGTCCGTGGGTCCAGGGAGGTGACCGACTCGGCGACGACCTCCGCGAGCGCGTCGTCCAGCACGAGCCCGCGCGCCCGTGAGTGCTCGAGGACGTACGCCGCCTCGGGCGGCGTCAGCCGGGGGTTGAGCGGAACCGCCACCAGGCCCGCCTTGGCCAGGCCCGCGGCCACCTCCGGGTACTCGAGCCGGTTGCCCAGGAGCACGGCCACCGGGTCGCCGGGGTGCAGCCCGCCGTCGAGCAGCGCGCAGGCGAGGCGGCTGGAGCGTTCCCCCAGGGCGGCGTAGGTCAGCTCCCGGTCGCCGTCCCGCACGGCGGTCACCGAGGGGCTGACGACGGCGAACTCGCGCACGCCGTTGGCGATGGTGAGAGCCGCGCCGCCGCGACGCAGGGCCATCCGGGACCTCCTGGTGAGGTGCGCGCGCCGGCGGGGAGGGGGCACCGCCGGCGCACGCACGGGTGGTGGTCAGCGGGCCGGTGCTCCGCCGCCGAGCCGGGACCTGGCCGCCGCGAGGGCCTGCCGCGCCGGTGCGAGCAGGTCCTCCGGGGACCACGTGGGCGCCCAGCTCAGGGTCGTGGTGACCGAGCGGACGCCGGGGAGCGCCTCGACGCGGCTGTGCACCATGTCGAGCACGGCGTGCGTGTAGGCGCAGCCCGGCTCGGTGAAGGTGATCACGACCTCCACCTCGCCGTCGTGCACGCGGACGCCGCGGACCAGGCCGAGCTCGACGATGGAGGCCGGGGTGCCGGCGAGGTCCATGCAGGGATCGGGGACCGTGCCGAGCGCCTCCTCGACCCGTGCCCGCAGCTCGGCGGGCGAGGGGCCGGTCATGCCGGCACCGGGGAGTGGATCACCGACCACGGCGCCCGCAGGCCGCCGTTGTCGCGCTTCCACTGGCTGAACCGGTCCTGCTCGAGCACCCGGCGCCGCTCCTCGACGTCGATGCCGTGCAGCCGGGCGAGGTTGCCGCCCATGAACAGGTCGCGGATCTCGTCGGTCAGCTGCAGCGGGCTGCCCTCGGGCATGGCGAAGGACTCCATCGCCTCGATCACCACCTGCGGGTGCGGGTTGACCGCGGCGCTGGCGTAGATGACCTTCTGCGGCCCGCCGAAGCCCATGAAGGCGCCGAGCAGGTGCTGCATCTGCGGCGGGTTGAGCATGGCCAGCAGCGCGCTGGCCTCCATCGTGGCGTAGACGTTGGGGTGGTTGGCCAGCAGGAAGGTGGTCTCGTCGACGAACATGAAGCCGGCGTGCACGACCTGGAAGTTCATGTCGGTGAACGTGTTCGCCGCCACCGAGACGTCCTCGACGTTCATCCCGATGTGGCTGACCGGTCCGATGGGCAGCACCTTGTGCACCGCGACGTTGCGGATGCCGGCGTCGTGGGCGAGCTGGATGACCGGGAAGGCGACCTGCTCGTCGGCCAGCGACCACGCCTCGGTGCGGCCCTCGACGTAGCGGCTCGGGTAGAACTTGATGCCGTCGGCCCCGGCGGCCACCGCCTCGCGCACCTCGTCCAGCGCCGCCTCGGGGTGGAACATGTCCAGCCCGACGTACCAGAGCACCCGGTCGGGGTGGTCGCGCTTGAGCCGGGCGCCCTTGTCGGTGGCGGTGAGGCCGTCCTCGTACGCGTCGTAGATCGGCAGGGTGTGCACCGCGCAGACGTCGGTGTCGGACTCCAGCAGCATCGTCTCGATGAACTCGTCGCACTGCCACTCGCGCTCCCACTGCTCGCGGGTCATCGCGATCTCCGGCGGGTTGACCAGCGGGTAGTAGCTGTACATGACGTCGGTGAACAGCTTGCCGAACCGGCCCCGCTGGTTGGCCGGGGAGAAGTTGTAGGGGTGGCACACGCCGTCGATCACGAAGCGCCGGGTCATCGCATCTCCTCGGGTGGTGTGGTGCCGCGTCGGACCGGCCCTCCGCGGACGTGGAGGCTCGGCGGTCAGGCCTCCCAGGCGCGCAGGACGTCGTCGGTGGCCACCACGGCGCCGAACCCGAAGCCGAGGGTGGCCAGCGCCATCTCGTGGCGGGCGGCGTCGAGCTCGCCGGTGGCGTCGGAGACGACGAACACGCGGTAGTCGCGCTGGCTGGCGTCGCGCGCGGTGGTCTCGACGCACATGTTGGTGGTCACGCCGGCCACGACCAGGGTGCGGACGCCGAGGCTGGTGAGGACCGGCTCGAGGCCGGTGCCGTAGAAGGCCGAGTACCGGTTCTTGTCGAGGACGAAGTCGTCGCCGGTGGGCACCAGCTCGTCGACCAGCTCGGCGTCCCAGGTGCCGGCCGCGAGCGACTTCACGTCCGCCAGGGCGGGGAGCACCTCCTGCACGAGCACGCCGCCGTCCTTGTAGTCGGCGCGGTACACGTAGCGGGTGTAGACGACGGGCACCCCGGCGGCGTGCGCGGCGTCGACCAGCCGCCGGCAGCCGGCGATCGCGGCGGTGCACATCGAGACGTCCAGCCCCAGCCCGGCGAAGGAGCCGTCGGGGTGGCAGAAGCCGTTCTGCACGTCGATGACCAGCAGCGCGGTGCGGTCGGGGCCGGCGAGCTCCATCGGCATGGTGGCCTCGCTTCCTCGCAAGGGTGAGGGCCGGGTCTTTCTAACATCAGACCTTTGCGCAGGACAAGGCTAGGCTGTGCCGGTGACCGCGCAACCGACGGCGACGCGCGCGCCGGCGTACCAGGAGCTGGCCCGCACCCTGCGCGAGCAGATCCTCGCCGGCGAGCTGCGACCCGGGGACCGGCTGCCGATCGAGCCGGAGCTGTGCCGCCTGCACGGGGTCAGCCGCAGCACCGTCCGCGAGGCGCTGCGCGTGCTGTCCAGCCAGCACCTGGTGACCACGACCCGCGGGGTCTCCGGCGGGACGTTCGTGGTCCACCCCCAGCCCGGTCACATCAGCTCCTACCTGCAGACCAGCTTCGCGCTGATGGCCGCGGCCCCGGGCAGCTCGGTGCGCGACCTGCTCGAGGTCCGCGAGCTGCTGGAGGTGCCGGCCGCGGGGCTGGCCGCCGAGCGGCGCACGGCCGCGCACCTGCAGCAGCTGCGCGGCACGCTGTTCGACCCCCGCACCGTCGACGTCGACCACGTCTTCCAGGACAACCGGAACTTCCACGTCACCCTGCTGGTCGCCGCCGGCAACCCGCTGGTGGAGGCCATGACCCGGCCCCTCTTCGGCGTGCTCAACGAGCGGTTCCTGCGCGACCAGGCGCCGGCCCGGTTCTGGTACCGGGTCGACCGGGACCACCGGGAGATCCTGGCCGCCATCGAGGCCGGTGACGCGGAGGCCGCCCGGCAGGCGCAGCACGAGCACCTCGGGCACCTGCGCACCACGTACACGCGCATCGACCGGCAGCGGCGCCAGCGCTCGGGCTGACGAGGACGCGCCGTCCGCCGGCGGCGGTGGCGTCGTCCCCCGCCGGGCGGCGTCCGGCGCGGTCAGGGCCGGGCGACCAGCATGCGGACCGCGGCCTCGGCCACCACCGTCCCGTCGGGCCGCACCGCCGTCCAGTCCAGCCGCAGCTCCTCCCGGCCGGCCCGTGCCGTGGGCGTCGTCGGGCCCAGGCGCATGCGCAGCCGGAGGGAGTCCCCGGCGAGGGCGGGCGCCCGGAAGCGGACCTCGTCGTAGCCCAGCAGCGCCAGGACCGAGCCGTCGAGCACCTCGCACTGCTCGGCCAGACCCCCCATCAGGTGCAGCACCGCGGCACCGGGCAGCGGGCGGGCCGGCAGGGGGCTCGCGGTGCGGACGTAGCCGGGATCGGTGAACAGCGGGTGCACGTACCCGCCGAGCCGGACGAGGTCGTCGACCAGCTGCTCGGTCACCGCCACCTCCGGGCTCTCGACCTCGGTGCCGGGGGGCAGCTCGTGCCAGGCCGTCATCCCGTGCGCCACGCCGGCGCGCGCTTCTCGACGAAGGCGCGGTACCCGTCGTCGGCGAGCGGCTCCTCGTCGAGGTACCGCCGGAAGTGCTCGAGCTCCACCCGGCAGGCGTCCGTGACCGGCAACCCGTCCTGCTCGGCCAGCAGTGCCTTGAGGCGGGCCACGGTGTGCCGCGGGTTGCCGGCGACGGCACCGGCCAGCTCCAGGGCCGCCGCCGGCAGGTGCTCGCCGGGGACGCTGCGCAGCACCAGACCCACCTCGGCGGCCTCGGCTCCGGTGAGGAAGCGCCCGCTGAACAGGAGCTCGCGGGCGCGCTGCGGACCGACCAGGCGGGGCAGCCGGGCGCTCGCCCCGCCGCCGGGCAGCATGCCGACGGCGAGGTGGTGGTCGGCGATCCGCGCCTCGTGGGCTGCCACGACCAGGTCGCAGGCCAGCAGCAGCTCGAAGCCACCCGCCCGGGTCGTGCCGTTGACGGCGGCGACCACCGGAGCGGGCAGCGTCTCGATGCGCCGGAGGATGGCGTGGAAGCGGCCGACCACGTCCAGGAAGTAGTCGTGGTCGCCGAAGGCCCGGCCCAGCAGGTCCAGGTCGAGACCCACGCAGAACGTGCTGCCGGCGCCGGTGAGCACCAGGGCGCGCACGTCCTCGTCGTCGACGACGCGGTCGAGGAGGAGGTCCAGTCCGCGCAGTGCGTCCTCGTCGAGGCTGTTGACGGCACCGCCGTCGAGGGTGGCGACGACGACGTGCGGTGCCTCGGCGATCGTCCAGCCGGCCACGGGTGCTCCCTCGCAGGTCTCGGAGTGGCGAATCGTCTGACGTGCCCCTTGACTTGTAAAGGTCTGCTCTTTCATGCTCCGGGCGTCGGGGCCGGGGAGCGGCCGGGGCGGACGCGCGGGCGGGGCGGGGCCGAGGACGAGGAGGGCGTGCCCGATGGCCGTTCAGCCCGGCTGGGAGGGCCGGTTCTTCGAGGACTTCACCGTGGGCGACGTGTACCGGCACCCGCTCGGGCGGACGGTCTCCGAGGCGGACAACACCTGGTTCACGCTGCTCACGATGAACACCAACCAGATGCACTTCAACGCCGAGTACGCCGCCCGGTCGGAGTTCGGGCGTCCCCTGGTGGTGTCCACGCTCACCGTCGCGATCGCCGTCGGGCAGAGCGTCACCGACCTCACCCAGAACGCGTTCGCCAACCTCGGGTGGGACGACATCCGGATGACCCACCCGGTGTTCGCCGGCGACACGCTGTGGAGCGAGTCGATCGTGCTCGAGAAGCGGGAGTCCGGATCGCGCCCGCACGCCGGCATCGTCACCGTCCGCACCCGCACCCTCAACCAGGACGGCGCCGAGGTGTGCTCCTTCCGCCGCACCTTCTACGTCTACCGGCGCGGCGCCGAGCAGGTGCGCGACACCTTCCCGACGCCGGCGACCGAGCTGACCCTCGACGACGAGGCCCCCTGATGCGGCTCACCTACGGCCCGTGGGGGGAGACCCTCGACGAGCTCGCCGACGCCGCCCGCCGTGCCGAGCAGGCCGGCGCGGAGGTGGTCTGGGTGCCCGAGCTGCACCGCAGCGCGACGGTCGCCGCGGCTGCGCTGGCCGGCGCGACGTCGACGGCGGGCGTCGGGACGGCGATCGCCCTGGCCTTCCCCCGCAGCCCGATGGTGACCGCCCTGGAGGCACTCGACCTCGACGAGCTGGCCGACGGGCGCTTCCTGCTCGGTCTCGGGTCGGGCGTGCAGCGGCTCAACGAGGACTGGCACAACGTGCGGTGGGACAGGCCGGTCGCGCACCTGCGCGAGACCGTCCGCGACGTCCGGCACTTCTGGGCGCACTGCACGACCGGCGCCCCGATGCTGCTCGACGGGGAGCACGAGCCGATGCGGATCTCCGGCTACCAGCGGCCCTTCCCGGTGCGGCGCACGCGCATCCCGGTCTACCTGGCGGCCATGGGCCCGGTCATGACCCGGCTGGCCGGTGAGATCGCCGACGGCTGGATCTCCCACGAGCTGTGCTCGCCGGCCTACGTGGCCGAGCGGGTGCTGCCCGAGCTCGACGCCGGCGTCTCGCGGGTCCCCGGCCGCCGCCGGGCCGACGTCGACGTCGTCGTCTCGGCCTGCTGCTCGATCGACGCGGACCCGGCACGGGCCCGCCGCCGGGCGGCCGGGCTGGTCGGCTTCTACGCCAGCGTGCGCACCTACGCGGACTTCTTCGCCTTCCACGGCCTCACCGAGGGGCAGGAACGGGTCCGCGAGGCGTTCCAGGGCGGCGCGGGTGCCGAGCGCCTGGCCGGCGCGGTGGACGACGGCATGGTCGACGCGCTCACGCTGAGCGGGACGGCCGACGAGGTGCTCGACCGCCTCTGCGCCTACGAGGGGCTCGTCGACACGGTCAAGCTGACCCCGCCGACGCACGGCGTCAGCGCGGCGGAGACCCGGCGGGCCCAGGACGCCGTGATCGCGCTGATCGCGCGGAGCACCCGAGGGAGGGCTGCGTGAGACCACTGGAGGACGTCCGGGTCATCGCCGTCGAGCAGTACGGGGCCGGCCCGTTCGGCAGCGTGCACCTCGCCGACCTGGGCGCGGAGGTGATCAAGATCGAGGACCCCCGGGTGGGCGGCGACGTGGGCCGGTACGTGCCGCCCTACGCCGACGGCGAGGACTCGCTGTTCTTCGAGACGTTCAACCGCGGCAAGCGCAGCCTGTCCCTGGACCTGACCAACGCCGCGGGCAGGGAGGTGTTCGAGGACCTGGTGCGGTCGGCCGACGCGGTGTACTCCAACCTGCGCGGTGACGTCCCCGCCAAGATGCGGATCACCTACGCCGACCTGGCCCACCTCAACCCGGCGATCGTGTGCTGCTCGCTGACCGGGTTCGGCATGAGCGGGCCGCGGCGCGACGAACCCGGGTACGACTACGTCCTGCAGGGCCTCGCCGGCTGGATGTCGCTCACCGGTGACCCCGACGGCCCGCCCACCAAGTCCGGGCTGTCCCTCGTCGACTACTCCGGCGGCTTCGTCGCGGCGATCGCGCTGCTCGCCGGGCTGCACGCCGCCCGCCGCGACGGGCGCGGGATGGACTGCGACGTCAGCCTCTACGACACCGCGATCGGGTTGCTGACCTATCCCGCGGTCTGGCACCTCAACGCGGGGTTCCGGCCGGTCCGCACCCGGCACTCCGCGCACCCCTCGCTCGTGCCGTTCCAGGCCTTCGAGGCCAGCGACGGCTGGCTGGTCGTCGGCTGCGCCAAGGAGAAGTTCTGGTCCCGGCTGGTGCAGGTCATCGGCCGCCCCGAGCTGGGGGAGGACCCCCGGTTCGCCTCGTTCGCCGACCGGCAGGCGCACAGCGACGTCCTGCTGCCGCTCCTGGAGGCGGAGTTCGCCAGCCGGACGGTGGCCGAGTGGCTCGAAGCGCTGTACGCCGCGGCGATACCGTGCGGCCCCATCAACGACGTCGAGCACGCGCTCACCGAGGAGCACACCGGCGCCCGCGGGCTGGTCGTGGAGACCGAGCACCCGCGGTACGGCCGGCTGCGGCAGCTCGCCTCCCCGGTCCGGGTCGGCGACCAGCTCCCGGCCTACCGCCGGGCCCCCGCCCGCAACGAGGACCTCGACCACGTGGTGCGGGAGGTCCTCGGCTACGACGAGGAGCGGGTGACCGACCTCGGGGTCCGCGGCGCCTTCGGGCAGGGGGACAGCGACCCGGACCTCCCGCAGGCCGAGGCCGCGGTCCGGTGAGCCCCTCGCCCGTCGCCCCCAAGCTGGTCGACTGGGCCTGGCGGCTGCGCCTCGACGACGTGCCCGCCGACGCGCGGGCCGCCGTCGCGCGGCACCTGCTCGACGGGCTCGGGACGGCGATCGCCGCCGGCCGCGCGGGGGCGGCATCGCCGGCGGTGACGGTGGCGCTGGGCCTGGGCGGCCCGCCGGAGTCGACGGTGCTCGGATCCGGGGCGCGGGTCGGCGCGCCGGCCGCCGCGCTCGCCAACGGCGTCCTGCTCCACGCGCTCGACTTCGACGACACCCACGCCGGCGGCCTGGTGCACGCCACCGCGGTCGTGCTGCCGGCCGCCCTCGCGGTGGGGGAGCAGGTGGGTGCGACCGGCGCCGACGTGCTGCTGGCCTCGGTGGCCGGCCTCGAGACCGTCTGCCGGCTCGGCGCCGCGGCCCCGCACGCCTTCCACGCGCGCGGCCTGCACGCCACCGCGGTCTGCGGTGTCTTCTCCGCCGCGCTGGTCGCGGCACGGCTCGGCGGTCTCGACCGGGCGCGGGCGGTCGACGCCCTGGGCATCGCCGGCAGCTCGGCGGGCGGGCTGCTCGAGTTCCTGTCCACCGGGTCGGCCACCAAGCAGCTGCACCCGGGGCTGGCGTCGCAGTCGGGGATCCTCGCCGCGCGGCTGGCCGCGGCCGGTGCCTCCGGCCCGGCGAGCGTGCTCGAGGGCGGGCAGGGGGTCTACGCGGCGCTCGCCGGCCGGCGGGTCGACCCCGACGCCGTGCTCGACGGGCTGGGCGAGCGGTGGGAGTGCACCCGGATCACCGTCAAGCCCCACCCGGCCTGCCAGCTCTCCCACGCGGCCCTCGACGCCGCGGCGGCCGCGGCGGCCGGGCTGCCCGACGGCCGTCCGGAGGCCGCGGCCATCGCCTCCGTGGTGGTCGACCTGCACCCCGACAGCGCCGCGATCGTCGCCGAGCCGGCTGCCGCCAAGGTGGCCCCCCGCACCCCCTACGAGGCGAAGTTCTCGGTGCAGTGGAGCGTCGCGGCGCTGCTGGTCGACAGGCATCTCGGCGTGCAGACCTACGCGCCGGCCTCGCTGACCCGCGCCGAGGTCGCCGACCTCGCGGCCCGGGTGTCGGTCCGGGTCGTCGACCGGCCCGGGGTGCCCGCCGCCGCGGCACCGGGGGCCGCGACGATCCGGCTCACCGACGGCACCGAGCTCCGCGGCGAGGTGCCCTGCAGCGCCGGCAGCCCGGAGCGCCCCCTCGACGACGACGGCCTCCTGGCCAAGGCCGCGGCCAACGCGGGCGGTCCCGGCGCCGACCTCGACGAGCTCGCCCGGCGGGTGCGGGGGCTCGCCGGCGAGCCCGACCTGGCGCGGGTCGTCGAGCTCGCCGACCGGCTCGCCCGGCCGGCCGGCCCCGCCGCGGCGCCGCACCCCGAGGAGGACCGATGACGACAGCGGCCATCCGGCCGGCCGAGTTCCCGTGGTTCCGGTACGAGGGCTACACCTTCTCCCTCGGCCTGGCCGAGGACGGCACGGCGTGGCTGTCCGGGCACTCGGCCAGCGAGCACGACCCGCAGTCGGGCCGGATGGTCGTGCGGGGCGGCATGCGCGAGCAGTCCCGCACCGCGTACGCCAAGATCGGCGCCATCCTGGACGCGGCGGGGCTGACCCCCGCCGACGTCACGAGCCTGACCGAGAACGTGACGGTGGCCGGCATCGAGGAGTACGAGGAGACGGCCGCGGTGCGCCGCGAGGTGTTCGGCGCGCACGTCCCGGCGGTGCGCACCGTGGTCGTCGACCGGCTGCTGCGCCCGGCGGCGCTCGTCGAGATCGAGGTGCACGCCGGCCGGGGCGGGGGGACGGCGGGTCCGGGCGGGGTGCGCGAGGCCGGCGACGGCTCGGTCGTCCTGCCCACGGTCCTCCCGCTCGACGACGACGGGGAGGTGGTGCACGACGGTGACCTGGTCGGCCAGTACGCCTGGTGCCTGGACCGCGCCGAGGCCCTGCTCGGCGGGGTGGGTCTGTCGCTGGCCGACGCCGTGACCACCTACGACTACACCACCCTGGCCAGCCGGGACGTCTACCGGCGGACCCACCGGCCGCGCCAGGAGCGGCTGGGCGGGAAGGGCGTCCTCCCGGGCGCGGGCGGGATCCTGGTGAGCCGCCTGCACCGGCCCGGCGTCCTGGTCGCCCTCGACGTCACCGCGTCGCGGCTGCCGTTGCGGCAGGTCAACCCCGGGTGGAGCCGGTACGACACGCTCACCTACGCCCCCGGCGTGCTCGCCGGGCGCACGCTGTACATGAGCGGGTTCGCCGCGCTGGACCTCGAGACGCAGGAGGCGCTGCACCCGGGCGACGTCGTGGCGCAGGCCGAGGTCACCTACCGCTCCGTGCTGGAGGTGGTCGAGGCCGCCGGCGGCCGGCCCGAGCACCTGGTGTCGACGGTCGAGTACGTGTGCCCGGGGGGCCTGGGGGACTACCGGGGGGTCGCGACGGTCCGGCAGCGACTGCTCCGCGAGCCCTGGCCGGCCTCGACCGGCGCGGTCTGCGCGGGGCTGCTCCGGCCGGAGTTCCTCCTGGAGGTCTTCCCGACCGCGCTGCTGCCCGACGAGGACGGCGCCGGTGCTGCTGACTGACGAGATCCGCGCGATGGTGGGGCGCGAGGTGGTCTACACCGCGCCCGAGGAGCTCGGCCGCGCCGCGATCCGGTACTTCGCCCTCGCCGTCGGCGACGACAACCCCGTCTACACCGACGACGACGCCGCCCGGGCCGCCGGTCTCGACGGCGTGGTGGCCCCTCCGACCCTGGTGTGCGAGACGAACCAGTACTCCGGGCGCCCGCCGAACGCCGACGGGTACGCCGGGCACGAGTGGGGGATCGAGATCCCCGGCACCCGCCTGGTCCGGGGCGGGAACAGCTACGTGTTCCACCGACCCGTCCGCCCCACCGACGTGCTCACCGTGACCTGGCGGATCACCGGCATCACCGAGAAGGTCAACCGGCAGGGGCAGGAGATGGTCGTCGTCGCCTCCACGGCCCGCTACCGCAACCAGCACGGCGAGCTGCTCACCGAGAACGACGAGACGCTGGTCTACGTGGCCCTGCCCGGAGCGGCGTCGTGACCGCCGTGGCGGTCGGCGCCACCGTGCCGCCGCTGGAGCGCCGCTTCGACCGGGCCGGCATGGTCGCCTACGCCGGGGCCACCTGGGACTGGCACCGCCTGCACCACGACGAGACCTACCTGGCCGAGAAGCAGCTGCCCGCCCCGGTGGTCGACGGCCAGCTGTTCGGTGCCCTGCTCGCCGAGCAGGTGCAGGACTGGCTCGGCCCGTCGTGCTTCGTCACCCGGCTGTGGTTCCGGTTCGCAGGGCTGGTGTTCGCGGGGGAGACCGTCCGCTGCGAGGCGACCGTCACCGCCGTCGACGGCGACCTCGTCACGGTGAGCTCGCGGGTGGTCGTGCCGGCGAGCGGCGACCGCCCGGAGCGGCCGGCCGTGACCGGCGCGGGCGCGCAGGTGCGGGTGGCGGCGCGGTGACCGGGGTCGCGATCGTGGGGGCGGCCGAGTGCGACCTCGGCGTCACCGGGAGGTCGGTCCTCGGGCTGCAGACCCAGGCGGTGACCCGCGCCCTCACCGACGCGGGGCTGGCGCTGGCCGACGTCGACGGGCTGGCGACCAGCGGTATCTCCCGGTTCTCCACCGCGCAGCTGGCCGAGTACCTCGGCCTGCGCCCCTCGTGGGCGGACTCCACGTTCGCCGGTGGCAGCGCCTACGAGGTGTACGTGGCGCGGGCGGTGCAGGCGATCGAGGCCGGGCAGTGCTCCACCGTCGTGGTCAGCTTCGCGTCGAACCAGCGATCGGCCCGGTCCCGCTCCCTGGGCGGGGTGGTGGAGCCGCACACCCCCGAGGCCCAGTTCGAGGCCCCGTACGGGCCGCTGTACCCGATCTCGCTGTACGCCATGGCCGCGGCGCAGTACCTGCACCGGTACGGCGCCACCCGGGAGCAGCTCGCGGAGGTGGCGGTGGCCGCCCGCGAGTGGGCGCTGCTCAACCCGGTGGCCTACCGCCACGGCGCGGGTCCGCTGACGGTCGCCGACGTCCTCGGCGCACCGGTGCTGTCCACCCCGCTGACGTCGGCCGACTGCTGCCTGGTCACCGACGGCGGCGGGGCCGTCGTGCTCACCTCGCTCGAGCGGGCCCGCGACCTGCCCAGACCGCCGGTGCGGGTGCTCGGCTACGGCGAGAGCACCACCGGCACGTCGATGGCCGGGTACGACGACCTCACCCTGCCCGGAGCGGTCGACTCGGGCCGGGCGGCGTTCGCCCGGGCCGGGCTGTCCCCGGCCGACGTCGACGTCGCCGAGGTCTACGACTCCTTCACGATCACGGTGCTGCTCACCCTGGAGGCGCTGGGCTTCTGCGGCCGGGGGGAGGCCGCCTCCTGGATCCAGGGCGGCCGGGTCCGCCCCGGTGGGGACTTCCCCCTGGACACCTCCGGAGGAGGGCTGTCCTACTGCCACCCCGGCCAGTACGGGGTGCTGCTGCTCGTCGAGGCGGTCCGCCAGCTGCGCGGCGAGTGCGGCGACCGCCAGGTCCCGGGCGCCGAGGTCGCCCTGGCCCACGGCACCGGCGGCGTCCTCTCCACCCACGCCACGGTGCTGCTCGGGGTCGACCGGTGAGCGCCCCGGACGTCCCGCCGCCGGACGAGGTCACCGCGCCGTGGTGGGAGGCCACCCGGCGCCGGGAGTTCCTGCTGCAGACCTGCTCGCGCGGCCACCGGCAGCACCCGCCGCGGGCGGTGTGCACCGCCTGCGGCGACGTGGCCGGCCTCGGCTGGTCGCCGGTCGCCGGCCGGGGCCGCGTCGACGCCTGCACCGTGGTCCACCGCGCCCCCGGCCCGGGGTTCGACCCGCCCTACGTGGTCGCCCGGATCCGCCTGGTGGAGGGGCCGGTCGTGCTGAGCACCGTGGTCGCCGACGACCCCGGCGCCGTCGCGATCGACGACGACGTCGTCCTGGACTGGCGCGGCCTGCCCGACGGGCGGGCCCTGCCCGTCTTCGTCCGACCACCGAGGAGCTGACCGATGGAGTTCCGGCTGAGCGACGAGCAGCGCTCCTTCCGTGCGGTGCTGCGCGACTTCGTCGACGAGGAGGTCGTGCCCGTCGCCCGGGAGTGGGAGCAGGCCGGCCGGTACCCGCAGGAGCTCGTCGACACCATGGCGGAGCTGGGCCTGTTCGGGGTGACCGTGCCCGAGGAGTACGGCGGCCTGGACCTGGACCCGGTGTCGTTCGCGCTGGTGTTCGAGGAGATCTCCCGCGGCTGGATGGGGGTCGCCGGCATCCTCGGCAGCCACTCGCTGTCCTGCCGGATGATCGCCGTCCACGGCACGGCGGAGCAGAGGCAGCGCTTCCTGCCCGACCTGGCCACCGGCCGGCGGCGCACCGGCATCGCCCTCACCGAGCCCGACGCCGGTACCGACCTGCAGGGCATCCGCACCCGGGCGGTCCGCGACGGCGACGGCTACGTGGTCACCGGCACCAAGACGTGGATCACCAACGCGCGCCACGCCGACCCGCTGCCGGTGCTGGTGAAGACCGATCCGGAGGCCTCGCCCGCGCACCGGGGCATGAGCGTCCTGCTCGTGGAGGCCGGCACCCCCGGCTTCGCGGTGGCCCGCGACATCCCGAAGCTCGGCTACAAGGGGACCGAGTCCTGCGAGGTCGTGCTCGACGGTGCCCGCGTGCCGGCGGCCAACCTGCTCGGCGGCGTCGAGGGCACCGGCATGCAGCAGGTGCTGTCCGCGCTGGAGTGGGGCCGGGTCAACATCGCCGCCCGCAGCGTCGGCATCGCCCAGCGGGCCTACGACGAGGCGCTGGAGTACGCGCGCGGCCGGCACGCCTTCGGCCGGCCGATCGCCGACTTCCAGGCCGTGCAGCTCCGGCTGGCCACCCTCGCCACGACGCTGCAGGCGGCCCGCCTGATGGCCTACTGGTCGGCCGACGCGGTCGCAGCCGGCCGGGCGGACGCGCAGACCGGCATGGCCAAGATCTTCTGCTCCGAGGTGGCGCTGGAGGCCGCGATCGACGCGATGAAGGTGCACGGCGGGTACGGCTTCTCCACCGAGTACGAGGTCGAGCGGCTGTACCGCGACGCCATCCTGATGAGCATCGGGGAGGGCACGAACGACGTGCTGCGCACGGTCGTGGCCAAGGCGCTGGTCCGCGGGGAGGCCGCGATCAGGTGAGCACCCCCACGACGGGCGGACGGGCGGCCCCCGACCGCGTCCCCGGACCCGGCGCGGCGTGGCAGGCGCTGCACCTGCCCGACGCGGAGCCGGCCGTCCGGCGGGCGGTCCTGCACCGCGACGGCGGGGGGCGCTCGGTGCAGCTCGTGGAGTTCCCCGCCGGCTGGCACCGACCCGCCGCCGGGCACTTCCCCGTCGACGAGGAGTTCGTCGTGCTGCGCGGCAGCCTCGAGCTCTCGGGGGTCGCGGTGCTCGCGGGGGACCACGCGCTGGTGCCGGCCGGTGCGCTGCGCGCCGACTCCGCCGTCGGGCCGGAGGGGTGCCTCGCGGTCGCGTGGTTCGACGGCGTCCCCGAGTGGCGCCGCGGTGCCGCGCCCGCCCCCTCGGGCGCGATCGTCCGCCGGCGCGTCGAGGGCGTCCTGCTCAGCGAGGGCGGTCGGGTGCGCCCCCACCCCGGGCCCGAGGTGACCGGACCGGCCGACGTCCTCACGACCGACGGTCGCTGGGAGCGGGTGCCCGACGGGGCGGTCGCTCCGGTGCCCGGCGGGGACGCCGTCGTCCGCCCGTGGGGGAGGCGGCCACCGACGTCCCCCACGAGTCCGCCGCACGGTGCCGACGGCGACGGCTCCGAGGGTCAGGCGGACGGCGGAGACACCCCTCGCTGGTCATCTGCGGGTCACCGGTCGTCGGGCCGCCGGTCGCCCCGGTGACGCCGGGGCTCGTCAGGGTCGGGACGACGTGTCCGCGACCCTGGAGAGCTCCTGTGTCATCTCGCGCCGCCCGGCTCCTCGCCTGCTCGCTCCCCGCTGCCGCCGTGCTCGTCGTCGCCGGCAGCCCTGCCGGTGCCGCACCCGGCCCGCAGCGGTCGTTCACCGAGGTGGCGACCTTCGACGTCAGTGGTGAGGTCGCCGAGATCCTCGCTGTCACACCCGACGGCCGGACGCTGCTCCACACCGACTCGGCGACCGGGGAGGTCGGCCTGGTCGACCTGACCCGACCGGACCGGCCCCGTGCGATCGGCGGTGTCGCGGTCGGTGGCGAGCCCACGTCGGTCGCCGTCACGCGGGACGGGCGTCACGCCCTCGCCGTGGTGGACACGAGCGCGTCGCCCGCCGCCCCCTCGGGAGAGCTGGCCGTCATCGACCTGCGCACCCGGTCGGTCGTGCGGACCCTGGACCTGGGCGGGCAGCCCGACTCCGTCGCCGTCGCTCCGGACGGTTCGGTGGCCGCCGTGGCCATCGAGAACCAGCGCGACGAGGAGGTGGAGGTCGGGGGCGTCGAGGGTGGTCTGCCGCAGGCGCCGGCGGGCTTCCTGGCCGTCGTCGACCTGCACGGGCCGGTAGCGGGGTGGACGGTCGGGCGCGTCGAGCTGACCGGCCTCGAGGTCGCGCTGTACCCGGAGGACCCCGAGCCCGAGTACGTCGACGTCGACCGCGACGGCGTCGCCGCGGTGACGCTGCAGGAGAACAACGCCGTGGCACTCGTCGACCTCGGCTCCCGCACGGTGGTCGGTTCCTTCTCGGCCGGCACCACGACGCGTCCTGACGCGGACACCGTCGACGACGGCGTCGCGGTGTTCGACGACCCGCTGCAGGCGCCTCGCGAGCCCGACGACGTCCCGCTCCGTGGTGCGCGCGGTGGAGCCGCGCCGGCTCCGGACCACCCGCACCGACTCCCGGTGTGAGCGCGACCGTCGGACCGGTCGGCCGGGGCGTGTCGGTGCGCCACCGCCTACCGGCCTCGCGAGCGCCTGGGCGAGACTGCGCCGGTGGACGACGAGCACGACGCCGCGCAGCGCGCGGAACGGTCGGCGGAGCTGTTCGGCGTGCTGGCCCGGATCGTGCACCGCACCGCCCAGGACGCCGCTGCCGTGCTCCGCGGGGAGGGTCTCAACCCGGCGCAGTTCCAGCTGCTGCGGGCGGTCCGGGACGCGCCGGGGGAGACCCAGCAGACCTTCGGGAACCGGTTCGGCGTCACCCGCGGCAACGTCTCCATGCTGGTGACCAAGCTGGTCGACGCCGGCCTGCTGGTGCGGGAACCGCGCGGGGCGGCCAACGGGCTGCGGCTCACGCCGCGCGGGGAGGCGCTGGTGGAGCGGCTGGAGCCGGACCAGAGGCGGTTCCTCACCGAGCGGTTCGGCGTCCTCGACGAGGCCGAGCTGGCCACCCTGCACCGGTTGGCCGTGGCGGTCCTGGAGGGCTTGCCCTGAGCCGCAGGCGGGCCTACCGTCGAACTATGTTCAGCACTGAACACACCCTCGTGAGCGGTCGCCGCTCCCTCGTCCTCACCGTCCTCGCCACCGCGGCCGCGGTGGCCACCTTCTCCGCCCTGCGCCTGTCGGGGCAGGAGCTGGTGGTGGCCGCCCGCGGAGATCCACGGCCGGTCCCGGTCGGCGCCGTCGTCCTGGCCACCGTCGCCGGCGGGGTCGCCGCGCACGTCCTCGCCCGGTCGGCCGCTCGCACCGGCCGGCCCCGGCGGACGTTCCTCGCTGCGGTCGTCGCCGGCCTCGCCCTCTCCGGCGTCCCCCCGGTGCAGGCGGCCACCACGACCTCGACCGCCGTCTGGCTGCTCGTGCTGCACGCCGTCGTCGCCGCGGTGCTGGTGCCTCCGCTCGCACGGGCGCTCCCGCCGACGCGGCCCCCCGCGCAGCGGCGCCCGGAGCAGGTCCGGCCCGGCGCCGGGGTCCCGCGGTGAGGCCGGCGAGGCCGCCGGCCGCCGGCGACGTCGCCCGCCAGGTGGCCACCGTGACCGGCGCGGTGGCGCAGGCGGTCCTGCCCGCGGTGCTCCTCCCGCGGGTCCGCCGCGACCTGCGGCCGCCGGAGGTGGCCCAGCCCGCGCCGTGGGCCTTCGCCGTCTGGCTGCCGGTCTACGCGGCCTCGGCGGCGCACGCCGCCCGGCAGGCCCGGCCGGCCCTGCGCGCCGATCCGCTGCTGCGACGCACCGGCTGGCCGCTCGCCGCCGCGTTCCTCTGCCTGGGAGCCTGGGCGCCGCTGCTGTCCCGGCAGCGGTACTGGGCGGCGCAGGCGGCCCTGGCCGGCACCGCGCTGCTCGCCGGGACCGCGCGAGCGCGGGCGGACCGCACGCCGGACCCGGTCCCGCCGACCCTGGCGCTCACCACCGGACTGCTCGCCGGGTGGGGAGCGGCCGCCTGCGGGGTCAACCTCGCCTCGATGCTCGTCGGCGCCGGGCCCGTGCCCGGTGGCCGGCCGGCCACGGCCACCGGCGCGGCCACCGCGGTGGCCCTCGGCGCCCTCGGGGTGGCCACCCTCCCGCGGCACGCCACGACGCTCACCCAGCGGGTGTACGGAGTGACCCTGGCCTGGGCGCTGGCCGGGGTCGCCGACGGTCGCCGCCGCGCCGCTCCACCGGTCGCCGCGGCCGCGGCGCTCGCCGCTCTGCCGATCCTGCGTCGTCTGCGCTGACGGACCCTGCCGGTGGCGGCCAGGGAGGCCGGCCGGCCTCCGTCGCGGTCCTCCTCCCCGCGGCGGGGCCGGCACGGGTCGCCGGTTCAGGTCTGCTCGCTCGTGGTGACGGTCATCTTCGGGCCCGGAGCCGAGACGGACGCGATCTCCAGCCCCGACCTCGTGCCGTCCCACCACCGGCTGTCCGGCGCGGTGGCGTTGCCGAAGGCCGTCGCGAACGGCGCCCCGTACAGGTCCGAGGAGTCACCGGCGTTGGCCCGGTGCTCGAGGTCGAAGCGGTTGTCTGCCTGCTCGAGCGAGCACTCGTAGTGCCGCGCGGGCGTCATCTGCTCGTGGCTGTTGTCGCCCCGCTCGTCGACGTGCCAGATGGCGAGGCCGGCGTCGGGGAGCGAGCGGTCGCGTCCCACCTGCTGCCGGTTCTCCAGCAGGAAGTACTCGGTCGCGTTCCTGCGGTGGACGAGGAGGTCGTTGGTCCCGGCCTCGAGGACGAACGTCGCGCCCGGGGTCAGGGGGCGGACCGACGACGCCCAGCCCGAGGCGTGCTTGAGGTAGGCGCTGACCTGGACGGGGTTGACGTCGGAGCCGCCGAAGCACATCAGGCAGTAGTGCCCGACGCCGTTGCCCTGCAGGGTGGGGTTGGTGTCGTAGTCGTAGAGGTCGGGGTAGTCGCAGATCATGTGGCCGTTCTCGTGGCAGAACGTCCGCAGCGTCAGCCGGTCGCCGAGGTCGGTGATCTGGTAGTCGTAGAGCTCCGCCGTCGGTGTCACCCGGTAGCCGCTCCGCAGGTGCCAGGAGTGCGGCCAGAGCCCCTTGGCCCAGTTGTTGACCCGCTTGCCCGTGTAGAAGACGTTGAGCGCCCGCACGTAGCCGGCGTCGTCGGTCGTCAGCTGCGAGAAGTCGAACCCCTGCGCCACCAGGTCGTCGAGTGCCTCGGTGATCAGCTCCCAGGCGCGCAGCGGCTGCTCGATCGTCTCGTCGGTGTAGTGGGCCCGCTCGTGCCGGGCCGTGTAGTAGGCCGTGACCGTGTTGGTGTAGGTCAGCCGGCCGCCCGAGACGTCGGCGAAGTAGTCCCGGACGGACCCGTTGTTGCCGAAGCCGGCGTACCCCTGCTGGTTGCAGAAGTCCTCGACCTCCCGGCGGGGGATGGTGGCCGGGACGTCGGGGAACGCCACGAGCAGGCACAGGCCGACGTAGTCGCCGGTCGTCTCCTCCTGGGGAGGCGCCGGTGCCGCACCGTCCTGCGCGTCCCCACCCCGGCCGGCCAGCCGCTGCTCGTGGCGGACCCGCCACCGTGGCCGCTCGTCGGCCGCGGAGAGGGCCGACCGCGCGGAGACGCCCCTCGCTCCCCGCTGGGGGCGGACGTGCCGGGGCAGGTCGAGCAGCGCGGCGTCGACGGCGCCGACCCGGTCGCTCGTGGGGAGGAGTTCCTGCTTGTCCGGCGACAGCGTCGCGTACTGCCAGTACCCGCTGTCGGGGTCCTGCACGACGGTGTGCCCGTCGAGGGTCTCGAAGACCGCGGCGAACTGGTTGCCCCAGGCCCGCACCGGCAGCTCGGCGCCGTCGGGGTCGTGGAGGGTGAACTGCTCGCCGTCGTAGGGGAGGGGCATGCCGTCGCTCCTTCGTCCTGGGAGTCCCCTGGCCGGGCCGGCCGCGGGGAGGGACTCGCCGGACGGAGCCCGGGCACCACCCGGCTGATACCCCCGACGGCGAGGTGTCCCGGCGCGCGTGCCGGGTGTGGACCCGGTGGTGACGCGGCGGTGACGCCCGGCCGCTGGACTCGGCCCATGACGCTGACATCCCGCGTGGCCGTCCTGCAGCCGCGCCAGGCCATGGACGACGTGGCCGCCGACGACTCCCTGCCGGTCGAGCTGACCATCCAGGTCGGCACCGGCGACGCCGCACTGGCGGGCTCGGTGCCGCTGCACGAGTTCGTCGCGACGGCCGGGACGCTGACCCACGCCGACCGGGTCGTGCTGGTCGACCAGGCGCTGGTCCTGATGGAGGACAACTACGTCCACCTGCCGCTGAAGACGGCGATGCACGCGGTGAACCCGGTGCAGCGGCTGCGCCTGCTGCGGGCGCGGCTGGGACAGCAGACCGACGCCACGATGGACCCCGAGCGGGTCTTCCACGCCGAACTGTCGGAGGTCTTCCACTCGGTGCGCGACCTGCACACCAACTACCTGCTGCCGGAGCCCTTCGCCGGCCAGGTCGCCTACCTGCCGTTCCAGGTCGAGCGGTGCGTCGAGGGGGCGGCGCGGCGGTACATCGTCAGCAAGACCGCCTCCGGCGTCAGCGACCCGACCTTCCGGGTCGGCGTGGAGGTCCTGCACTGGAACGGTGTCCCGATCGAGCGGGCGGTCGCGGTCGCCGCCGACCGCTTCGCCGGCAGCAACCGCGCCGCCCGCCTGGCCCGCGGCGTCGAGTCGCTGACCATCCGGCCGCTGAAGCTGCACCTGCCGCCGGACGAGGAGTGGGTGACGGTCACCTACCGCGACGCCGACGGGGTGCGCCGCGAGTTCCGGGTGCCGTGGCTGGTGGCGCCCAACGTGCCACCGATGGCCGACGCCGGCGCCGTCACCACGGCCGCCGCCTCCCAGGGCCTGGACCTGCTCACCGACGAGGTGGGGCGCGCGCAGGCGCTGCTCTACGCGCCCCGGGCGGTCGAGCAGCAGCTCGGCGCGGCCGACGTCGACCTGTCCACGGAGCCGGCCGCGCCGGGGGCCGACGTGCCGACGTCGATGCCGCTGGTCTTCAAGGCGCGCAGCGTCGTCACCGCCTCGGGCACCTTCGGCCACCTGCGGGTCTTCCGGTTCGCCGTCCCCGACCCGCACGCCTTCCTCGCCGAGTTCGTCCGCCTGGTGGAGCTGCTGCCGCAGGACGGGCTGGTCCTCGACGTGCGCGGCAACGGCGGCGGGCACATCTTCGCCAGTGAGTTCCTCCTGCAGACGCTCACGCCGCGGCGCATCACGCCGGAGCCGGTGCAGTTCCTCTGCACGCCGCTGAACCTCGCGATCACCCGCCAGCACGCGGCCAACCCGATCGGCATCGACCTCGGGCCGTGGCTGCGGTCCATGGAGCAGGCCGTGCAGACGGGCGCGGTGTTCTCCTCGGCGTTCCCGATCACGCCCGAGGACGAGGCCAACGCCACCGGTCAGCGGTACTTCGGCCCGGTCGTCCTCGTCACCGACGCCCGCTGCTACTCGGCCACCGACATCTTCGCCGCGGGCTTCCAGGACCACGCCGTCGGGAAGGTGCTCGGCGTCGACGACAACATCGGCGCCGGCGGGGCCAACGTGTGGACCCACGGGCTGCTCGCGCGGCTGCTGCGGGAACCGGTGCCGGATCCGGACACCCCGTACGTGGCGCTCCCCCACGGGGCGGACATGCGGGTGTCGATGCGCCGCACGCTCCGGGTCGGGGCGCTGGCCGGGACGCCGGTCGAGGACCTGGGGATCACCCCGGACGAGCGGCACGAGATGACCCGCCGCGACGTGCTGGAGGGCAACCTCGACCTGCTGGAGCACGCCGGCCGGGTGCTCGCGGGCATGCCCCGCCGCCGGCTGGACGTGTCCGCGTCCCTGTCCGGTGGGACGCTCACCCTCGAGGTCGACGTGGTCGGCGCCGACCGGCTCGACGTGCACGTCGACGACCGGCCGCGGGCCAGCGCGGACGCCGCCGACGGGCACCGGACGATCCGGGTCGACGGCGTCCCGGGCGCCCGGGTCGTGCGCGTCGAGGCGTTCGCGGCCGGCGCCCTGGTCGCCGCCCGGACGCGCGGTGTCTGAGGACGCCGTCGTGCCGCGGCACCCCGACGAGGAGGAGGCAGCCGTGTCCCGCTCCAGCGCTCCGGGCCGCTCCCGGCAGGAGGTCCGCCTGGCCCTGGTCCTCAACGGCGGCGTCAGCCTGGCGGTGTGGATGGGCGGGGTCACCCACGAGATCGACCTGCTCCGGCGGGCGTCGCGGGTCGCCGCCGGGGAGTCCGAGGTCGCCGTCGGCGGGGTGGCCGAGCACGACCGGGCGGTGTTCGACGCCTGGGTGGACCTGTGCCGGCGCGCCGACGTGGGGGAGGTCGTCGTCGACGTCATCGCCGGCACCAGCGCCGGCGGCCTCAACGGCACCCTGCTGGCCACGGCGGTGGCCCGCGGGGTCCCGCTGGACCCACCCGGCGGCGACGGCGGCCCGCGGCTGCGCCGCGTCTGGGACGACCGCGCCCGCCTGGAGGAGGGGCGGCTGCTGCGCCGCCGCGAGGAGGACCCGCTGCCCAGCGTCCTCGACGGCGACTTCTTCCGGGAGGCGGTCCGCGAGGAGATCGCCGGGATGGGCGGCGCGGGCGGTTCCCGCGGCCGGCCCGTCACGCTGTTCGTCACCGCGACCGCCCTGGGCCCGGCCACCCGGCCGCACGTGGACTCCTTCGGCCAGCGCTTCGACGTGGCCGACCACCGCCGGCAGTACCGCTTCCGCCGCACCGAGGACGACGGGGTCGTCTACCGGCCCGGCGATGCCGATGCCGATGCCGATGCCGATGCCGACGCCTCGTGGTGGCAGCCGGCGCTCACCGACGACTTCGACGGGCCGGACGCGGAGAGCGCCCTGGTCACCGCTGCCCGGGCGTCGGCGTCCTTCCCGGTGGCCTTCACCCCGGTGCGGGAGGGACCCGAGCTCGCCCGGCGCCGGATCCTCCCGGCCGCGCCCGTGGAACGCGACGGCGACCGCTGGCTGGTCGACGGCGGCGTCCTGGACAACGCGCCCTTCCAGCCGGTGCTCGACGCCATCGGCCGCCGTCCGGCCACGGGGCCGGTGCGGCGGCTGCTGGTGTACGTGGTGCCCTCCCGCGGGCAGGCCTCGACCGGCCTGGACCGGGCCGCACCGGACCACCCTGAGGAGACGCCGGACGGCGCCGGCGACCACCCGGACTGGACGGGCATCCTCGGCTCCGCCGTCGGCTTCCCCCGGGAGGGGGACGTCCGCGCGGACGTGGAGGACGCGGCCGAGCTGCTGGCGCGCGCCGACGCGCGCCAGGCCGGACCGGAGACCCTGCTGCGCGCCGAGCTGGCCGCCCCCACCGGGGCCGCGGACGGGTTGCTGGAGCAGTACCGGCGGGCGCGGGCGGTCGGGGGCCTGCTCGACGTCCGCACCACCCTGGCCTCGGCCAACGAGGGCGGCGGGGTGGTGCTCGCGCCGGCCACCACCGTGGACCTCGACCGGCTGCTCGAGCAGGACCTGCCGTGGGTGCCTCCTGCCGGGACGGGCCTGACCCCCGGCCCCGGCGGCTGGGCCTGGGGCCTGGGCACCGCCGAGCGCGTGTGCCGCCTGCTCGCCGGCGACCTCCGCGACCGCGTCGCCCAGGGCGAGCAGCCGGGCGCCGGCGGGATCGCCGACGTCGTCTCCGCCCTCAGCCGGGTCGAGGCCGTCCGGGACGCCGTGTCCGCCCGGCTGGTCGAGCAGGCCGCCGGCGCGCCGGCCGAGGACGTCGCCTGCGCCGCCTGGGCGCGGCAGCACATCGAGGCCCTCCGGGCTCCCGCCGCCCTGGCCCACTGCGTGCAGCAGGCGGCCCGGGGATACGCCTCCGCGATCGGCGGCTCCCTCGACACCGCCGACGTCGTGCGCGCGGCCCTGGCCGTGGAGGTCGCCTCCCAGGCGTTCACCGCCTACGGGGCGTTCCGGCGGACCGCGCCCTTCCGGTTCCTGCGGCTCGGGCCGGACGTCGACAGCCCGTTCGTGGACCCCTCGGAGGAGGACGCCCGGCTCGCCCGGCGCTGGGGGGACAGGAAGCTCTACGGCACCCGGGTGATGCACTTCGCGGCCTTCGGCCTGCCCGAGTGGCGCGCCTGGGACTGGACCGCCGGCCGGCTCGACGCGCAGGCGCACCTGGCGCGCGCGCTGTCGCCCGACGACGACGAGACCCGCAAGCGGCTCGCCGACTGGCTGACCGACGTCCAGACCGCCACGGTGCGCGCCGAACTGGACCGGGACCCGGCCGCGTGGCGGGAGGAGCGGCAGGCGCTGCGCACGATCGAGGACGAGGACCTGATCGGCCGGCTCCGCAGCACGTCGAAGGGCGAGCACCTGGTCGTCGCCGTGGTCGACGCGGCCATGCGGGCCCTCCCGCTGCGCCTCGCCCTGGACCGGCGCGGGCTGCTGCTCAACACGCTGGTGGCGCGCAAGCCGCAGCAGCGCTGGCGCCCGCCGTGGGCCCCGGTCGCCCGGCTCGTCGTCCGCCGGCGCTGGAGGAGGTGGACCGACGGGCTCGGCCGGCGGACGGCCGGCGAGCGGGGGTGACCGGACGGGCAGCCGCCTCGCCGGTCAGGGGCGGCGTGCCCGCAGCAGGGAGAGCAGCGCCAGGGCGTAGGCCTCGGCCGGGTCGCGGCCGTTGAAGCCGCTCGTCGCGCCGTCGACGCGGAGCGTGACCCGGTAGCCCTCGCCGGTGGGCGCGAGCCCGGCGAACGCGTCGCCGAGCAGCCCGCGCAGCTGGTGCTCGGCCGGCAGCCACAACGCCTCGGACTGCTCGAGGGAGTCCAGGGCCCACTCGGTGGTGCCGTTGAAGCCGATGACCGGCCCGGTGGGGAACTGATGCACCTCGATGGTCATGTCCGAGAGCACGAAGACGTCGGAGTCCATCTCCTTGTCGGGGACGACGAAGCTGTCGCCCCGGGCGGGGGTCCACGTCAGCCCGGCGTCGCGCAGGGCCCGGGCGAGGGGAACGGAGAGCACGCCCCCATCCTGCGTCATCCCCGCCCGACCGGGCCGGGTGCCGGAGGGCCGTCCCGGGTCCCCCTTGTGGGGGACACCGGCAGCGACGGGAGGGGAGCGGGAGGGCGCGGGTGCCGACATGTCCCTGACCGCAACAGGAAGGGGCTCCCCGATGCCCGACGCAGGCATGCTCCTGGCGCCCTCGCTGCAGGACCGGACCGACGTGGCACCGTCTCCCGTCGTGTCCCCCCTGGGAGCCCCGCAGACGCTCGGTGACCTCGCCCTGCCGGTGCGCACCGTGCCGGCCGGGACGCCCCTGCCCGTCGTCGCGGACCTCCTCCGGACCGACGGCTCCCTGCGGTGGGTGGTGCTCACCGGCGCCGAGGGTCCGGTGCTGCTGACGCGCAGCTGGCTCGAGCGGCTCCCGGCCCCGCTGCGCGATCCCGGTCCCCTCCACCGCGGGCAGCGGCCGGCGACCGCGCCGGTCCCGCCCGGCACCGTCGTCCTGGCCGACGGGTGCACGCTGGGCGACGCCGCCGCCGTGCTGGCCCGCAGGCGCCGCACCGACGACCCGGTGCCCGAGGCGATCGTCGTGCGGACGGCGGGCGGACGGTACGGCGTCGTCCCCGTGGCCACCGTGTTCGAGCACCTCGCCCGGCACTACGCCCACCGGGCCGCGCACGACCCGCTGACCGGCCTGCCGAACCGTTCGTTCCTCGAGGAGCAGTGGGGGACGCCCGGCGACGGGCCCCGCCCCGGTGCGCTCCTCTACATCGACCTGGACCGGTTCAAGGACGTCAACGACCACCTGGGGCACGCGGCCGGTGACCAGGTCCTCGTCGAGTTCGCCCGGCGCCTGCGGTGCCTCGCCCGGGAGGGCGACCTCGCGGTGCGCCTGGGCGGGGACGAGTTCGCCCTGCTCGTCGCGAACCGGCTGACCCCGGCGCAGGCCGAGGGGCTCACCCAGCGCATCCTGCTCGCCGCCGCGGCCCCCGTGACGGTGTCCGCGGCCACCGGCGGCGAGGAGGTCGTGACGATCGGGGCGAGCGTCGGCGTCGCCGACGGGCCGGCCGACGACGAGCCGTTCGGGGCCGACGCGCTGGACACGCTGCTCACCCGGGCCGACCTCGCGATTTACCAGGCGAAGTCCCTCGGCCGCGGGCGGGCCGAGCGGTTCGTCCCCGACCTGCTGGCCGACCAGGAGACGGCCGACGAGGTCCGGGCGCGGCACTCGCTGGAGCGCCGGCTGCGCGCGGCGGTCGACGTCGGCGGTCTGACCCTGCAGTTCCAGCCGGTGGTGACGCTGCCCACCGGCCAGGTGACCGGCTTCGAGGCCCTGGCGCGGTGGCAGGACGGGGAGCTCGGCTGGATCCCCCCGGACCGCTTCATCCCGCTCGCCGAGCGCACCGGGCTGATCGTCGACCTCGGCCGCTGGGTGCTGCACACCGCCTGCGCGGCGGCCGCGGGCTGGCCGGCCGGGCCCTCGGGTGCGCTGCCGACCGTCGCGGTGAACGTCTCGCCGGTGCAGCTCGGGCGGCGCCGCTTCGTCGACGACGTGGTGTCGGCCCTGCAGGCCTCGGGCCTGGCGCCGTCGCGGCTGTGCCTGGAGATCACCGAGACGGCGGCGGTCACCGACCTCGACGCCACCGCCCGCCGGCTGGAGGAGCTGCGCGAGCTCGGCGTCCGCCTCGCACTGGACGACTTCGGCGCCGGCCACTCGTCGCTGACGCTGCTGCGCCGGCTGCCGGTGCACCAGGTGAAGATCGACCGCTCGTTCGTCGCGCGGGTCACCACCGACCCGGCCGACGCGATCCTCGTGCGGCTCGTCGTGGAGGCGGCCCACAGCCTCGGCCGGCGGGTGTGCGCCGAGGGGGTGGAGACCCTCGAGCAGGCCCAGCAGCTCGTCGCCATGGGCTGCGACGCCGCGCAGGGCTGGCTCTTCGGCCGCCCCGCGCCGGCACCCGTCCTGACCGGCGCCGGGCCGGGGGCCACCGCGGGGATCGCCGACCCCCCGCGCGCGTCCCTGCTGCTGCAGGGGGCCGACGAGATGGTGTTCGTCTCGACGCCGGAGCGGGTCATCACCTACGCCTCGGCCACCACCGGGCCGGTCCTCGGCTGGCTGCCGCAGGAGCTCCTGGGCCGATCGGTGCTCGCGCTGCTGCACCCGGAGGACGCCGAGCGCGTCCGCTCCGGCCTGCCGCTGGTGCGCAGCGGCACGCTCGACGGCACCGTGCACCGGGCGCTGGACCGCGACGGCCGCGTGCGGTGGCTGCGCACGTCGGTGCAGCGGCTGACCGACGAGGACGGCGCGCTGCGGGAGCTGGTGACGACCTCGCGGGACGTCACGGCGGAGGTGACCGCGCAGCAGGCGCTGCGGGAGAGCGAGGCGATGTTCCGCCACGCCTTCGACGAGGCGCCCATCGGCATGGCGCTGACCGGCATGGACGGTCGCTTCATCCGCGTCAACAAGGCCTACGAGGCGCTGGTGGGGCGCACCGCGGAGGAGTTCGCCGGCCTGTCCGTGGCCGACGTGACCCACCCCGACGACCTGGCCCAGGACGTCGTCAACCTCGGCCAGGCGCGCGACGGCACGGTGTCGGTGCACGACGTGACCAAGCGCTACCTGCACGCCGACGGGACCGTGGTCCCCGCCCGCGTGCGGGCGACCGTCGCGCACGACCTGGCCGGGCGGCCCCCCTACGTCTTCGCCCACGTGGTCGAGACGCCCGCACCGCGGCCCACCTGCGCCGACGACCGTCGGGCGAGCCGCTGCCCGGCCGGGAGGGGGACCGCGGTCGACGGGGGAGGGGACCGGCGCCGCTCCGCGGGGTAGGGCGGGTCCGACCGGCCGCGGCCGCGGGCCGGCACGGCCACGAGGGGAGCACCGTGGACGACGCGACGACGCCGCGCGAGGTCGTGGTGGGGGTGGACGGGTCCGACGGGGCGCGCACCGCCCTGGCCTGGGCGCTCCGGGAGGCGGGTCTGCACGGGGTGCCGGTCCGGGCGGTCACCGTCTGGCCGCCGGACCTGCCGCCGCACCGCCACGACGGCGGCGTCGGCCGGCCCGACGTCGCCGACCTCGAGGCGGACGTGCGGTCCCGGATGGCCGCGGAGGCCGCCGACGTCGCCGCCTCGACGGGGACCGACGCCGTCCCGGTGCACCCGGAGGTGCGGTTCGGGCACCCCGTGCAGCAGCTGGTCGACGCCGCCGGCGAGGACCGGCTGCTCGTCGTCGGCTCCCGCGGGCGGGGGCCGCTGCGCGGGGCGCTGCTCGGCTCGGTGAGCCAGCAGTGCGCCCAGTACGCCCGGGGACCGGTGGCCGTCGTCCGGGACGACGAGTCCACGCACGGTGCCGTGCTGTGGCAGGGCACCGGCAGCCGGGTGCTGGTCGGGGTCGACGGCTCGGCGGAGTCGGTGGCGGCGGTGCGCTTCGCCGCGGCCGAGGCGCGGCTGCGCGGCGCCGAGCTGCACGTCGTGCACGCCTGGACCGACACCGTGTCCGGCTACGGCGGCCCGCCGTGGGCGGTGCCCGGCACCACGCTGCGGGAGCAGGCCGACGTCGTCCTCCGCACGACGGTGCACGAGGCGTGGCAGGGGCGGACCCCGGACCTGCAGCTGCGGGCGGAGACCGTCGAGGGCGTCGACTGGGACGTGCTCACCGAGCTGGCCGACTCCGCCGACCTGCTCGTGGTGGGGTCGCGCGGCCGGACCGGCTGGTCGAGCCTGCTGCTCGGCTCGGTGGGCCTGCGCTGCCTCACCTACTCGCCGTGTCCGGTGGCGGTGGTCCGGTCGCCGCGAGCCGGGGGGTGACCGCCCGCGACGGTGGTCAGATGGCGGATGCCGTCCGCCGGAGGTCGGGGGATGGTCGGCGGGTGTGCCGGCCACGGCAGCGCCGGCCGAGGGAGGGCAGGTGTCCGACGAGCTGCAGGTGACCGAGGTCCCCGGGGACGTCGCGGCCGTCGTCGGCCGGCTGACCGCCGGGCTGCGCGCCCGCGGGGTCGAGGTGTTCGCGACCATCGACCACGCGGCCGGTGCGCGCGCCGCGGGACTGGAGCTGGCCGACGAGGTGCTCCTCGTCTTCGGCAACCCGGCGGTCGGGACCGCGCTCATGCAGGCCGATCCGCGCTGCGGGTTCGACCTGCCGCTGCGGGTGCTGGTGTGGTCCCAGGACGGCACGACCCGGGTGGCCTCCCAGGACCCCGCCGTCCTCGCCGACCGCTACGACGTCGGTGCCGAGCAGGCGACGCTGACGAAGCTGCGCAGACTGCTCGGGCAGCTCGTCGCCGAAGCGGGGGGAGGGCGGTGAGGCGGGGCCTCGCCGCCGCCGGCGCCGCGCTGGTGCTGCTCGTCGGCTGCGACGCCGGGAAGGACGCGGCCACCGAGACCGAGGCCCCGGCCACCGCGGGGGTGAACGCGCAGGCGGGCTCGGTCCAGGTGGTCGACGCCTTCCTCGACACCTCGGGCACGGTGCCCGCCGGCGGCGACGTCGACCTGCGCGCGGCGCTGGTCAACGACGGTGACGAGGAGGACCGGCTGGTCACCGTCAGCACCGCGGCGGCCGCGTCGGTCGAGCTCCTCGGCGAGGACGGCGCCCCGGCGGCCGGCGGCATCCCCGTCCCCGCCGGTGGCACGGTGGACGCGACGAGCGGCCCGGTGCGGCTGCGGCTGACGGGGCTGACCGAGGACCTGCCGGTCGGGCAGAGCGTGTCGGTGACCTTCGAGTTCGCCGTCGCCGGTGACGTCGCGGCCCAGGTCCCGGTCGGCACCTCGTGAGCCCCCCGCCGGAGGCCGGGATGGCGGAGGACCGGCGCCTGGCCGGCGCACCGGAGACGCGGGCGCGCATCGAGCGGGCCGCCGTGGAGCTGTTCCGCCGGCACGGCTACGAGGCGGTGACCGTGGGGGAGGTGTGCCGGGCCGCCGACGTCAGCCCGGCCACCTTCTACCGGCACTTCCGGTCGAAGGAGGACGTGGTCTTCGGCTACCGGGAGCCGTTCTCGTCCGCGCTCACCCGCGCCGTCGCCTCCGTGGAGGCCGACGTCCCGGGCCGGGACCGGTTGCCGGCCGTCCTCCTCGCCTTCGCCGACTTCCTGGAGTCCCAGCAGGAGCTGCTGGACCTGCAGGGCGAGCTGGTCGACGGGCACCCCGCCCTGCTGCGCCGCACGCTGGCGGTGCAGCAGCAGCTGGAGGCCCAGCTCGCGGCCGCGCTGGCCGCGCGGGGCGGCACCGCCGGACCCGCCGACGCCGACCTCGCGGCCGCGGTCGGGCTGGCGGTGCTGCGCGCCGCGGTCTGCCACCGGCGTTCGGGCGGGAGCCCGTCGATGCCCGCGGCGATGCGGCGGGCGCTGGCCGAGGCCCGGCGGATGCTCGGCTGAGCGCAGCACCGTCCCACCGTGCCGGCGACCGGGCCCGCGAACCGGCAGGATGACCGGCCGATGAGTCCGGGCTCCGGCGGGCGTCCTCCTGTCGGCGCCGGCGACCGGGCCGGCCGGGTGGAGGGGACGAGGATGGACGTGGACGGGCGCGGCGGGGCACGGGACGACCTGCAGGCCTGGGTGGGGCCGACGTACGACGGACTGGCCGCACTGCTGGCGTCCGGTCCCGAGGGGGTCTGGGACGCGCCGTCGCTGTGTGCGGGGTGGCAGGTCCGGCACGTGGTGGCGCACGTGACGATGCCGGTGCGGCTGACGCCCGAGCGGTTCGGCGCCGAGATGGCGGCGGCCGGCGGCGACTTCGGCGTCCTGTCCGACACCGTGGCCGCGCGCGACGCCGCGCTGCCGACCGCCGACCTGCTGGCCGCCCTGCGGTCACCGCAGCTGCACGCGTGGCAGCCGCCGGGCGGCGGTGCGGTGGGGGCCCTCAGCCACGCCGTCATCCACTCGCTGGACGTGACGGTCGCGCTCGGCCGGCCGCCGGTCGCGCCGGCGGAGGCCGTGGTCGCCGTCCTCGAGCACCTCGCCGCCGCCGGCGGCGCGGTGTTCGGCACCGACCTGACCGGGGTCCGCCTCGAGGCCACCGACACGGCCTGGAGCCGGGGCGACGGGGTGCCCGTCCGCGCGGACACCGGCTCGCTGGTCGCGCTGCTGGCCGGCCGCACGCTCCCGGACGGCCGCGCCCTCGGTCGCTGAGGCCGCCTGCCGGCGGGTGGCGGCGGTCGGTGCGCGACGGATCCGCAGTCGGATGGCCGATGTGCCGCCGCCGTCCACCCGCCACGGTGACGGGACGCACCCACCGTCCCGGGAGGTCCGGCCGTGTCGTCCGATCCCGCCCCCGCACCCAGGTCCGCCGGCGACGCCTTCGCCGGCAGGCTCACGCGCACCGAGGTCCAGCGCGGACCCCTGTCGGTCCCCGGCCGCGTGGTCGTGCAGGTCCTCACCGAGATCCCGGTCGGCGTGGAGTCCGGGTGGCACACCCACCCGGGGGAGGAGGTCGGGTACATCGCCGCGGGGACGGTGGAGGTGCAGGTCCAGGGGCAGCCGCCACGGACGCTGCACGCGGGGGAGGGGTTCCTCATCCCGCCCGGCACCCCGCACAACGCCCGCGACCTCGGCCCGGGGACGGGGCAGATGCTGTCCACCTACCTCGTCGACCCGGCGCAGCCCCTGGTCACCCTGGTGACCGGGTGACCGGGTGACCGCCGGGTGGTGACCGCAGGACCTCGGCACCCGTGAGGCTGGTCGGCTCCGCGCGGGGAGAGGCCCTCGTCGCGGTGGCGCTCGGGGTCGCCGTCGCGGTCACGGTCGGCTGGGCCCGGTCCCCGGCTCTGGGGCTGATGCTGGGCTGGGACACGGTGGCGGGGCTCTACACCGGCTGGCTGGTGTTCGGGCTGCTGCGCATGGACGCCGCGGCGACCGCGCGGCGGGCGACCACCACCGACCTGAACCGGGTGACGACGGACGTCATCCTGCTGGTGGCCGCCATCGCCAGCCTCGTCGTCGTGGCCGTCGTCCTGGCCCGCGCCGACCAGGGGAGCGGACCGGAGGAACTGCTGCGGGTGGTCCTGGGCGTGGTGTCGGTCGTGCTCTCCTGGGCGCTGGTGCACACCCTCTACACGCTCCGGTACGCCGCGCTGTACTACGCCGAGCCGGTGGGAGGGATCGACTTCACCGGCGCCGAGGCGCCCACCTACCGCGACTTCGCCTACCTGGCGTTCACCGTCGGCATGACCTTCCAGGTGTCGGACACGACGCTGCAGTCGACGGTGCTGCGCGGCACCGCGCTGCGTCACGCGCTGCTGTCCTACCTGTTCGGCACCGGGATCCTCGCCACCACGATCAACCTCGTGGCGAGCCTGCGCGCTGGCTGACCGGCGCCGGGCGCCGCCCGGCCTCAGGCGGTGACCGACGCCGTCGCCGCGGCCGCCTCCAGCACCAGCCGGGTCGCCTCGTCGTGGTGGGACATCCCGACGACGTGGGAGGCGCCGGGGACCTCCACGGCGCGCCGCGCCCCGGCCCGCTCGGCCATGCGGCGGTGGGCGCCCACGGGGATGTTGCGGTCGAGCTCCCCGAAGAGGAACCAGCTCGGCAGGTCGCGCCACAGCGGCCGGTCCCCGGACGCCTCGCCCAGCGCGGCCTCGGTGATCGGCCGCTGGGTGACCGACATCAGCAGCGCCTCCTCGTGGGGCAGGTCGGCGCAGAACTGCTGGTGGTAGCGGTCCGGGGCGATGTAGGTGTCGGCGCCGCCGCCCGCCAGGGGCACCCGCACCTGCGTCTCGCCCAGCGTGCTGCCGGGGACGAGGGCGGAGGCGTCCGCGCAGCTCTCGCCGGGTGCCAGCGCGAACGCGGCGACGAACACCAGCCCGACGACGTCGCCGGCGTCGGGCGCCACGTTGGTGACGACCGCGCCGCCGTAGGAGTGCCCCACGAGCAGCACGGGTCCCTCGACGGTCCGCAGGAGGTCGCTGAGGGCGGCGGCGTCGGCGGCGACGCTCCGCAGCGGGTTGGCCCAGGCGACGACGCGGTGCCCCTCGGCGGCCAGGGGCCGGATGACGCTGTTCCAGCTCGAGGACTCGGCGTAGGCGCCGTGGACGAGGACGACGGTCTGCTTGCTGGTCACGGGTCTCCCTCGTCGTGCCGGAGCCGGGGCCGGGGTCGGCCGGGCGCTCCCCGAACCTCCCCGATCTGCCGGCCGGCGTCATCGGACAGATGACTGCCGTGACCCCCGACCGCCGTCACCCAGCTGTCGCCGGTCCCCGGTCGTGCGACTCCCGGGTCGCGCCCCCCGAGGGCGCCCTGGGGACGTGGGCGCGGCGGGCGGGCGGGTAGCGGAAGCCCCGGGCGGCCAGGTACCGCCACCGGTGCTGGCGCCAGCGGTACAGCACGTGCGCCCAGGCCCAGGCGAGCGAGGTCAGCAGGCCTGCGTCGACGTCGATCCGGTCGGTGTACCGCGCCCGCGTCGGCGAGCTGCCCGGTGCGATCGTGATCAGGTGGTCCCAGCGGCGCAGCAGGTCACCGGACCCGTTGTCCCTGAGGAGCACCCGGTCCGGGGTGGTGGGCGGGAAGGAGATCGAGATCGTCTGGCGGCCCAGCGGTACCAGCCCGAACAACCGCATCCGGACCAGGTGGTCCCCGGCCTGCCAAGTGGGTGGCAGGACCGGCGGGTCGACCGGGAGGAACTCGACCAGCGGCCAGGACACGTACAGGAGCAGGCGGGACGTCCCCACCTCCTCGCGGGCCCGTTCGACCGAGCACGGCAGCTCCGTGGTGACCGTCACCAGCACGGCGTCCTCCTGACTCCTCCTGCCGGGCGCGCAGGTCGCGGGCCGGCCCCGGTCGGGCCGAGGTCCTGCCGGACCATGGCCTCCTCCTCGGTGATCCTGCGGACGACGGCGGGCACCCGTCCGATCCCGCCCAGCAGGGTGGCGCGGACGGCGGCCACGGCCGGGTCCGTCACGGCCATGTTCCGGAAGATCCTCGCGTTGGCGCCCTGCACCTGACGCGACGCCGCGCGCTGCACGCGCTCGTAGTCGTCGAGCGGCCCGGCCGCGGGAGCCCCGTCCGCCACCACCGCGGCCAGCCGGTGCGCCAGCCGCCAGGCGCCGACGACCCCGATCATCATGCCCGCCCCGGCCGACGGGCCCATCGCGTGCGCGGCGTCCCCGCACAGCAGCCAGCGCCCGCGGCGGTAGGTGCTCGCCTGCCCCTGGGCGAGACGGAAGGCGCTGGCCCACAGGAAGCGCTCGACCCGCGCCGTGGGCAGCCGCGACGTCAGCAGGGCGACCGCCGCGGCCTCCGACGTCGCCTCCGCCCGGTCCTCCCCGTCGCCGAGCCGGTAGACGAACCGCCAGCGGCGCGGCCCGAAGCGGAAGAAGCCGTACGGGCGCGCGGGGTCCAGCACGATCCGCGAGACGCCGGCGGGCAGGTCGCAGTCCATCACGACGTCGGCCACGGCCGAGTCCGTGCCGTGGTCACGCCAGCGGGTCCCGATGCCGAGGTGGTCGCGGACGGTACTGCGGGCGCCGTCGCACGCCACCCCGGAGGACGCCGTCTGCCGGTAGCCCCCGTCCGGACCGTGCACGGTGACGGTCACCGCGTCCGGGGTCTGGTCCACGGCCGTCACCCGGTGACCTCGTCGGACCTCCACCAGACCGGTGGCCAGCGCGGCTGCCTCCAGGAGGGCCTCGGAGTGGTGCTGGGGGAGCTGCAGCGTGTACGGGTGCGGGACCGGCAGCTCGTCGAACCGCAGGGTCAGCAGCAGCCGCTCCGGCGTACGGAACTCGTGGGCGGTCCGCCGCACGCCGTGCCCGGCGAACGCCCCCAGCAGTCCCAGCCGGTCGAGCAGCTCCAGGCCCTTCGGCATCCAGGTGATCGCCCGGGACTCGTCGACCGGCGTGGGCTCCGGCCGGGCCTCCAGGACGAGGGACGGCACGCGCTGCCGGGCGAGGGCGAGGGCGAGGGTCAGTCCGACCGGCCCGCCTCCGACGACCACCACCCCGGCGTTCACGGCCGCCTCGCCCTGGGTCGTCCTGCGCTGGTCGGGTACACGACACGACCTCCTCGGTCCGGGTCCGGCCGGCCGCTCGCACCGGGGTGCGGCGCTCGGTGGCAGGAGTCTCCGCGCGCCGGGGGGAGGCGGGCCACACACGGTGCGCCAACAACGGGCACACACCGCGCTCCCGGACCGGCCTCCGGAGCGCGCCCGGCTGCTAGCGTCTCCGGCGCCGCGTCGCGGCCACGTGACGACCCAGTGCGAGCAGCCAGCATGAGCGCCGACAGCGGGCACACGCCGTCCTTCGGAGCACACCTGCGGCGACTGCGCGAGGCCGCCGGGCTCAGCCAGGAGGAGCTCGCGGAGCTGGCGGGGGTGACGCGCAACGCGATCAGCGCGCTGGAGCGGGGCGAGCGGCGCCGGCCCCATCCCCACACCGTGCGGTCGCTGGCCGACGCCCTCCACCTGTCCGGCCCGGAGCGAGCCGCGCTCCTCGCGGCGGTCCCGCGCGAGGCCGCCGGACCCGGTGCGGCGTCGGTCGTGGTCCCGGACACCGCCCTGCCGGTCCCCCTGACGCCGCTGGTCGGCCGCGAGCAGGAACTGGCCGAGGTGGCCGCGCTGCTGGACCGCCCGGAGGTCCGCGTGCTCACGCTCACCGGTCCGGGCGGGGTCGGCAAGACGCGCCTGGCCGTGGAGACCGCGGGTGGCGCCGCCGACGCCTTCCCCGACGGGAGGGTGTTCATCCCCCTGGCGCCGCTGTCCGACGCCGCGCTCGTGCTGCCGACCGTGGCGGGATCGCTCGGTCTGCGCGAGACGGAGGGGCGGCGCCTGGTCGACTCCGTGGTCGCCCACCTACAGGACCGGCGCGTCCTGCTCGTCCTCGACAACCTCGAGCACCTGGTGGCCGCCGCGCCGGAACTGTCCGGGCTGGCCGGGCAGTGCCCGTACGTGACCCTGCTGGTCACCAGCCGGGCGCGGCTGCGGGTCCGCGGTGAGCACGAGTACCCGGTGTCGCCCCTGCCGGTGCCGGCACCGACGCCGTCGCCGTCACCGGACGACGTCCTGGCGGCCTCCTCCGGCCGGCTGTTCGTCGAGCGGGCCCGCACGACCTCCCCCTCCTTCACCCTCACCGAGGGCAACGCCGCGAGCGTGGCGGCGATCTGCCGGCGGCTGGCGGGCCTGCCCCTGGCCGTGGAGCTGGCCGCGGCCCGCGTGCGGTTCCTCGACCCCGCGACGCTGCTGGCCCGCCTCGACCGTGCGGTGTCGCTGTCGTGGGAGCGGGATCTGCCGGACCGGCAGAAGACCGTGCGCGCCACCCTCGACTGGAGCCACGACCTGCTCAGCGACGAGGCCAGGGCGCTGTTCCGCCGGCTGGCGGTCTTCTCGGGTGGGCTGACGCTGGAGGCCGCCGAGGCGGTCGGGTCCGGGGACCCGGTGGACGTGCCCGCTGTGCTGGAGCTGCTCGGGGACCTGGTGGAGCAGTCCCTGGTGGTGGCCCGAACCGACGACGGCGCGGTCAGGTACACCCTGCTCGAGCCGATCCGGGAGTACGCGCTGGAGCGCCTGAGGGAGAGCGGGGACGCCGACGACGCCCGCCACCGCCACACGGCGTTCTTCCTCGCGCTGGCCGAGCGTGCCGAGCCCGAGTTGCGGGGACCGGGCCAGACGACGTGGCTGGGCCGGCTCGACCAGGAGACCGACAACCTGCGCGCGGCGATCTCGTCGGCGCTGTCGGCCGGTGACCACGAGAGTGTGGTGCGCTTGGGCTGGGCGCTGTGGGTCTTCTGGTGGCTGCGGGGCCGTCAGGACGAGGGCCGGACCGCCGTGGAACAGGTGCTCGGCAGCGACCCGGCCCCGCGGACGGCGGCCGTCGGATCCGGTGTGGTCGGAGCGCTGGCGTACGCGCAGGGCGACTACCCGGCCGCCGAGCGGCACCTGGCCCGCAGCCTCGCGCTGGCCGCCGAGGTGGACGATCCGGTCCTGGCCGCGCACGCGGTGCACGGCCTGGGCCTGCTGGCGCTCAACGTCGGCGACCTCGACACCGCACGGTCCCACCTGCAGGAGGCGTTGCGGCTGCACCTCGAGACCGGCGTCAACGAGCAGTCGGTGTCGACGGCCCGGACGCAGCTGGGGACGGTCCTGCTGCTGCAGGGCGACCTCGACGGGGCGGCGTCGACGGTGGAGGAGGGACTGCGGGTCGCCCGCCGGTCCGGGGACCGGGCCGGTGCGTGCGTCGCGCTGTTCAACCTGGCGCAGGTCGCCCTCGCCCAGAGCCGCCACGACGACGCCGCCCTCCTGCTCGCGGAGGGCGTGGTGCTGTCGGAGCGGATGCACGACCGGGCCAACCTCGCGCACTTCGTCGAGGGGCTGGGCGCGGTGGCCGCCACCCGCGGTGACGCGCGGCGCGCCGCGTGCCTGCTCGGAGCGGCCGAGGGACTCCTCGCGGCGGTCGGCTCCCCGGTCTACAACTACTACCGGCCCGACCGCGGGCTCTACGACCGCGCCACGGCCCGGGCCCGCGAACGCCTCGGTGTGCCCGCCTTCGAGCGGGCCCGCGAGCAGGGGCGGGCGATGACCTTAGAGCAGGCGGTCGAGTACGCGCTCGACGGACACGGCGGGCTGCGGCCGTCCGACGGCTGAGCGCGCTCGTCGGGGCCGCTGCCGGTCAACGACGGGACGTCGGCCCTCGGCCCCGATGACGAGCACCTCGTGCGGGACCACGGAGCGCTGCACTTCGCCCCGCTGACCCCGCTCGTCGCCCCGGCGGTGCGGTCGGAGCCGCGGTCGACGCGCGCGGCGCTCCTCGCCCGGCTCGGGTGCACGGTGCCGCACCCGGTGGTCCGCACGACGACTCCCCGGCCCTGCGGCGCCCGCGTCGCCGGGCCGGTCCGTCGGCGGTCGACGATTCCGTGCCCGCCCGTGCGGCGTGTGCCCGCTGTGTGCACGGAGTTGTCGTCGCGTGCGTGGTCCCGGGGCCAGGGCGGCGCGCACGCTCGTCGCCGACGGTCCGCACGGGAGCGGGAGCTCCAGGGAGGAGGACGGTGTGATGGCGGAGGTGGCCATCCGCACGGAGGGACTGGTCAAGACCTACGGCCGCACCGGCCGCGGGCTCGCCGGCCTCGACCTCGAGGTCCTCGCCGGTGAGGTGTACGGCTTCCTCGGGCCCAACGGGGCCGGCAAGAGCACCACGATCCGGCTGCTGCTCGACCTGATCCGCCCGACGTCCGGGCGCGTCGAGGTGCTGGGCGCCGACCCGCGCACGCACGGCGTCGAGGTGCGCCGCCGGATCGGGTACCTCGCCGGCGAGTTCGTCGTCGACGGCCGGCAGACCGGCCGCGAGCTGCTCACCTACCTCGGCAACCTGCGCGGCGGGGTGCCGGCCGGGCGCACGGCGGAGCTGGCCGACCGGCTGGGTCTCGACCTCGACCGCGGGATCAGGACCCTGTCGAAGGGCAACCGGCAGAAGGTGGGCATCGTCCAGGCCTTCGTGCACGACCCCGAGATCCTGGTGCTGGACGAGCCGACCAGCGGCCTGGACCCGTTCCTCCAGCAGGAGTTCGTCGCCATGGTCCGCGAGGCCACGGCGAGGGGCGCGACGGTGTTCATGTCCTCGCACGTCATGAGCGAGGTGCAGCAGACCGCCGACCGGGTCGGCATCGTCCGCGAGGGGCGCCTGGTGACCGTCGAGCGGGTCGAGGAGCTGCGCGAGCGCGCCGTCCGGCGGGTCGAGATCGTCTTCGCCGCACCGGTCGACCCGGCCGACTTCGCCGCGGTACCCGGCCTCAGCGACGTGACCGTGCAGGGCACCGTCCTGCGGGGCCGGCTCGACGGACGGGCCGACGACCTCGTCAAGACCGCAGCCCGGCACACCGTCGTGGGACTGCGGTCCGAGGAGCCCGACCTCGAGGAGCTGTTCTTCACCTACTACGACACCCGGAGGGAGCCGGACCGTGTTGCTGCATAGCGTGTTCGGGAAGGCTGTCTGGGACGCCCGGCGTTCCCTGGCGGGCTGGACCGTGGCGATCGCCGTCGTCGGTGTGGTGTACGCCGCCTTCTGGCCGACCATCAGCACCCCGGAGGTGCAGGAGGCCGTGGCCGCCTACCCCCGGGCGCTGCTCGAGGCGTTCAACGTCGACGAGCTCACCAGCCCCGAGGGCTACCTGGGCAGCTCGGTCTACGGGATGCTGCTGCCGCTGCTCGTCGCGGTCGCCATGACCGCGTGGGGCACGCGCATCGTCGGCACCGACGAGGAGGCCGGCACCCTCGACCTGGTGCTGGCCCACCCGGTGAGCCGCCGGCAGCTGGCGCTGCAGCGGATCGCCGCGGTCCTGGTCGGCGCCGTCGTCGTCGCCGTCGGGCTGTGGCTGGCGATGCTCGCCCTGTCCGGCGCGGTGGACCTCTCCGGCATCAGCGCAGCAGAACTCGCCGCCATGGACCTGCACCTCGCGCTGTTCGGTGGCTTCTGTGCCGCCCTCGCGTTCGCGGTCGGGGCCGCCACCGGCAGGAGGACGGTCACGCTCGGCGTGAGCGCGGGCGTGGTCGTGCTCGCCTACCTCGCCAACAGCGTCCTCCCGCAGGTGGACGCGTTGAGCTGGACCCGGGACCTGTCGCCGTTCCACTGGTACCTCGGCGGCGACCCGCTGGCCCACGGGGTCCAGCCCGGCGGGGCGCTGGCGCTGCTGGCGGCCACAGCCGTCCTGGTCGGCGTGGGCGCCGCCGTCTTCACCCGGCGTGACATCGGGACCTGAGCGGATCCGGCACGGCCTGTGCCCCGGCCCGGTCGCCGGGCGGGGGACGGGTCGTCCGCGGACGGGAGGTGCACCGTGACCACCTCGGAGATGCCCGCCGGGATCGGGACCGAGCCGGCTGTTGGCGGCCCCCTGCGCCGGTTCGCCCGCCGTCGGCCGGTCACGTCGTTCCTGGTCGGAGCGCTCGGCACCGGCTGGACGGCGCTCGGGACGGCACTGGTGGCCGGTCTCCCGGTCGAGCCGTTCCTGCTGGCCGCCACCGTCGTCGGCCTCCTGGGGCCCGCGGTGGCGGTCACCTGGCTGGCCGACGGCCGCCCCGGCGTGCGCCGCCTGTTCGCGGGCGTGCTGCGCTGGCGGATCGGCTGGACGTGGGCGCTGCTGGTGCTGCTCGGCATCCCGGGAACCACCCTGGGCCTGGCCGCCGTGACCGGCACCCTCGTGTGGCCCGGGGCGGGCTGGGGGCGCTTCGCCGCAGACCTCGCCGTCTCGACGCTGCTGTGGGGGACGCTCCTGCTCAACCTGTGGGAGGAGACCGCCTGGGCCGGCTTCGTGCAGCGCCGGCTGGTGGACCGTCACGGGCTGTGGGCCGGCTCGGCGCTGACCGCGCTGCCCTTCGCGGCGCTGCACCTGCCGCTGCTGTTCGACGGGCGTCCCGGTGTCGGCGAGGTCGTGCTGGGGGCAGGCGGCTTGCTGGTGGTGGCCCTGGTGTTCCGCCTGCTGGCCGGCTGCGTCCTGCTGTCCACCGGCGGCAGCATCCTGGCCGTCGGTGTCCTGCACGCCGCCTTCAACACCGCGGGCGACCTGGACGCCGTCGAGGGCGGCTGGCAGCGCGACGTCGCGCTGCTGCTGTGCACCGCCGCCGTCCTGGCCGTCCGGCGCCTGCGCTCCCGTGACGGGGCCGCGAGCGTCCGGCCGGCCCGGGAGGGGACCGACCGTGACCGGTGAGCCGTGTCCGTGCCGGGGGGCGCCGAGCGCGCACGAGCGACTGGAGCGGTTCCGTGTGACGCACCCCGTGCGCCGCCTCCGGATCGGCGCGACCTCCTGGGAGTACCTGACCGGCGGATCCGGCTCACCGGCCCTCCTCCACCTGCCCGGCGGTACCGGCCGGTCGGAGGCGTCCTTCGAGCACCTGGCCGCCATGGAGGCCGACCACCGGGTGCTGTCGGTGACCCGTCTCCCGGCGACCGACCTCGACGAGTCGGCCGGAGGGCTGCTCGCGATCCTGGACGCCGAGGACGTCGACACCGCCGTGGCCTGGGGCACCTCGTCCGGCGGACTGGTCGCCCAGGCTCTGGTCCGCCGTGCCCCGCACCGGTTCGGCGCGATGGTCCTGGCCGACACGGCCGCGCTCCCGCGGTCCGCCCCCGCCGACCTGGCCGGGTGGCCCGGCCGGGTGCTGCTCCTGCAGGCCACCGGCGACGAGCGGTGCGGGACGGCGCTCGAGCCGGTGCGACGGCTGTACCCGGGCGCCACCGTGCGGACCTTCTCCGGTGGCCAGACTGCCTCCGTCGCCCGAGCCGACCGGTACGCCGCCGCCGTCCGGGCCTTCCTGGGCCGGCTCCCGCACCCCGGTCCAGCAGGGACGTGACCCGGTGTCGGCCCGGGGACGGGGTGGGTCGGCCCGTGACCGGCCGGCGGGGCGGCCGCGGCGCGTCGACGTCGTCCTCGTCACCGCCCGCGAGCTGCGCCTGCTGCTGGGCCTGCTCCTGGTCCTGTTCGTCACCGCTGAGACCTGGCGCCACGTCGGTCGTCTCCCGCTGCCGCGGCTGGTCGTGCTGCTGACCGTCACCTGCGGCGGCGCCCTGGTCGTCGCGACCGTCGGGGTCCGGCGCACGCTGTCTGCGCCGCTCGACCGGCGCACCGGCAGGCGGGTCACCGCCCGGGTCGCCTACGAGGTGCTCGGCTTCGGCGCCGCACTGTTCGGGGGTTTCCTCGCCCTCGGCCTGGTCACGCTCGACCTGCACGTGGTGACCGAGTGGACCGGTGCGCCCGCCGACGCCGTGATCGCCCTGGGCGGCGAGGGGACCGCGGTGGTCCTCACACGCGCTCTGGCCCAGGTCGCGGCGTGGCTGGCCGCGTTGGGCGCCCTGGCCTTCGCCGTCGAGGTCGTCGTCGACCCGGCGACCCGGGCCACGCTGCTGCGCGACCTGCTCGACGCGGGGGACCACCGGGGCCCTCACCGGCGCGCCGCGCGCGCCAGCGGCACGACGCCGGCCAGGGCGGCCACCCCGCCGCCGACGAGCAGCGCCACGCCGACCGGGAAGGCGCCGTCGAGCACGAGCTGGACGTCGACGCGGGCGTCCACCCCGGGTGACCCGTCGGCGTTCACCACGACGAGCCGGTGGTCGCCGTCGGCGAGGTGCCAGGTCAGGACCCCCGAGGACGCGGTGTCGGCCGAAGCCGCCCAGAACGGCTGGCCACCGGGTGGTGCGGCGGCGGGTGCGCCGGGCTGAGGGTCCACGGCCTGCGTCGAGGTCCCCAGCCCGCTGACCTCGTCGTGGGCCACGCCGGCCAGGTACCCCTCGACGTCACCGGCCGGGCCGATCCCGACGAACACCGGCGTGGACGGGTCCCCGCCGGTCACCGACAGCCGCAGGTCGAGCCCGCCGGTGACGGCGGCGACCCGGCTGACGTCGTCGACCCGCGAGGCCTCGCTGACGAGGGCGGCGGAGGAGGTGGACAGCCGGAACGGGCCGGTGTCGACGGTGCCGTCGGTCCCGAAGGCGGCGAGGACGCCGGCTCCCGCCGTCCCGGCGAGCCCGCCGAGGACGACGAGGACCAGACCCAGGACGGCGAGCAGCGGCCGCCGGGCGCGGGGCGGCGCGGTCGTGGGGTGCGGGGCGGTCAGGGTGTCCACGGGAGCTCCTCGGGGTCGGGTCGTGGCCCGCCCGCCGACCGGGGGACCGCGGCGCCGACGCTAGGAACGGGGGAGGAGCCGGTGGAGCCGGTGGGCCACCCGGTCGGCGGCGGGTTCCCGCACCCGTGGGCTCGGCCGGCCTCCGGTCGCCGGGCGGTCAGCTCCCTGGAGGGGGTGCCGGCCGGCGGCGACGCTCGGCAGCGACCGGACCGGCACCGCGCCCGAGGAGCTCCCGTGACCGCCCAGGACCAGCAGCCGTCGACCGTGTCGGCGGCCCCGGAACGGGCGCCCGAGGGCGCCGACGGCCGGCCGCCCCCTCGTTACCCTCCCGCCATGACGCTGCGGGTCGTGTTCGCCGAGGACAACTACCTCGTCCGGCAGGGCACCGCGGCGCTCCTGGGGACGGCCGACGAGGTCGACGTGGTCGCCGTCGCCGAGGACGTGGACACGCTGCTGCGCCGGGTCGACGAGCTGCGGCCCGACGCGGTGCTCACCGACATCCGCATGCCCCCCGGGCTGACCGACGAGGGCATCGTCGCGGCCAAGCGCATCCGCGCCGCCCACCCGGGCACCGGCGTGGTGGTGCTGTCCCAGTACGTGGAGCCCGACTACGTCTTCGAGCTGCTGGAGGACGGCGTCGAGGGGCTCGGCTACCTGCTCAAGGAGCGCGTCTCCGACGTCGAGGAGCTGGTCCGGGCGCTGCGGGAGGTGGCGGCCGGGGGCTCGGCGCTGGACCCGAAGGTCGTCGAGGGGCTGCTGCGCCGCTCGACCGGCGAGCGGTCCCCGCTGGCCGGGCTGACCGACCGCGAGCTCGAGGTGTTGCAGCAGATGGCGACCGGCCGCAGCAACGCCGCGATCGCCCGCGTCGCCTACATGAGCGAGCGGGCGGTCGAGAAGCACATCACCGCGCTGTTCCAGAAGCTCGGGCTGAGCGAGGAGGGCGACCTCAACCGCCGGGTCGCGGCCGTGCTGACCTTCCTGGAGGCCGGCGGCCAGCCGCAGCCCCGCTGAGCGAACGGGGAGTGCGGCCGTCCCCCCGGCGCGGTGCGGGCAACCCCCTCCCCGGCCCGCTGCGGGGCGGCCACACTCCCGCCCATGCCCCCAGCCCCGGCAGCTGCCGGCACGCGCCGCGCCGGCGTCGCGCCGGCGGTCGGCTGGGTCCTGACCGCGGCCGGCGTGCTCGCGGTGTACCTGGTCGTGGTGGTCGGCGGCGACCTGCTGCTCGGGCGCACCGGCACCGCGCGCTCCGGCCTGGCGCTGCTGGCCACCGCGGTGGTCGCCGTCGGTCTGGAGCCGGCCCGGCGTCGCGTGCAGGCGGCCGTCGCCCGCCGGCTGGCGGGCCCGGTGCCCGAGCCGTACGAGCTGCTGTCCGGCTTCGCCGAGCGGCTGGGCAGCAGCGCGTCGGTGCGCGAGATGACCGGGCGGATGGCCCGGGTGCTCGCCGAGGGCACGGCCGCCGCGTGGACACAGGTCTGGCTGCTGGTGCACGGCGAGCCGCGGCTGGTGGCCGGCTGGCCTCCCGGGGTGGCCACCGACCCGCTGCCGCCGCCGCCCGCGGCCGAGCACCGGGCCGGCGTGCACAGCCTGCCGGTCGGTCACGGCGGGGAGGTGCTCGGCGTGCTGCGGGTGCGCGAGCGGCCCGGGCGCCCCCTCACCGCGGTCGAGCTGCGCCTGTTCACCGGCCTGGCCGGCCAGGCCGGCCTGCTGCTCGCCCGGGCGCAGCTGCAGACCGAGCTGCAGGCTCGCGTGGACGAGCTGACCGGGCAGGCGCGGCGGCTGCGCGCCGCGCAGGCCGAGCTGGTGACCGCCTCCGACGTCGAGCGCCGGCGCCTGGAGCGCGACCTGCACGACGGCGCCCAGCAGCAGCTCGTGGCGCTGAGCGTGCACCTCGGACTGGCGCGCCGGCTGCTCGGCACGGACCCGGCCCGCGCGCAGCGGGTGCTGGCCGAGCAGGCCGACGCCGCCGAGGCCGCCATCGAGACGCTCGTCACCCTCTCGCGGGGCCTCGGTGCCGCGACCCTGCTCGCCGACGGGCTGCCCGCGGCGCTGAGCCGGCTCGCGGTCACCGCGCCGGTGCCCACGACGGTGACCGTCGCCGCCGCGGTCCCGTGCCCGGCGGAGGTGGCCGCCGCGGTCTACTACTGCGCCTCCGAGGCGCTGCAGAACGCCGTCAAGCACTCCGGCGGGTCCTGGGTCCGGATCCACCTCGACGCGACCGCCGCGGGCGTGCTCCTGACCGTCGCCGACGACGGCAGCGGGCGGCTCCCCGACGGGACGGCCGGCGGCGCCGGGAGGGGCACCGGGCTGCGGGGCGTGCGCGGCCGAGCCACCGCCCTCGGCGGGACGGTGCGGGTCGAGGGCCGGCCCGGGCGGGGGACCACCGTGACGGTGCAGGTGCCCGTCCCGCCGGCCGGCGCGGACCGGCCGTGAGGGTCCGCCCGGGGATCCGCCTCGCGTGGCTGCTCGCCGGCCTGACCGCGGCCCTCGCGGGACTGCGCGTCGTCGTGCTCGCCGCCTCCGACCGGCTGGGCAGCGCCGAGGCGGTCACCGCCGGCTTCCCGCTGGTCGACGTCGGCGCCGTCACCGGGGCGGTGATCGGGGCCCTGGTCGTCTCGCGGCACCCCCGGCACCGCATCGGGTGGCTGTTCGTCGTCGGGCAGCTGCTCACCGAGCTCGGCGTCGCCGCCCAGGCCTACGGCGTCGCGGCCGTCCGCGGGGACCTCGGCGACGTCCCGGGCGGGCCGGGGGCGATCGCCGTGGGGCTGCACCTGGGTGCCTTCCCGACCCTGGCGCTGCTGGGGTGGCTGTTCCTGCTGGCGCCCGACGGGCGGTGGCCGCGCGGGCGCTGGTCGTGGGGGGTGTGGGTGCTCGCGCTCGGCGTGCTGCTGCACGCGGTCGCGGTGGCCCGCGTGGGCACCGGCCGGGTGGACGACGCCGGTCAGGTGCCCGCACCCGACGACCCGCTCGTGCAGGCGCTGCTGCTGCCCTCGTACGCGCTGGTCACCGGCGGTGTCGTCGTGGCCGCCGCCGCGCTGTTCTCCCGCCTGCGGCACAGCGACGGGCGCACGCGCGAGCAGCTGTGGTGGATCACGCTCGCGACGGTGCTGCTCGCGGTCACCGGGGGAGCCACGCTGGTGTCGGCGCAGTGGCTGCAGCTGCCGGCCTGGTCCACGCCCCTGCCGCTGATGGCCGGCTACGCCGCGGTGCCGGTGCTCACCGGGATCGGCATCCTGCGCCACCGGCTCTTCGACGTCGACGTCGTGCTCGACCGGGCGATCGTGCTCGCGCTGCTCACCGGCGGCGCCACCGTGCTGTACGCCGTCGCCGTCGTGGTGGTCAGCGGCCCGGGCCCGTGGTCGGCGTCCGATCCCGGCCTGCTGACCTCCGTGCTGCTCACCGCGTCGGTGGCCCTGCTGCTGCAGCCGCTGCGCAGCCGCGCCGCCCGCTTCGCGACCCGGCTGGTCTACGGCGCGCAGGCCGATCCCTACGTCGCGCTGGCGGACTTCACCCGGGAGCTGCAGGACGTCCCGCACCCGCAGGAGATGCTCGCCGGCGTCGCCCGGGCGATCGGCCGGGCGGTGGGGGCGGCGGTGGTGCGGCTCGACGTCCCGGGCGCGGCACCCCTGGACCGGTGGCCGGCCGCGACCACGTGGAGCGACGGCAGCGGCCGGGAGCCCCTCGCCCCGGACTGGACGGCACCGGTCGTCGCCGACCGCGGCGAGGTCGTGGGCCGGGTGGCGGTCACCATGCCGCCCGGACGGGGGCTGCGGACCCTGGAACGGCAGCTGCTGGCCGACTTCGTCGCCCAGGTCGGCCACGCCGTGGGCAACGTGCGCCTGGGGGCGGAGCTCTCGGCGCGCGCGGCCGAGCTGGTCACCCTGACCGGGCAGCTGGAGGCCTCCCGCCGCCGGCTGCTGGCCGCCCGCACCGAGGAGCGCACCCGCTTCGAGGCCGCCGTCGAGCACGTGGTCCTGCCGCACCTGCAGCCGCTGCCCGCGGCGCTGCGCCGGCTCGCGACCTCCCCGGTCCACCCGGGGACGGGGGCCGCGCTGGAGGACCTGCTGACCGGCACCCAGCAGGCGGTCGACGCGCTGCGCACGGTCACCCGCGGGGTCTTCCCCGCCCAGCTCGCCCGGCGCGGCCTGCCCGCCGCGCTGGCCACCCACCTGCGCGGTGCCCGGCCGGCGGCCCGGGTCACGGCGACGGAGTGGTGGTCGGACCGGCGGCTGGACCCGCGGCTGGAGTCGACCCTGTACTTCGCGACCGTGGACCTGCTCGATGAGCTGCCGGCCGTCCGGTCGGTCGAGCTGACCGCCGAGGGGGCCGGACGGGTCGCCCGGGTGGCGGTCGTCGGCCGTGCGGCGGGGGACACGCCGGCGGGCCGGTCCCGGCTGCTGACCGACCGGCTGGCCGTCTTCGACGGCACGGTGCGCAGCGACCGGGCGCCGGACGGGGAGGTGACCGTCCTGCTCGACCTGCCGGTCCCGTCCCCGCGATCAGCCGAGGAGGTCGTGCCAGGCGGCGCGGAGCCGGTCCGGGTCGAGTGAGACCTTGCTGAGGAAGCCCCCCGCGCCACAGGCGGACACGTCGTCGAGGTCCTGCACGTCGTAGGTGGACACCAGCAGCACCCGCGTCCCGGCGGTGTGCGGCCCGGTCGTGATCCGGCGGGTGGCCTCCAGGCCGCTGATCCCCGGCAGGCTCACGTCCATCACCACCAGGTCGGGGTGGGTGGCCGCCACCGCGTCCACGGCGGCCTCCCCGCTGTCCACCGCGCCGACCAGCTCGAACTCCTCGACCGCGGAGACCACCGCGCCGGCGGCCCGCCGGAAGGGCTCCTGGTCGTCGACGACCAGGACCCGCACCTTGGCCATGCCCGCCACCTCGCCCGCCACCTCCGAGCCGCCAGCGTGTCCGCACCGGGCCCGGCACGCCAGGGAGCCATCCCCCCGGTCGACGGGGGGATGGCCGCCCTCGCCGCGCGGGCCGCCCGGCCCGTGCGTGCGCTCAGCCGTCCCGGCGGCGCAGCACACGCCCGGCCAGCAGCAACCCGGCGGCGCACCAGGCCACGGTGACCGGCGCGGCCACCGCCGCGGACAGGGACCCGCCGCTGGGATCGGCGCCCATCAGCGCGGCCGCCGCCTCCCCGGGCAGGAACGGCACGACGTCGTTCGCCACCCGCGCCGGCAGCAGCCCCACCAGCGGCGCCAGCACCGCCAGCACCCCCAGCAGCGCGGCCGCGGCGCCGAGCGTGCTGCGCAGCAGCCAGGCCAGCACCTGGCCGAGGACCCCGACGGCGACGGCGTACCCGGCCGCACCGAGCACCACCTGCAGCGCGTCCAGGGACAGCACCGGGACCGCGAGGTCCCGGGTGCCGAGGACGGCCTGGCCGGCGAGGAAGGTGACCGCCGTGGCGACCGCCGTCACGGGCGCCACGAGCAGCGCCAGGGCGGCGGCCTTGGCGGCCACCACCAGCCCGCGCCGGGGCACCGCCGCGAACGTCACCCGGCTCAGCCCGGTCGTGGTCTCCCCGGTGACCTGCAGGATGCCGACGACGGCGGCCAGGAAGGCCAGCGTGCTGACCCCGGTCGTGGTGGCGGCGACGGCGTCGAACCCCGCGGGAGGCGGTCCCTCCCCGTCCTGCCAGACCACCGAGGACACGCTGGTCAGACCGGCGAGCACGGTGAACGCGGCGCCGGCGGCCAGCAGCGCCCAGGTGGAGCGCAGGCTGGTCAGCTTGATCCGCTCCGCGCGCAGGACGTGGGCCAGCGACAGCCGGCCCGTCCCGGTGGGCGCGGTGTCGGCGAGTGGGGTGGTCACGGTCGGGGGTCCTCTCGGGGTGCCCGCCGGACGCCGGGTCCGGCGGGGTGGGGAGAGCGCTCCCCGCCGTCCTGGCCGTACTCGACGGCCCCGGCGGTGAGCTCCACGAAGGCGTCCTCGAGCGACTGCCGTCCGGCGGTGAGCTCGGTGAGGACCACCCGGTGCTCCATCGCCAGGGAGGCGACCTCGTCGGCGTCGAGGTGGCGCACGGTGAGCCGGCCGTCGCCGTCGGGGTCGACCTGCGCGCCCCGGGCGGTGAGGACGGCGCGCAGCCGGTCGGCCTGCGCGGTGCGCACCTGCACCGACGGGGTGGCGCCGGTGAGCAGGTCGTCGGTGGGGGTGTCGGCGATCAGCCGGCCCCGTCCGATGACGACCAGGTGCGAGGCGGTCTGCGCCATCTCGCTCATCAGGTGCGAGGACAGGAACACGGTGCGCCCCTCGTCGGCCCGGGCTCGCAGGAACGACCGGATCCACCGGACGCCGTCGGGGTCCAGGCCGTTGACCGGCTCGTCGAGGACCAGCACCTGCGGGTCACCGAGCAGCGCGCCGGCCAGGCCGAGGCGCTGGCTCATGCCGAGGGAGTAGGTGCCGGCGCGCTCGTCGGCGACCTCGGTGAGCCCGACCAGCCGCAGCACCTCCTCCACGCGGGTCGCGCCCTCGCCGATGGTGGCGGCGAGGGCCAGCAGGTGCTTGCGGGCGGTCCGGTTCGGGTGGACGGCCTTGGCGTCGAGCACCGCGCCGACGGAGCGCAGCGGCCACGGGTGCTCGGCGAAGGGCCGGCCGGCGACCAGCGCGGTGCCCGCGTCGGGGCGGTCGAGCCCGAGGACCACCCGCATCGTGGTCGACTTGCCCGCGCCGTTGGGGCCGAGGAACCCGGTGACGCGTCCCGGGTGCACGGTGAAGCTGAGGTCGTCGACGGCGGTGCGGGTGCCGTAGCGCTTGGTGAGGTGGCGGACGTCGATCACGGGGGGCCTCGCTGGGGGAGGGGGTCGGGGCTCCGCGTCCCGCCTCCCCGGGGGACCGGGGCCGGCCGGTGGACGCGGCCGATCCAGTAGAGGCACGCGGCGGTCCGCGTCCCAGGGAGCCAGTCGCCTCCCCGGCGGGGGTGCGCCGCCGTGCCGCGGGAGGGGTGGCCGCCCGGGTGGTGGCGGGCGCACCGCCCGCCGGCCCGGACCCGGCGGGTCGGTTCCCCGCCCCCGACCGTGCGCCTGTCCCGATCGTGGCGGCGGCACCGCCGGCCCTCCACTGGGAGGGCCACTGCTCCTGCTCGACGAACGGACGGGTCCCTCATGTCCACCACCACGGAGGTCGCTCCCTCGCGCGGCCGGCTGCACCGGCTGACCCGGCGTCGCCCGCTCACCGTGTTCCTCGTGCTCGCCATCGGGCTGTCCTACGCGCTGGTCACCCTCTGGGGGCTCGCCTACCACGGCCACCTGCCGGGCGGGGACCTCCACGAGGTGCTGGGCATCGCCCCCGACGAGCTGACCGGCGTGGTGATCGCGCTGGCGCTGCTGCCCGCCGCGGTCTACGTCACGGGGGTCACCGAGGGGAGCGCGGGCGTGCGGGCGCTGTTCCGGCGCGCGTTCCGCTGGCGGGTGCACCCCGGCTGGTGGCTGACGGTGCTGCTCGCGCTGCCGGTGCTGACGATCGCGCTGGGCGCCGCGATGGGCGACGAGCTGCGCCCGGTCGACGTCGTGCCGGTGCTGGTCAGCCAGGCCGGCCTGCTGCTGGTCAACCTCGTGCTCGTCAACCTCTGGGAGGAGACGGCCTGGACGGGGGTGCTGCAGACCCGGCTGGAACGGCGGCACAACTGGTACGTCGCCGCGCTGCTGGTCGCCGTCCCGTTCGCGGTCGTGCACGTGCCGCTGGAGTTCTTCCTCGACCAGCAGGTGACCCCCGGCGTGCTGCTCGGCGCGCTGGTCAGCTACTTCCTGCTCGGCGTGTTCGTGCGGCCGCTGCTGGCGGCGGTGCGGCGGGGCACCGGCGGCAGCCTGCTGCTCGTCGCGCTGCTGCACAGCGTCTTCAACCGCACCAACAACGACAACGGCATCGCCGCCGAGTTCCTCGACGGCCAGATGCGGGCGATCAGCATGCTCGTCGCCACGGTCCTCCTGACCGTCGCCGTGGCCGTCGTCGCCCGCCGCCGGCTCTCCCGGCAGTACGGCCGCGAGCTCGAGGCGTCGCCGCGCTGATCGGCTCCCGGGCCGGGGCGGGCGTACCCGCCCCGGCCCTCCCGCCCGGCGGCCACCG
>NZ_JBJGYI010000015.1:0-101634 GCF_054049915.1 Geodermatophilus sp. SYSU D00766
GGACCACCGCGCCGTGGCCATGCGCACCGACAAACGCGGCTACGTCTTCGCCGGCACCGTCACCGTCGCGGCCATCCGCATCTGGCTGTGTGACCTCACCCGCCGAGATCGCTCAGACAGGCCCTAGGCGCCCTGGCGCTGCCGGGCGTAGTGGGCGGCGCACTGCTCCATCGTCGGCAGCAGGCCCTGCTCCCGCGCCTGCGCCAGCGTGGGCGCGGCCCGGTCCTTGTCCGACAGCCGGTACTCCAGGTCGGCCGGCCACGGCAGGTCCAGGTCGGGGTCGAGGGGGGAGACGCCGAACTCGCGGCCGGGGGAGTACCCGGAGGAGACGAGGTAGGTCACCGACGACCCGTCCTCCAGCGCCACGAAGGCGTGCCCGAGGCCCTCGGCGAGGAAGACCGCGCGCGGCCGGTCGGACTCCAGCAGCACCGCGTCGGAGACGCCGAAGGTCGGCGACCCGACCCGCACGTCGACGACGACGTCGAGGACCCGGCCGGCCGGGCAGTAGACGTACTTGGCCTGGCCGGGGGGCACGAGCGCGAAGTGGACGCCGCGGAGCACGCCGCGCGCGGAGACGCTGTGGTTGGCCTGCGCCAGCGGCAGCGACCGCCCGGTGGCCGAGGCGAGCACGTCGGCGCGGTACCACTCGGTGAAGCGGCCCCGGTCGTCGCCGTGCGGCACCAGGTCGAGCACGTAGCTGTCCGGCACGGCGAGCTCTCGGATCTCCACGGGCGGCACGGTAGCGAGCGACCCGGGCCCCGACCTCGCCCCACGGGGTGGGGTGAGCGGCGACCCGGGGTCCGGCACTACCCTGCTGGGCCCATGGGCGCAGGGACGGGCACCCCGGGACCGACCGCCGACCGCTTCGCCGCCGACCCGGCGTTCGCGGTGCACGAGGGCGGCAAGCTCGCGGTACGCCCGACGCGGCCGATCGAGACCCGCGACGACCTCGCGCTGACCTACACCCCGGGTGTCGCGCGCGTGTCCAGCGCCATCGCCGCCGAACCCGCGCTCGCCCGCCGCTTCACCTGGGCGCCGCGCGTGGTGGCCGTCGTCTCCGACGGCACCGCCGTCCTCGGCCTGGGCGACATCGGCCCGGCCGCGGCGCTGCCGGTGATGGAGGGCAAGGCCTGCCTGTTCAGCGAGTTCGCCGGGCTCTCGGCGGTGCCGGTGGTGCTCTCGACCACCGACGTCGACACCATCGTCGAGACCGTGGCGGCCATCGCGCCGTCCTTCGGGGGGATCAACCTCGAGGACATCAGCGCACCCCGCTGCTTCGAGGTCGAGGAGCGGCTGCGCGAGCGGCTGGACATCCCGGTCATGCACGACGACCAGCACGGGACGGCGATCGTCGTCCTGGCCGCGCTGCGCAACGCCGCCGCGGTGACCGGCCGCGGGCTCGGCGACCTGCGGGTGGTCGTCGCCGGCGCCGGGGCCGCGGGCGTCGCCTGCACGAAGATCCTGCTCGAGGCCGGGGTGGGCGACATCGCCGTCGCGGACTCCCGCGGCGTGCTGCACACCGGCCGCGAGGACCTCCCGCCGGTCAAGCGGTGGCTCGCCGAGCACACCAACACCGGCGGCCACGCGGGCACGATGACCGCCGCGCTGGCCGGCGCCGACGTCTACCTGGGCCTGTCCGGCGGCACGGTGCCCGAGGCGGCGATCGCGTCGATGGCGCCGGGCTGCATCGTGTTCTCCCTGGCCAACCCGACGCCGGAGGTCGACCCGGAGATGGCCGCGCGGTACGCCGCCGTCGTCGCCACCGGGCGCAGCGACCTGCCCAACCAGATCAACAACGTGCTGGCCTTCCCCGGGGTCTTCCGCGGCGCCATCGACGCCGGCGCCACGGCCATCACCGAGGAGATGAAGCTGGCCGCGGCCGGGGCGATCGCCGGGGTCGTCGGCGACGACCTCGCGCCCGGCCACGTGGTGCCGAGCCCGCTGGACCGGCGGGTGGCCACCGCGGTCGCCGAGGCCGTGGCCGCCTGCGCCCGCGAGCATGGCGTCACCGCGTAGGCGCCGCCCGGCGCGGCCGGTAGACCAGGTCGAGGACGCCGGCCAGCAGCCGCTCGGCCACCGGGCGGGGGAGTGCGGCCACCAGGGCGTGCACCGGCGCCATCCGCTCGGGCAGCCGCCCGCCGCCGACGCCGGCGAGCTCCAGCAGCGCGTCGACCTCCGCGACGGTCAGCGCCGCGGGGTCGATCGTGGCCGCGGCGGCGACCAGGGCGGGGTCGGCCACCGGGCGGGGCAGCGCCGCGGCCGCGCGGGCGGCGTCGGCGAGGTCGGCGAGCAGCGCGTCGACCCGGCCGGCCGTGGCGCCGGTGACCGTCAGGTGCAGCGTGGCCGGCAGGTCGGCGCCGCCGGGCTGTCCGAACGGCGGCTGGGGCTGCAGCAGCCAGCCGCGGGCGGTGGTCTCGTCGGCGAGGTTGAGCACGTCGACGCCGCCCGGGCCGTCCTGCGCCAACGCCACCAGGGTGGCCACCGGCGACCCGACCACCCGCAGGCCGGGGATCGCCGCGGCGCCCTCGGCGAGGGCGACCGTGGCCGCCCGGGTGGCCCGCGCGAGCTCGGCGTAGCCGTCCCGGCCCAGCCACCGGTGCACCGCCCAGGCGGCGGCCATCGGCCCGGCCGGGCGGGTGCCGGCCAGCGTCGGGTTGACCACCGGGTAACCGGGCCAGCCGGCGGTGCTGAACCAGTGCCCCTGGCGCAGCTCCGGCTCGGCGGTGAGCAGCACCGAGACGCCCTTGGGCGCGTAGCCGTACTTGTGCAGGTCCACCGACAGCGAGGTCACACCCGGCACCGACAGGTCGAAGGGCTCGGGCACGTCGTCGAGGAAGGGCAGCACCCAGCCGCCGATGCACGCGTCGACGTGGCAGGGCACGCCCGCGGCGGCGGCCGGCGCGGCCACCTCGCCGACCGGGTCGAGCACCCCGTGCGGGTAGGACGGTGCGCTGACCACGACCAGCGCGGCACGGGCGTCGAGCTCCGCGGCCACCGCGGAGGGCAGCGCGCGGCAGGTGACCGGGTCGACGGCGACGTCGACGACGTCGAGGTCGAACAGGTGCGCGGCCTTGCGAAACGCGGCGTGCGCGGTGACCGGCAGCAGGAGCCGGGGACGGCCCGACCCGCCCCGCGCGCGCCACCGCTCCCGGGCGGCCAGCACCGCCAGCAGGCAGCTCTCGGTGCCGCCGCTGGTGACCGTGCCGACCGTCGCCGGCCCGCCGCCGAGCAGGTCCGCCGCCGCGCCCACGAGGTCGTCCTCGATGCGGGCGACGCTGGGGAAGGCGGTCGGGTCCAGCGCGTTCGTCCACTGGAACGCCGCCTGCGCGGCGGCGGCGAGGTCCTCCAGGCCGGCCAGCCCGGAGTCGTAGACGTAGGCCATCGTCGAGCCCCCGTGGGTGGGCACGTCGCCGGCCTGCAGCGCGGTGAGCTCGGCCAGCACCTCCTGCGGCGTCACGCCGGGACCTCCTCGGGACGGGCGGGGACGGGGTCGAGCCGGTAGCGGGCCAGCACCGGCAGGCTGGCCAGCACGAACAGCGCGGGGACGACGGAGAAGCCGAGCCGCACGGCGAGCACCGCGCCGCCGGACTGGACGGCGTCGCCACCGGTGGAGGAGACGTAGCCCGCCGCGGCCAGCAGCAGCCCGAGCAGGCCGGGGCCGACGGCGAGGCCGAGGGTCTCGGCCGCCGTCCACACGCCGGTGAAGACGCCGGCCCGCCGCCGTCCGGAGGCGGCCTCGTCGGCGGCGACGACGTCGGGGAGCATCGCCAGCGGGAACATCTGCATGCCGGCGTAGCCCACCCCGACGAGCACCACGAGCGCGACGGCGAACCCGGTGCCGCCGGTGCCGACGAACGCCAGCCCGGCCGCGGCCCAGACGAACACCGTCGAGGACGCCAGCAGCCCGGTGCGCTTGCCCAGCCGCCTGCTGACCCGCAGCCACAGCGGCACGACGAGGATCGCCGGGCCGACGAGCGCGGCGAACAGCAGCGACCCGGCGGCGGGATCGCCGAGCACGTGCTCGGAGTAGTAGGGGACGCCGGCGAGCATCACGCCGATCCCGAGCGCCTGGACGACGAAGCCGGTGAGCAGCACCCGGAACGGCCGGGTCCGCCAGGCGACGACCAGCGTCGCGCCGAGCCGGCCCTCGCTGGTGGTGCGGGTGAGCGTGGGCGCGCGGCGGGTGCCGGCGACCGCACCGAGCATCCCGCCCGCGAGCAGCACCGCCACGAAGACGCCCATCGCCAGGTACCCGCCGCGGCCACCGCCGAAGGCGTCGACCACCGCCGGGGCGCCCGCCCCGGCGATCAGGATGCCCAGCGCCAGCGCGGCCACCCGCCAGGACACCAACGTGGCCCGCTCGCCGGGATCGTCGGTGATCTCCGCCGGCTGGGCGACGTAGGGCACCTGGAAGCAGCCGTAGGCCGTGGCGGCGAGCAGGAAGGCGACCGCCACCCAGGTGGCAGCCAGCGCCGGCGGGCCGCCCGGGCCGGCGAAGACGAGGACGAACAGCGGCGGCAGCGCCAGGCCGCCGGCGAGCATCCACGGCCGGCGCGGCCCCCAGCGCCCGGTCGTGCGGTCCGAGCGGCTGCCGATCCACGGGTTGAGCAGCACGTCCCAGGCCTTGGGCGCGAACACGACCAGGCCGGCCAGCCCGGCGGCCACCCCGAGGACGTCGGTCAGGTAGTAGAGCAGCAGCAGGCCGGGGACGGTGCCGAAGGCGGCGGTGGCGATGGAGCCCACCGCGTAGCCGACGTGCGTGCCCCGGTCCAGGCGCGGCGGGACGGCGGTCACAGCGGGGGACCGTAGCCGCCGCCGGCCCCCGGCGGCCGGGGAGCGCCCGGCGGGTCCACCGACGGGGGAGGGCACGCGACCACGCCCACCCGCACCGGCCGACCCGCCGTCACCCCAGGACGGTCTCGGCGCAGCCGCCCAGGCCGTCGTCGGGGCCGGTGGCGGCCGGGCAGTCCAGCCGCACCCACTCGCCGGTGCCGAACCGGTCGCGGGTGCCGTCGACGAACACCTCCAGGCCGGGCACGCCGGGGCGGGCGCGGTACCACGTCGTCACCGGGTCGCCCTCCGTCGTGGGCCGGGTGACCGCCAGCTCGGCGCCGTCCACGGTCCGGCCGGCGTCCAGGCAGGCGAGGGCGTCCGGCGCGATCGGCTCGCCCTGGCCGAGGTCCTGGACGGGGCACGCGGGCAGCCGGTCGCGCCCGGTGAAGGCGTCCGGGGTGCCGGCCTCCCCGGCGCAGCCGGCGCACAGCAGAGCCAGCAGCACGGCGGCGGTGCGGGACACCCGCCCAGCATGGCGCGCCGGGGTGCTGCCGGGGTCTCGGTGCTGTCTCAGCCGCCCAGGCTGAGCAACCCCTGCAGGTAGGGCTCGACGACGCCCCGCGCGGCGGTGTTGTCGTAGAGGAACCACACCGCGACGAGCAGGAACGCCGGCGCGAGCACCGACTTCTCCAGCGTCGTGCCGGTGCGCATCGGGGTGAGCGCGACCCGCTTGCGCTTGAGCAGCCACAGCAGGGGCACCGGCACGCCCTGCTTGGTGATCAGGTCGCCGACGACGTGGGTCAGCACACCGAGCGCCACCGCCCAGGGCAGCCACGTCGGCTGCGGCATGTTCTCCAGCAGCAGCCAGGCGCCGCCGAAGGACAGCACCAGGTTGCCGACGACGGTGTTCTCCGCGCGGCCGGGGATGACGAAGTGCAGCGCGCGCAGCGCCAGCCCGATCGCCAGCGCCATGACCACCAGGCTCGACCAGTACAGGTTGGCCGCGGCCAGCGCCACCGCACCGAAGGCCACCGGCGCCAGCAGCGCGTCGTGGGTGCCCCAGCGGTGCCCGCCGGCCAGCCGGCCGATCGCGCCCGACGGCACGTCGGTGACCGGGCCCCACATGTCCGAGACCGTCGACCCGCTGTGGTCGAGGTCGGGCAGCATCGCGAACCCACCGGCGGCGGCGACCCACGCCACCTGCGCGACGGTGCCGTCGACCGGGGCCCAGGGGAGGGTCGCGGCACCGGCGGCCAGGCCGGAGAGCGCGTGGGAGTGACCGAGCACGTGCGCAGCGTCCCGCCTGGTGGGCCGCCGGTGACGGAGGCGCACCGACCCGACGATCAGAGGGAGGACCTCCCTGCCCCCCACCGCTCGCAGGCTCGCGGCGGGACCCTGCAGGGAGGCCGGATCACCGGGCGTCCTCCCGCACCGCAGCGCGTCCCCCCTCACGGTGGGACGTGGGGGAGGACGCCGCACGATCAGGTCACCTGATCATCGCGGGGGGGCGGCGGGTCAGTCCTCGTCGTCGACGTCGTCGGTGCCGCCCCGCGCCAGCCAGGTGGCCAGCCGCTCGATCGGCACCTCGAAGTCGGGGTGCTGGTCGACGAAGGCCTGCAGCTGGTCGGCCAGCCAGGCGAGGGTCACCTGCTCCCCGCCCCGCCGGTCGGCGAGCTCCTCCAGGCCGCGGTCGGTGAAGTACACGGTCAGCCGGCGAAGGCCTGGGCGATGAGCTCCTTCTGCTCGACCTCGTGCACCTTGGCCGAGCCGACGGCGGGGCTGGCCGAGGCGCGGCGGCTGACCCGGCGCAGCGTCCGGCCGCCGAGGTGCTCGGGCAGGTTGAGCGCCATGAACGACCAGGCGCCCATGTTCGCCGGCTCCTCCTGCACCCAGACGAGGTCCTGGGCGTTCGGGTAGCGGTCGACGGCCTGCCGGATCTGCTCGCCGGGCAGCGGGTAGAGCTGCTCGACGCGCAGCACCGCGGTGTCGGCGCGGCCCTCGGCCTCGCGCTGGGCCATGAGGTCGTAGGCGACCTTGCCGCTGCACAGCAGCACCCGGCGCACCGCGGCGTCGTCGAGCGGCTCGCCGCCCACGCCCGGGTCGCCGAGCACCGGGCGGAAGCCCTCGTCGGTGAAGTCGGCGACCGGGCTGACCGCCGCCTTGGCCCGCAGCAGCGACTTCGGCGTGAACACGACCAGCGGCCGGTGCACGTCGGAGAGCGCCTGGCGGCGCAGCAGGTGGAAGTAGTTGCCCGGCGTCGAGCAGTTGGCGACGGTCATGTTGTTCTCCGCCGACAGCTGCAGGAACCGCTCGATGCGACCGCTGGAGTGGTCGGGGCCCTGCCCCTCCAGGCCGTGCGGCAGCAGCAGGACGACGCCGGAGCGCTGCCCCCACTTGGCCTCGCCGGAGCTGATGTACTCGTCGATGAGCATCTGGGCGCCGTCGACGAAGTCGCCGAACTGCGCCTCCCACAGCACCAGCGCCCTCGGGTTGGCCACCGAGTAGCCGTACTCGAAGCCGAGCGCGGCGTACTCCGACAGCAGCGAGTCGTAGACGAAGAACTTCGCCTGGTCCTCGGCGAGGTGCGCCAGCGGGGTGTACTCCCCGGCGGTCTGCCGGTCGATGAGCACCGCGTGCCGCTGCACGAAGGTGCCGCGGCGGGAGTCCTGGCCGGCCAGCCGCACCGGGATGCCCTGCACCAGCAGCGACCCGAAGGCGAGCAGCTCGCCCATCGCCCAGTCGATGCCGCCCTCGCTCACCATCGCCGCGCGCCGCTCCAGCAGCCGCTGCAGCTTGGGGTGCACGGTGAAGTCGGCGGGCAGGGACACGTGCGCGTCGCCGATCGCCTTCATCACCTCGGGGGTGATGGCGGTGGCCACCGCGGTCGCCTGCTGCGCGGGCTGGTCCATGACCGGCTGCGGCTTGGGCGTCTCGCTCGCGTCGTGGGTCTCGGCGAAGGCCCGCTCCAGCTGGTCGCGGTAGTCCTTCAGGGCCTCCTCGGCCTCGCCGAGGGTGATGTCGCCGCGGCCGATGAGCGCCTCGGTGTAGAGCTTCCGGACCGAGCGCTTGCGGTCGATGATCTCGTACATCAGCGGCTGGGTCATCGACGGGTCGTCGCCCTCGTTGTGCCCGCGGCGGCGGTAGCAGACGAGGTCGATGACGACGTCCTTGCGGAACGCCTGCCGGTACTCCACGGCCAGCCGCGCCATCCGCACGCAGGCCTCGGGGTCGTCGCCGTTGACGTGGAAGACCGGCGCGTTGACCATCCGCGCGACGTCGGTGGAGTAGAGGCTCGAGCGCGACGCCGCCGGGCTGGTGGTGAAGCCGACCTGGTTGTTGATGACGACGTGCACCGTGCCGCCGGTGCGGTAGCCGCGCAGCTGCGAGAGGTTCAGCGTCTCCTGCACCACGCCCTGGCCGGCGAAGGCGGCGTCGCCGTGCAGCAGGACCGGCAGCACGGTGAAGCCCTGCTCGCCCTTGTCGATCATGTCCTGCTTGGCCCGCGTGATGCCCTCGAGGACCGGGTTGACGGTCTCCAGGTGCGAGGGGTTGCTGGCCAGCGAGACGGCGATCTGCGCGTCCTCGCGGAACGGGTTGTCGAAGGTGCCCTCGGCGCCGAGGTGGTACTTGACGTCGCCGGAGCCCTGGACGGTGCCGGGGTCGATGTTGCCCTCGAACTCGCCGAAGATCTTGGCGTAGCTCTTGCCGAGCACGTTGGCCAGCACGTTGAGCCGGCCGCGGTGGGCCATGCCGATCGCGACCTCGTCGAGGCCGTGGTCGGTGCCGGCGATGAGCACCTCGTCGAGCAGCGGGATGACCGACTCGCCGCCCTCGAGGCTGAACCGCTTCTGCCCGACGTACTTGGTCTGCAGGAAGGTCTCGAAGGCCTCAGCGGCGTTGAGCCGGCCGAGGATGTGCTTCTGCTTGTCCCGGTCGGGCTGCTCGTGCTTGACCTCGATGCGCTGCTGGAGCCACTCGCGCTCCTCGGGGTCGGTGATGTGCATGTACTCCACGCCGACGGTGCGGCAGTAGGAGTTGCGCAGCACGCCGAGGATGTCGCGCAGCGGCATCACCTTCTCGCCGGCGAAGCCGCCGACGGGGAAGGTGCGGTCGAGGTCCCACAGGGTCAGGCCGTGCTGCAGGATGTCGAGGTCGGGGTGGCTGCGGACCTTGAACTCGAGCGGGTCGGTGTCGGCCATGAGGTGGCCGTTGCGCCGGTAGGACTCGATGACCTCGATGACCCGGGCTTCCTTGTCGATCTGCCCCTCGCGGCTGACCCGCACGTCGGGCATCCAGCGCACCGGCTCGTACGGGATGCGCAGCGACCGGAAGACGTCGTCGTAGAAGCCGTCCTCGCCGAGCAGCAGCTGGTGCAGCCGGCGCAGGAAGTCGCCGGACTCGGCGCCCTGGATGATCCGGTGGTCGTAGGTCGAGGTCAGCGTGATGATCTTGGAGACGCCGAGCTCGGTGAGCGCCTCGGGGCTCATCCCCTGGAACTCGGCCGGGTACTCCATCGCGCCGACGCCGATGATCGCGCCCTGGCCGGCGGTCAGCCGCGGCACCGAGTGGACGGTGCCGATCGTGCCCGGGTTGGTCAGGCTGATCGTGGTGCCGGAGAAGTCCTCGAGGGTCAGCTTGCCGGCGCGGGCGCGGCGGATGACGTCCTCGTAGGCGCCCCAGAACTGGGCGAAGTCCATCTCCTCGGCGCCCTTGATCGAGGCGACGACGAGGGAGCGCGAGCCGTCGGCCTTGGGCAGGTCGATGGCCAGGCCGAAGTTGACGTGCTCGGGCTGCACGAGGGTCGGCTTGCCGTCGACCTCGGCGAAGGCGGCGTTCATGTTCGGGAAGTCGTCCAGCGCCCTGACCAGCGCGTAGCCGATCAGGTGGGTGAAGGAGACCTTGCCGCCGCGCGAGCGCTTGAGGTGGTTGTTGATGACGATGCGGTTGTCGGCCAGCAGCTTGGCCGGCACCGCGCGCACGCTCGTCGCCGTCGGGACGGTGAGCGAGGCGTTCATGTTCTTGACGACGCTGGCGGCGGCGCCGCGCAGCGGCGTCCGCTTCGGCCCGTCGGCGGGGGCGGCCTTCGCCGGCTGCGGCGCGGCCGGCGCCGGGGCGGCCTTGGCCTTCTGCTCGGCGCGGTCGGCGGCGCGGTCGACGACGGTGGCCTCGGTGCGCTCGGGCACGGGGGTCGACCGCGTGGCCGAGGGCTCCGGGGCGGGCTCCGGGGCGGGCTCCGGCGTGGCCTCGGGTGCGGGGGAGGGCGCGGGCGGCGGGGTGGCGGCGGCCGGCCGGCCGTTGGCCGACCCGCTCGGCTCGGCGGCGGAGGCCGGCGGCTCGGGCGCGAAGGCGGCCACCGGGGCGGGGGCCTGCTCGCGGTCGTCGCTGGCGGCGACCGGGCTGCCCGGCCGGTAGTCGGCGAAGAACTCGTGCCAGGCCTGGTCCACGCTGGACGGGTCGGCGAGGTACTGCTGGTACATCTCCTCGACCAGCCACTCGTTGGTGCCGAAGCCCGCCACCGCCGAGGAGGTGCCGGTGGAGGACGGCCGGGATGAGTTGTCGCGTGACACGGGGTCGAGTGCCTTCTTCGTCGTCGGTGGACGTCTCTGGACCGGGGCCTGACTCTACGCCCGGTCCCCGGTGCCCGACCCGCGGTCCGCCCGCCGCGCCGGGCCTCTCACCGGCCGTCGCGGCCTGCGCTCAGCTGCGCGCGCCGGCGGCCACGAGCAGGTCGACGAGGGCGTCGCGGGCACCGGCCTGACCTGCGTCGTCGCGGCGGTGGCGGGCCGCGGCGACCCGGCCGATGTCGAGGGCGCTGGCGCCGTCGGAGGTGGTCGCCTCGACGTCGGCCCCGGCGGCGAGCAGCAGCCGCACGACCTCGGGCGCGTCGCCGCCCGGCCCGGCGGCCACGGCCTCGTGCAGCGGCGTCCGGCCGGTGTCGGGGTCGCGCCGGTCGGCCCGGGCCCCGGCGGCCAGCAGCGCGCGGACCAGGTCGGGCCGGCGGGCGGCCGCGGCCGCGGCGAGCGCGCCGCGGTCGGGGTCGGCGCCGCGGTCGAGCAGCAGCCGCAGCGTCGCGGCCGCGCCGCCGGCCGCGGCGACGGTGAGCAGGTCCAGCCCGGTGGCGGAGTCGGTGAACGCCGCGCCGCCGTCGAGCTCGCCGGTGAGGCGGTCGACGTCGTCGAGGTACGCCGCGGCGGCGGCGTCGACCGGGGCGCCGAGCGCACCCAGCACGGGCACCAGCCCGGGGGAGTGCTCGACGGCGACGTGCAGCGGCGTGCGGCCGGACTCGGTGCGCGCCCCGAGGTCGGCACCGGCCGCGACCAGCTCCCGGACGACGTCCTCGCGGCCGGCCGCCACGGCCAGGTGCAGCGGCGTCCAGCCGCTCTCGCCGGCGTGCTCCAGCGTGCCGGCGAGCAGCCGCGGCGCGTCGGCGACGGCGCCGCGCACGTCCTCGAGCTCCCCGGCCTGCACGAGGCGGGCGAGGCGCGGCACGGTCATGCGGGTGGTCATGCGGGGGTCCCTCGTCCTCGGGTGCGGTGGGAGTGCGGGTGCGGTCAGACGACGTCGCGGCGGACGGCCAGCAGGCTGCCCAGCAGCGCCGCGACCAGGCCGTACCCGAGCAGCAGCACGACGCCCTGCCACGGGGCCAGCAGCTCCGGTGCCTGGAAGTCCGACGTGATGGCCTGCACCGCGCCGCCGGGCAGCCACTTGTAGGCGCCCTGGATCGCGCCGATCGAGGAGATGATCGGCTCGACGACGTAGAGGTAGACCAGCGAGCCGACGATGGCGCCGACCTGGTTGCGCAGCAGCGCGCCGATGCCGACGCCGATCACGGCGAACACGACCAGCACCAGCCCGGCGGCGCCGAGGGTGCGCAGGTTGTCGCCGTCCAGCGACGGCGCCGCCCCGCGCGCGCCGGCGTAGAGCAGCACGACGACGACGTCGACGGCGAGCACCAGCAGCGCCACCGGCACCGCCGCGGCGGCGTAGGCCAGCAGCTTCGCGGCGACGACGCGGCCGCGGCGGGGCGTGGTCAGGAAGGTCGGGGTGGCGGTGCGGTGCCGGTACTCCTGGGTCATCCCGATGATCCCGAGGATGAGCAGGAAGACGCTGGCGTTGGCCGCGACGGAGAAGACGATCTCCTCGTACTGCGGTGTGCCCACCGCGGGGAGCCCCGGCTGGCCGCCGTTCTGCTCGGCGCCGGCCAGGCCGGTGAACAGCGCGGCGAAGCCGCCGGCCATCACGCAGGCGCCGAGGACCAGGCCGATCCAGACGCGGGTGGTCAGCAGCTTGGTCCACTCGGCGCGGACGAGCGCGGTCATCGGGCCGCTCCCTGGGTCGTGTACTGCGCGGGCCCGGCGGGGGAGCCGGCCGCGAACTGCTCCTGGCCGGCGGTGAGCCGGAAGTAGAGGTCCTCGAGGCCGGTGCTCTCGGCGCGCAGCTCGTGCAGCTCCACCTGCGCGGCGAACGCGCGGGCGCCGACGACGGCCGGGGTGGCGCCCTCCACGGTGACCAGGCCGTCCTCGCCGCGGGTGGCGGCCAGGCCCGCGGTGGCGAGCACGGCGACCAGCCGGTCGGCCTCGGGGCTGCGCACGAGGACGCTGCCGGCGCCCGCGGCGCCGGACCGCAGCTCGGCGATCGAGCCCTGCCGGACCAGGCGGCCGGCGCCGACGATGACGACGCGGTCGGCGGTCTGCTCCATCTCGGCGAGCAGGTGGCTCGACACGAGGACGGTGCGGCCCTCGTCGTGGGCGAGGTGCCGCAGGAAGCCGCGCAGCCAGAGGATCCCCTCGGGGTCCAGGCCGTTGGCCGGCTCGTCGAGGACCAGCACCGGCGGGTTGCCGAGCAGCGCGGTCGCCAGCGCCAGCCGCTGCCGCATGCCGAGGGAGTAGCCGCCGGCCCGGCGCCGCCCCGCCGTCGCGAGGCCGACCCGCTCGAGGACCTCGTCGGCGCGCGCGACGGGGATCCCCGCGGCGCGGCAGTACACCCGCAGGTGGTCGCGGCCGGAGCGGGCGGGGTGGAAGGCGGTCTCGAGCACCGCGCCCACCGTGCGCACCGGCTCGCGCAGCGCCGCGTAGGGGACCCCGTCGAAGGTGGCGGTGCCGGTGTCGGGGGTGATGAGGCCGAGGACCATCCGCAGCGTCGTCGTCTTGCCCGCGCCGTTGGGCCCGAGGAAGCCGGTGACCGATCCCGGCTCGACGGTGAAGCCGAGGTCGGAGACCGCGCGCACGGTGCCGAAGGTCTTGGTCAGGCCGGACACCTCGATCCGCACCGGTCGGGGTCCTGCGGTGGTGCCGCTGGGCATCGGTCCTCCTCGTTCCGCCGTGCCGCCGTCCGCACCCCCGTGCCGCACCATCCAAGCGCACCGGCGGCCGCCGACCGAGCCTGCGGGGCGCGGCGTGCCGCACGTCACCGGCCCGTTCCCCGCCGGACACCCCGCGTTCGCCCGCGCGGCCGTGACCGCGGGCACACCGGCTCCGGCCCGGTCACTACAGTGCCCGCCGTGGGTGCCCGTCGGCTCGTCGCGGTCGTCGTCGACCGGACGACGGGCTGAGCCGGGACGGGTCGCCGGTGGACCCCGTCGCACCCGGTCCGGAGTCGGTCCCGCCCGGTCCGGAGGTCCGGGAGGCGCTGGAGCGGCTGCTGCTCGGCGGCCCGCGCCGGCTGACCCGGCTGGAGGTCGCCGCGGCGGCCGGCATGCCCCCGGAGCGCACCCAGCGGCTGTGGCGGGCGCTGGGCTTCCCCGACGTCGCCGACGACGACCGCGCCTTCACCCTGTCCGACGTCGGCGCGCTGGCCACCGTCTCCGAGCTGATCGACGCCGGCTTCATCGACCCCGACAGCGAGGCGTCCATCGCCCGGGTGACCGGCCAGGCGCTGTCCCGGCTGGCCGACTGGCAGACCGACCTGCTCGCCGGGGCGCTCGTCCGGCGGGCGCGCGAGCAGGGCCCGGGGACGCCCGTCGACGCCGTGGCCGCCGCCGAGGCGCTGCTGCCGCTGCTGAGCCGCACGCAGGACTACGTGTGGCGCCGGCACCTGGCGGCCAACCTCGACCGCGCGCTGTCCACGGGGGCGGCCGGGGACCGGCGGGAGATGGCCGTGGGCTTCGCCGACCTGGTCGGCTACACCTCGCGCTCGCGGGGCATGGGCGGCCGCGAGCTCGGCGCGATGGTGGAGGCCTTCGAGGCGACGGCGACCGAGGTGATCGCCCGCTCCCGTGGCCGGGTGGTCAAGACCGTCGGCGACGGCGTCCTGTTCACCGCCGCGTCCGCCGTCGACGCCGTCGAGATCGGGCTGATCCTGCCCGCCGTGTGGGACGCCGAGGACCACCCGCCGCTGCGGGTGGGCGCCGCCTACGGCACGGTCCTCACCCGCCTCGGCGACGTCTACTCGCCGGTGGTGAACCTGGCCAGCCGGCTGACGTCGATCGCCCCCGCCGGAGCGGTGCTGGTCGACCGGGTGCTCGCCGGGCACGTGCGCGACCTGCCCCAGTACCGGGTGCGGCCGATGGAGCCGGTGGCGGTGCGCGGCTACGAGTCGGTGCAGCCGTGGCGGGTGAGCCGGCGGGTGGCGGGGGAGGCCGACGAGGGGCCCTCCCACGAAATCGTGCGCGACCGCTGAGCGTCCCGCGCTACCGTGGGCCCGTGCTGTGACCCCCGGAACCGACGTCGTCCCCCGACCCGCCGTCCACCCCGGGAGCACCTCCATGAGCGCCACCCTCGTCGCGCGCGGCCTGGCCGCCGGCCACGGCGCCCGCGTCCTCTTCTCCGACCTCGACCTCGTCGTCGCCCCCGGTGACGTCGTCGGGCTGGTCGGCGTCAACGGCGCCGGCAAGTCCACGCTGCTGCGCACCCTGGCCGGTGAGCTGCCCGCCGAGTCCGGCGGGATCGCGCTCAGCCCGCCGACGGCGACGGTCGGGCACCTGCCGCAGGAGCGCGACCGCCGGGAGGGCGAGACGGTCGCCGCCGCGCTGGGCCGCCGCACCGGCGTCACCGCCGCCCAGGCCGCCCTCGACGCCGCCACCGCGGAACTGACCGAGGGGCGGCCCGGCGCCGAGGAGGCCTACGCGGAGGCGCTGGAGCGCTGGCTGTCCCTCGGAGGCGCCGACCTCGACGAGCGCCTCGAGGCGGTCCTGGCCGACGTGGCGCCCGGCGTGGCGCCCGACGCCCCGATGCCGGGCCTGTCCGGCGGGCAGGCCGCCCGGGTCGGGCTGGCGGCGCTGCTGCTGTCCCGCTACGACCTGCTGCTGCTCGACGAGCCGACCAACGACCTCGACCTGGCCGGCCTCGACCGGCTCGAGCGGTTCGTCACCGGCAACCGCGCCGGGATCGTCGTCGTCAGCCACGACCGGGAGTTCCTCGCCCGCACCGTCACCCGCGTCGTCGAGCTCGACCTCGCCCAGCAGCTGGTGCGGGTGCACGACGGCGGCTACGAGAGCTACCTCGCCGAGCGCGAGGTGGCCCGCCGGCACGCGCGCGAGGAGTACGAGGAGTACGCCGAGACGAAGGCCGACCTCGAGGCCCGGGCCCGCATGCAGCGCAACTGGCTGGCCAAGGGCGTGCGGGACGCGGTGAAGAAGCAGCGGGACCCGGACAAGTTCATCAAGGCGCACAACCGGGCGACGGCGGAGAAGCAGGGCGCCAAGGCCAAGCAGACCGAGCGGCGCATCGAGCGGCTGGAGGTGGTCGAGGAGCCCCGCAAGGAGTGGGAGCTGCGGATGACCATCGCCGCCGCGCCGCGCGCCGGGGCGGTCGTCGCCACGCTGCGCGACGCCGTCGTCCGCCGCGGGGACTTCACCCTCGGGCCGGTGAGCCTGCAGGTCGACTGGGGCGACCGGGTGGCGATCACCGGCCCCAACGGCTCGGGCAAGACGACGCTGCTCGGCGCGCTGCTGGGCCGGGTGCCGCTCGACGCCGGCAGCGCCTCGCTCGGGCCGGCGGTGCGGCTGGGCGAGGTCGACCAGGCGCGCGGGCTGTTCGTCGGCGAGCGGCGGCTGCTGGAGGCCTTCGGCGCCGAGGTGCCCGACTGGCCGACGGCGGAGGTCCGCACGCTGCTGGCGAAGTTCGGCCTCACCGCCGAGCACGTGCTGCGCCCGGCGGCGACCCTCTCGCCGGGGGAGCGCACCCGCGCCGCGCTGGCGCTGCTGCAGGCCCGCGGGGTCAACGTGCTGGTGCTCGACGAGCCGACCAACCACCTCGACCTGCCGGCCATCGAGCAGCTGGAGTCCGCGCTGGCCGACTACCCGGGCACGCTGCTGCTGGTCACCCACGACCGCCGCATGCTCGACGCGGTGGCCACGACCCGCCGCTTCGCCGTCGACGACGGCCGGGTCACCGAGGTCTGACCGGTCAGGCGCGGGTGCCGGCCGGCTCGACGACGTCGGCGAGGACCCGGGCCAGGTCGCCGGGGACGGACAACTGCGCCATGTGCGCCGAGGGCAGCCGCACCAGCCGCCCGGCCTGCGCGCCCATCGCCTCCTGCGCCGGGACCGGGATGCAGTCGTCGGACTCCTGGGCGCACACCACGTACGTCGTCGGGTGAGCACGCTCCGGGGCGCTGCTCGGCGTCGTGAACGCCGCGGCCGACTGCAGGACCAGGCGGTCGCGGAGGGCCGCCGCCTGCTCGCGGGGCAGGTCGGCGCACAGCGCCTGGTGGACCGTGTCGAGATCGCGGATCACGGTCAGTGAGCCGTCGTCTCGCGCTTCGACCCAGGCCGGGAGCGAGTCCCCGCCCACGAGGTCCATCAGCGACTGGCCCCGTTGCGGCCACATCGCGGCGACGTAGACGCTGTGGCGGACGCGAGGGTCGTCGGCCAGTTCGGTGATGACCATGCCGCCGTAGGAGTGGCCGACGAGCACCACCGGCTCGTCGATCTCGTCGAGGGCGTGCCGGACGTGGTCGGCGTCGGCGCGGAGGTCGCCCAGCGACCCGGGGTCGGTCCCGGCGCTGGGCAGCTGGTCGACCACCGCCACGCGGTGACCGAGGTCCTGCAGGTGGCGGGCGACGTCGTCCCACACCCAGCCGCCGCCCCAGGCGCCGTGCACGAGGAGGAAGGAAGCCATCCCCGGAGGGTCCGCCGACCGCGCGGCCCCCGGGAGCCCTCCGCTCGCCGGCGGCCGGCCCCCGGGCGTGGCGCGACCCGGTGCGCCCGGGAGCTGACGTCGGGGAACCAGCTCAGCTCAGGTCCTCGCCCAGCGCCTCGGGCAGCCCGACGGTGGCCATGCCGGCCCAGGTCTCGTCGACGTGGTGGGCCAGCACCATGAGGTCGCGCAGGTTGCCCTCGCGGTCGCGCACGTGGTCGCGCAGCAGCGCCTCCCCCGTGAAGCCCAGGTCGGTGAACAGCGCCAGCGCCGCGCCCTGCTCGGCGACGACCTCCACGACGAGCTTGGCCAGCCCGTCGCCGACCGCCGTCACCAGCGCCTGCCGGGCCAGCCCCCGGCCCAGGCCCGAGCCGCGCCGGGTGGGGGACACGACCAGCCGCACCTCGCCGACGTGCGCGGACCAGCCCGGCAGCGGGCGGACGGCGACGTAGCCCGCGACCTCGTCGCCGTCCATCGCCACGAAGCGCCGTCCGCCCCCGGCGCCGTCGGCCCACGACCGGACGACGGCGGGGTCGGTGACCTCCTCCTCGATGAAGGTCAGGTCCCCCTCCGGCAGGCTCCCGAAGAACCGCAGCAGCGCCTCGGCGTGCGCCGGTCCCAGCTCGACGACCTCCACGCTCATCCCTCCTGCCCCGCCGCCCGGGCGGGCGCGCTCTCCTCGCTGCGCGTGCGCAGGAAGCCGATGATCTCCGGCACCGTCGTCCGCGCCGCCGTCCGGCCGACCACCAGGCCCATGTGGCCGGCGTTCAACCGCAGCTCGTGCTTGTCCTCCGAGCCGACCAGGTCGATCAGCGGCGCGGTCGCGTCGGGCGGGACGATGTGGTCGCGGTCGGCGCGGACGGTCAGGAACGGCACCCGGATGTCGGACAGGTGCACCCGGTCACCGCCCACGGTCAGCCGGTCGGTGACCATCCCGTTGTCGCGGACGAGCATCTGCACCGTCTCGCGGGCGGCGGCGCCCGGGAACGGGATGTGGTCGTCGGACCAGCCGGTCATCGCCTGGTAGGCCGAGACGTACTCGTCGCTCCACAGTCGCTCCCACAGCGTCACGTACCGGGTGACCTCGGCGGTGGGGGTGAGCGTCTTGAAGCCCTGGACGACGACCCGCGGCGGCACGTTGCCGTCCTCGTCGAGGACGTCGTCGACCTCCAGGCCGCCGCGGAAGACGTCGGCCATCGGGCCCATCTGCGTGAAGTCGACCGGGGTGGCGAGCACGCTGAGGCTGCGCAGCGGCGCGTCGGGGTGGTGGGCGGCGTACAGCAGCGACAGGTCGCCGCCGAAGCAGTAGCCGAAGAGGTTGACCTGCTCGGCGCCGGAGATCTCCCGCACCCGCTCCACCGCGGCGGGGACGTAGTCGTCGACGTAGTCCTCGAGCCGGTTCTGCGCGTCGCGCTCGTCGGGCTCGCCCCAGTCGACCATGTACACGTCGAAGCCGGCGTCGACGAGCTGCTCGATGAACGAGTTGCCCGGGGTCAGGTCGAGGATGTAGCTGCGGCTGACCAGGCTGAACACGATGAGCAGCGGCGGGGAGTACCGCACCCGGTCGCTGCGGTAGTGCCACAGCTGGGTGCGGCCGCGCTCCCAGACGACGTCCTTCGGCGTCAGCCCGACGCCCGGGCGGTCGACCCCGGCGACGAGCTTGATGCCGTTACGCGCGCGGAGGGCGTTGCGCTCCACGTCGCGACGGACGCGGTCGAGGACCGCCTGCGGGCTGGGCACCGTCGGCATCGGGCTCCTCCGGGGTCGTCTCGGCGGCCGCGCGGGCGCGGCGCTCGGTCTCCAGTTGGACGGTCAGGCGCCGCACCTCGCGGTCGAGGGCGCCGATCTGCGCGCGCAGCCGGGCGAGGTCGGTGCCGGCGGGCAGGTTGACCAGGTGCCAGGCGCGGGCCGACACCCCCCGCGCGGTGTCCCTCGCCGCGTTCTGCGCACGCCGCAGCAGGGCGACGCCGGTGGCGAAACCGGGCGTGCGCACCAGGTTCTCGGCGTGCGGGGTCACCCGCTTCTCGGCGGCGTCGAACGCCTGCCGCCACAGCGGCGCCTCGGGTTGCTTCCCCGACGTCATGGCCCGGCCTCCTCTCGACCGGGGGGTGCCTACCCGCCGGGTGACCCACCACACAGCCGGTTACGGTCCCGGGGACGGTGCAGCAGCGGGAGGGGAGAGCGGCGTGGCGGACAGCGGTGCAGCGGACAGCGGTGCAGCGGACAGGACCGTGCTGGACATGTTCCGGCTCGACGGCCGGGTGGCGATCGTGACGGGGGCGTCGTCGGGACTCGGCGTGGTGTTCGCCCGGGCCCTGGCGCAGGCGGGGGCCGACGTCGCCCTCGGCGCACGGCGCGAGGAGAAGATGGGCGCCACCAGGGAGGCGGTCGAGGCCGCCGGGCGGCGGGCGATCACCGTGCGCACCGACGTGGCGAGGGTGGAGGACTGCCAGGCGCTCGTCGACGCCACGATGGCCGAGTTCGGCCGGGTCGACGTGCTGGTCAACAACGCCGGCATCGGCACCGCCGCGCCGGCCACCCGGGAGAAGCCCGAGGAGTTCCGCGCGGTCATCGACGTCAACCTCAACGGCTGCTACTGGATGGCGCAGGCCTGCGGCCGGGTGATGCAGCCGGGTAGCTCGATCGTGAACATCTCCAGCGTGCTGGGCCTGACCACCGCCGGGCTGCCCCAGGCGGCCTACGCGGCCAGCAAGGCCGGGCTGATCGGGCTGACCCGCGACCTCGCCCAGCAGTGGACCGGGCGCAAGGGCATCCGGGTCAACGCGCTGGCCCCGGGCTTCTTCGCCTCGGAGATGACCGACCAGTACCCCGAGGGCTACCTCGACCAGCAGATGGGCCGGGTGCTCGCCGGCCGCGCCGGCGACCCGATGGAGCTCGCCGCGGCGCTGGTGTTCCTCGTCAGCGACGCCGGCGGCTACGTCACCGGGACGACGATCCCGGTGGAGGGCGGCATGCTCACCAGCTGAGCCCGGCACCGGGGCCCCGCCGTCGCAGCGGGGCCCCGGCGCGGCTCAGGCCCGCTCGACCCGGTCGACCAGCGCGCCGATCCGGTCGACCAGCTGCGGCCACACCGCGCGCGGCAGGTCGTGGCCCATGCCCTCGACCACCAGCAGCTCGGCGCCCGGGATCGCCGCCGCCGTCGCCCGGCCGCCGGACACGTTCACCAGCGCGTCCTGCGCGCCGTGCACGACGAGGGTGGGCACGGCGACCCGCGCGAGGTCGGCGGTGCGGTCGGGGCTGGCCAGGATCGCGGCGAGCTGGCGGGCCACCCCCGCGGGGTTGTACGCGCGGTCGAAGGAGAGCCCGGCCCGCTCCCGCAACCCGGACTCGTCGAACTCGAAGCCGGGGGAGCCGATGACCCGGTAGGTGTCGACGGCGCGCTGCACCGCGGACTCCCGGTCGGTCGCCGGCGGGGCGAGCAGCACGCCGAGCGCGGCCTCCGCGGGCGCGCCGACGGCCGGGTCGCCCGTGGTCGACATGATCGAGGTCAGGCTGCGCACCTTCTCCGGGTGCCGGATCGCCAGCGCCTGGGCGATCATCCCGCCCATCGAGGCCCCCACCACGTGCGCGCTGCCGAGGCCGAGGGCGTCGAGCAGGCCGGCGGTGTCCTCGGCCATGTCGGCGAGGCGGTAGGCGACCCGCGAGTGGTCACCGCCCATGACGGCGAGCACGTCGGGCGCGCCGGCGGCGTCGAGGTGGGTGGACAGGCCGATGTCGCGGTTGTCGAAGCGGACGACGTGCAGGCCGCGGTCGGCCAGCATCCGGCAGAACTCGTCGGGCCAGCCGATCATCTGCGTGGCCAGGCCCATGACCAGCAGCAGCGGTGTGTCCTCGGGCGAGCCGAAGGTCTCGTAGGCCAGCTCGACGTCGCCGACGCGGGTGGTCTGCACCCCGGTGTGCTCCATGACCGGCACGCTAACCGGGCGTCGCGGGAGTCCCGGAACGGGCCAGGTGCCGCTACGGTGCGTCCGGTCACCCTGACGGCGGGTGGCGTGGGCACGGGGGCCTGTGTGCTGGGGGGACGTCGTGCGCACCACCGGGAACGACCCGTGCGGGAACTGAGGCGGCGCGCCCTGCTGGGCTGGGCCGGGGCGTCGCTGCTGGCCGCGGGCGGCTGCCGCGCCGCGGAGCGCTCGTTCACGAAGGCCGCGGCGACGACCTCCGCACCCGCGACCACCCCTGCGCCGCCGCCGCCCGTCCCCGCGCCGGAGCCCGTCCCCCCGCCGGCACCGGAGCCCCGGCTGATCGGTGACGGCTCGACCGCCGACACCGGTCCCCAGCCCCACCAGCCGGTTCCCCAGAAGCTGGCGCCGGGCGAGCGGCCGCCGCAGTTCGTCGTGTTCTCCTGGGACGGCGCGGCCAACCTCGCCACCGGTCAGTTCCCCCGGTTCCGGCAGCTCGCGCAGGAGCTCGGCGCGTCGATGACCTTCTTCCTCACCGGGCTGTACGCGCTGCCCGCGGAGCAGCGGATGCAGTACGCGCCGCCGCGGCACCCCGTCGGGGCCTCCGACATCGGCTTCCTGTCGACGCAGGAGGTGCTCGACACCGTGGCCGAGGTGCGCCTCGCCTGGCTGGACGGGCACGAGATCGGCACCCACTTCAACGGCCACTTCTGCGGCGAGGACGGCGTCCGGCTCTGGTCGCCGGAGGACTGGACCAGCGAGATCGCCCAGGCCAAGCGGTTCGTGCAGACCTGGAAGACCACGACGGGCCGCGGCGACCTGCCGCCGCTGCCCTTCGACTACGACGTCGAGCTGGTCGGGGGCCGCACCCCGTGCCTGCAGGGCCAGGACGCCCTGCTGCCGAGCGCCGCCGCGCTCGGGTGGCGCTACGACGCCAGCTCACCCGGGGGGTCGCAGGTGTGGCCCGGGAAGCAGCTCGGCCTGTGGGACCTCCCGCTGCCGTCGGTGCCCTTCCCGGCGAGGGGCTCCAGCGTGCTCGCCATGGACTACAACATCATGTTCCAGCAGACCCGCGGGGACACCGCCGGCGACCCGGCGATGCACGGCACCTGGCGGCAGCAGGCCCTGGAGGCCTACCTCGCCGGGTTCGAGCGGGCCTACACGACCAACCGGGCGCCGCTGTTCATCGGCAACCACTTCGAGCAGTGGAACGGCGGCATCTACATGGACGCGGTCGAGGAGACGCTGCGGGCCGTCGCCGGCCGGCCCGAGGTGCGGCTGGTGTCCTTCCGCCAGCTCGTGGACTGGCTGGACGTGCAGGACCCCGCCGTCCTGGACCGGCTGCGGACGCTGCCGGTCGGCACGGCCCCCGCCGGCGGCTGGGAGTCCTTCCTGGCCTGACCCGGGCAGCCGGGGGCGCGCACACGTGGGCGGACGGGACACCACCGGCCGGGTGAGCAGTCGTGGTCGGTGACCCGCACGGGCACGCCGTGCCCACCGACCGCGACTGCTCGGTGGGGCCCGAGCCCGTCCGCCGAGCGCGACCGGTCCACCGGGAGCGGCAGCGCATCCCGCACCTAGTGCCGGACGGGTCCCCGTGCAGCAGCGCAGCAGTGCGGTGATCGCTACGCTCCGCCGCTACGTCCGACCGACCGGGAGCAGGGAGCGCCGTGGCGAACGAGGCATCGCAGACCGAGGCCAGGGAGTTCGCCGCGGGGCTGCGGTCGCTGCTCGACTGGCTGCACCTCACCGGGGAGGGAGCGCGCAACGAGGTCGTCACGCTGGTGCAGGAGACGCTGGGTCCCGAGCGCCTGCAGCAGTCGGTGGTCGCACGGGAGCTCCCGCCCCTCGAGCACGTCAACCTGCAGACCGCCCTCGACGCCTGGACCGCGACCGGCGGGCGCTCGGTGGAGGTGCGCGGCGTGGTGCTCCCGCCGCACTACGCCGGGATCGACCTGCAGCAGCTGATGACCGGCGAGGGACTGCCCCCGGTGCGCCTGAGCGCTCCCTCCGTGGTCGACCTGCCGAACGGCCCGGACTCCACGCTGGCCTGCCTGCGCACGGCCCTGCTGCTGGTCACCGACGACGCCGGCCGGTACGTACTGCTCGTACAGGGGCCGAGCGAGCACGAGCCGCGGCTGCGCGTCGAGGTCGCCGGGCTGCCGGTGCAGCAGGCGCAGGCTGTGCTGGCCGAGATCGACCGGCTGCGCCGCGAGCTCAACGTGTACCGCGGCCGGCTGGTCGAGGTCACCCAGGGGCCGATGGGCCAGGTCGTGCTCACCTTCCTCGACCCGCCGGAGCTGCACCGCGACGAGGTCGTGCTGCCCGCCGCCGTCCTCGACCGCGTCGAGCGGCACGCCCTGGGCGTGGCCGCGCACCGCGCGGGCCTGCGCGCGGCGGGGCAGCACCTCAAGCGCGGCCTGCTCCTCTACGGACCGCCGGGCACCGGCAAGACCCACACCGTGCGCTACCTGCTGGGCCGGATGGAGGGCTACACCCGGCTGCTGCTCACCGGGCGGTCGCTCGGCATGGTCGGCTCGATCACCGACCTGGCCCGCGACCTGCAGCCGGCCGTGGTGGTGCTCGAGGACGTCGACCTCGTCGCCATGGACCGCTCCTTCGGCCCCGGCGGCAGCCCCGTGCTGTTCGACCTGCTCGACGCCATGGACGGCGCCGCCCCGGACGCCGACCTGCTCTTCGTCCTGACCACCAACCGGGCCGACCTGCTCGAGCCGGCCCTGGCCGCGCGGCCCGGGCGCATCGACGTCGCCGTCGACGTCGACCTGCCCGACGCTGCGGCCCGCCGCCGGCTGCTGGAGCTCTACGGCCGCGCCGTGCCGCTGCAGCTGTCGGAGGACGACGTCACCGGCGCCGTCGACCGCACCGAGGGCGTGACGGCGTCGTTCCTCAAGGAGCTGCTGCGCCGCGCCGTCCTGGAGGCGCTGCACGAGCAGGACCCGCTCGACCGGGTCACCGCCGTGCACCTCACCCGCGCCCTCGACGACCTGCTCGACAGCACCCAGGCGGTGACCCGCACCCTGCTCGGCGTGGGCGGCGAGGCCGCCGTCGCGGGCGACGGGGCCGAGCCCGGCCTCCCGCACCCCGTCGTGTTCACCGGCTCGTACGGCCCCTTCCGCCGCTGACCGACACCCGGGAGGGGTGGGCGCCCGGTCCGCGGGTGACACCATCGCCCGGCGGCGGAACGGCGCCGCGGACCCGACCCCCGGTCCTCGGATCGGTCAGCCAGTGAGGTGGGCGCCATGACGCAGGAGCCAGGTCGCACGATCCACGTCGACGGGGAGTGGCGCCCCGCCGACGGCGGCGCGACGTTCCCCGTCACGAACCCGGCCACCGGCGAGGTCCTGGGCCGGGCGAGCGACGGCGACCGGACCGACACCGCCGCCGCGATCGCCGCCGCGGAGCGAGCGCTGCCGGCCTGGTCGGGCGCGACCGCCTACGAGCGCGCGGCGGTCCTCGCGAGGGCCGACGCCCTGATGCGGGAGCGGCGCAGGGACCTGGCCGCGCTGATGACCCGTGAGCAGGGCAAGCCGCTCAAGGCGGCGATGAACGAGGTCGCCTACGCGGCGGACTTCCTGGCCTGGTTCGCCGAGGAGGCCAAGCGCGTCGGGGGTGTCACGATCCCCTCGGCGCGGGCCGACCAGCGGTTCGTGACGATGCGCCAGGCGGTCGGCGTGGTCGCGGCCATCACGCCGTGGAACTACCCGGTCTCGATGCTCACCCGCAAGCTCGCCCCCGCCGTCGCCGCCGGGTGCACCTCGGTGCTCAAGCCCGCCGAGCAGACCCCGCTCTGCGCGGTGGCGACCGTGCAGGTGCTCGTCGACGCGGGGCTGCCCGCCGGGGTGGTCAACATGGTCACCACCAGCCGCCCGGCGGAGGTCGGTGACGCGCTGCTGGACTCCCCGGTGGTCCGAAAGCTGACCTTCACCGGCTCCACCGCCGTCGGGAAGGTGCTGGTGGCGAAGGCCGCCGCCACGCTCAAGCGGGTCTCGGTGGAGCTGGGCGGGCACGCGCCGTTCATCGTCTTCGGTGACGCGGACCCGGTGCGGGCGGCCAAGGGGGCCGCGCTGGTCAAGTTCCTCAACACCGGCCAGGCGTGCATCAGCCCGAACCGCATCTACGTCCACCGCTCCCTCTACGACACCTTCGTCGCCACCCTCGAGCAGCGGATCGCGGCGCTGCGGGTCGGTCGCGGCGACCAGGAGGGCATCTCCGTCGGCCCGCTGATCGACGAGCGCGCCGTCGCCAAGATGGAGGCGCAGGTCGACGACGCCCGGACCCGCGGCGCCCGGGTCGTCGCCGGGGGCGAGCGGCTGCAGGTCGAGGGGCTCGCCGGCACGACCTTCTTCTCGCCCACGCTGCTGGCCGACGTGACGCCGGACATGCTCGTCTCCCGCGAGGAGACCTTCGGCCCCATCGCCGCGGTCACCCCGTTCGACGACGAGGACGAGGTCGTCGCGCGAGCGAACGACACCGAGTACGGCCTGGCCGCGTACGTCTACACCAACGACCTGTCCACCGCGATCCGGGTGACCGAGAAGCTGCGCTTCGGGATGGTGGGCGTCAACGACATCAACCCGACGTCGGCCGCCGCTCCCTTCGGCGGCGTCAAGGCCAGCGGGCTGGGGCGTGAGGGCGGCTACGAGGGCATCGACGAGTACCTCGACACCAAGCTCGTCGGCATCGCGGTCTGACGCTCGGCACCCACGCCGACTGACCACGGGGCGAGGTCCTCGTGGGCCGTTGGCAGGGGGTGTGCGCCGCGGAGGGCCACCGTGGGCCGGTCCGATCTGCACCAAGTCGATGGGAATTGACGGGATTACCGGCGGCGCCTAGATTGGCGCGCAGGTCCAGAGCGTCAGCGTCAAGCCCCGGCTCGCTGACCGGCAACCCTCCGCTGGGACGGGGTGCCCCGGGTGACGACCAGGCGGGTGCGCACCGTGCGCCCCGCAAGTCCAGCCGCCCCTCCCGGGGCCCGACAGAGGAGCCCAGCCGTGGGACACGGGAGCACGAGCAGCGTGCGCGCCCTCTCGCTCGACCTGGTCGGCCGACCGACCGTCGACCTGCACCGCACCGACAGCGCGCTCTGTCGCTGACCTCCTGACCTCCCGACCGTAGAAGGACCCTCCTGCCCCCCGCTGCTCGCACGCTCGCAGCGGGGCCCTGCAGGACGGCCACACCCTCACCTGTTCCTGTCAGGAGCTCCGTCATGTCCGCACCACCGCTCGAGGTGGCCTCCGTCCACCCCGACGACCCCCTGGCCGCGCCCCTGTTCGCCGAGCTCGCCGCCGAGTACGACGCCCGCTACGGCGACCTGTTCGGCGGTGCCCACGAGGAGCTGACCCGCTACCCGGTCGAGGAGTTCCTGCCGCCCGACGGCGAGCTGGTGCTCCTGCTGGCCGGCGGCACACCCGTCGCCGGTGGCGCCTACCGCCGGCACGCCGACCCCGGCACCGCCGAGGTGAAGCGCATGTGGACGGCGGCCACCCACCGCCGCCGCGGCCTGGCGCGGCAGGTGCTCGCCGAGCTCGAGACGCGCGCGGCGGCACGCGGCTACTCGCGCCTGTTCCTCACCACCGGCCCGCGCCAGCCCGAGGCCAAGGCGCTGTACCTGACGGCCGGCTGGACCCCGCTGTTCGACCCGGCCGTGCCCCGTCCCACCGACCTGGCCGTGCTGAGCCGGCTGCCCGTCGCCGAGCGCGTGTACGCGTTCGACAAGCAGCTGCCGGGAGGTGGGGCGTGACCACCCTGCTGCCCCGCTCCGACACCGCCGCGCCACCGGCGGGCGGGACGCCCTACGACCGGCTGCGGGTCGTGCCCGCCCGGCACCCGGCGCGCTGGGTGGCCACCGCGGTCGTCGCCGTCCTCCTCGCGATGGTCGTCAACTCGCTGGTGACCAACCCCCGGTGGGAGTGGGACGTCGTCGGCGCCTACCTCACCGAGGAGTCGATCGTCCGCGGCGTCTGGACGACGGTGCAGCTGACGCTGATCACCGCCGTGCTGGGCTTCGCGCTCGGGACGGTGCTGGCGCTCATGCGGCTGTCCCGCTCGCCCCTGCTGCAGGCGGTCAGCTGGGGCTACACCTGGGTGTTCCGCTCGGTGCCGCTGATCCTGCAGCTGCTGCTCTGGTACAACCTCGCCTACCTCTACCGGTCGCTGGACGTCGGCATCCCGTTCGGCCCGTCGTTCGCCAGCGTCGAGACGCTCTCGCTGATCGACAAGTTCGGCGCGGCCGTCCTGGGCCTGGCCCTGCACCAGGCGGCCTACTCGGCGGAGATCGTCCGGGCCGGGATCCTCAGCGTCGACCAGGGCCAGCTGGAGGCCGCCGCCTCGCTCGGCATCCCGAAGCGCCGGCAGACCACCCGCATCGTCCTCCCGCAGGCGATGCGCTCGATCGTGCCGACGGCGGTCAACGAGGTGATCGGCCTGTTCAAGGGCACCTCGATCGTCTACGTCCTGGCGCTCGGCGAGCTCTTCTACACCGTCAGCGTGATCTACGGCCGCACCCAGCGGGTGCTGCCGATGCTCCTGGTGGCCGCCGTCTGGTACGTCGTCCTCACCACGGTCGTCACGGTCGTCCAGTACTACGTGGAGCGGTACTACGCCCGCGGCGCCCTCCGCACCCTGCCCCCGACGCCGCTGCAGCGACTGCGCGCCAACCTGACCGCGGGCCTCGCCCGCGTCCGTCCGGCCCGCGAGGTGTCCCGGTGACCACGGTCGCCGCCCGCCGCGGGCGGGTCGAGGTCCACGGCGTGCACAAGTCCTACGCGGGCGTCGAGGTGCTGCACGGCGTCGACTTGGTCGTCCAGCCCGGCACGGTCACCGTCGTCCTCGGGCCCTCCGGGTCGGGCAAGTCGACGCTGCTGCGCAGCATCAACCACCTGGAGAAGGTCGACCGCGGCTTCGTCGCCCTCGACGGCGAGCTCGTCGGCTACCGCCGCCGGGGCGACACCCTGCACGAGCTCAAGGAGAAGGACCTGCTCCGGCAGCGCACCCGGTTCGGGTTCGTCTTCCAGTCCTTCAACCTGTTCCCGCACCTCACCGCGCTGGAGAACGTGGTGGAGGCGCCGGTCTCGGCGCAGGGCCGGCCGCGCGCCGAGGTCGAGGCCGAGGCCCGCGAGCTGCTCGCCCGCGTGGGCCTCGCCGACCGGGCCGGGGCCCACCCCCGGCAGCTGTCCGGCGGGCAGCAGCAGCGGGTCGCGATCGCCCGGGCCCTGGCCATGCACCCGGCGGTGCTGCTGTTCGACGAGCCCACCTCGGCGCTGGACCCCGAGCTCGTCGGCGAGGTGCTCCGCGTCATCGAGGACCTCGCCCGCGGCGGCACCACGATGATCGTCGTCACCCACGAGGTCGGCTTCGCCCGCCGGGCCGCCGACCGGGTGGTCTTCATGGCCGACGGCCGCATCGTCGAGGCCGGCCCGCCGCAGCAGGTGCTCGACCACCCCGCGCACGAACGGACCCGCGCCTTCCTCGCGCAGGTCCTCTGACCCTCCCCGTCCCCACCCCCGGACGGCGCAGCGCGCGCCGCCCGTCGCCGGCACGCGCCCGCGTGCCCCTGCCGGAAGAGAGAACGACCGTGATCGCCCGTACCCGACGAGTCCCGCTCGCCACCGCCCTGGCCGCTGCCTCCCTCCTCGCGCTGAGCGCCTGCAGCAGCGCCGCGGACATCGAGGAGGCCCGCGCGGAGGAGGACACCGGCAGCAGCGCGCTGGCAGTGGACACCAGCCCCGAGCAGGACCGCGTGCGCACGACCGAGAGCGACGAGGCGGTCGCCCTGCTGCCGCCGCAGGTCGCCGAGGACGGCGTCCTGACCGTCGCCGTCGGCGCCTTCACCGCGCCGCTGAGCTTCCTGGCCGACGACAACGCGACGGTCATCGGCAACGAGCCCGACATCGCCCAGCTCGTCGCCGACGGCCTCGGGCTGGACCTGGAGCTGGTGACCACGGACTGGTCCAACTGGCCGCTGGCCACCCAGTCCGGGGACGTGGAGGTCACGATCGCCAACGTCACGGTGACCGAGGAGCGCAAGGAGCTGTTCGACTTCTCCTCCTACCGCGTCGACGAGCTCGCCTTCCAGGCGCGCACCGGCTCCGGCCTGGTCGTCGACGAGCCGGCCGACGTCGCCGGCCTGACCATCGCGGTCGGGTCGGGCACCAACCAGGAGAAGATCCTGCTGGCCTGGGACGAGCAGAACCGGGCGGCCGGCCTCGAGCCGGTCGTCGTCCAGTACTTCGAGAACGACGGCGACACCACCCTGGCGCTGCAGTCAGGCCGGCTGGACCTGACCTTCGGCCCGAACGCCACCGCCGCCTACAAGGCCGCCGTCTCCCCGGACGAGTTCGAGGTGGTCGGCACGGTCAACGGCGGCTGGCCGCAGACCGCGCAGATCGCCGTCGCGACCGCCAAGGGCAACGGCCTCGCGCCTGCGGTCACCGCCGCGCTCAACGCCGCCATCGACGACGGCAGCTACGCGGAGGTCCTCGAGCGGTGGGGCCTCACCAGCGAGGCGATCGAGCGCGCCGAGACCAACCCGCCCGGCCTGCCGGCCGAGGACTGAGCGCACCCGTGGGCACCCCCTCGCGCGGTCCCCGCCGCCGTCCCCGTCCGGACCCCGTCCCCGCCCTGCCGGTGCGCACCGCGCTGGTGCTCTCCGTCATCGTCGGCACCTCGGCCTGCGCGGCGCCGGCCCGGGCCGACGTACCGGCGGTCGACGTGTCGGTGGTCGACGTCCCGGTGGTCGGGGCGCAGGTGGCATCGTGACGCAGGTGGGCACCCCGCGCCGCACCGACGTCGTGGTGGTCGGCGGCGGCGTGATGGGCTCGGCGGCCGCCTGGTCGCTGGCACGCCGCGGCCGCGACGTCGTCCTGCTCGAGCAGTTCGGCCCCGGGCACGACCTCGGCGCCTCGCACGGCCGCGCCCGCATCTACCGCAGCACCTACGCCGAGCGGCACCACCAGGCGCTGGTCGCCGAGGCGCGGCGGCGGTGGGCCGAGCTCGAGGACGAGACCGGCCGGCGCGTGCTCCACCCGGGACCCGGGGTCGCCACCGCGGCCCCCGCGGGCCAGGCGCGGCTGCGCGGGGTGGCGACGGCGATGCAGCGCGCCGGCGTGGAGCACGAGTGGCTCCCCGCCGCGGGGGCCGCGCGGCGCTGGCCCGGGCTGCGCTTCCCCGGCCCCGTGCTGCACGAGCCGCACACCGCCGGCCGGGTCGACGCCGACGCCGCCGTCGCCGCGCTGCAGGAGGCGGCCGCCGCGCACGGCGCCGTCGTCGGGCACCACCGCCGGGTCACCGCGGTGCTGCCCGACGGCGACGGCGTCCGGGTCCGCCAGGCCGCCGGCGGCGACGTGCGCGCCCGGGTCGCCGTCGTGACCGCCGGCGCCTGGACCCCGGAGGTCCTCGGCCCGGCGTTCCCGGTGCCGCCGCTGCGCGTCACCGAGGAGCAGCCGGCGCACTTCCGCGCGCTGTCGGCGGACCTGGTCTGGCCGTCGTTCACCAGCGACCCCGACCCCGCCGAGGGCTGGCCGGCCGGGGTCTACGGCCTGGCCAGCCCCGGCGACGGCGTCAAGGTCGGCTTCCACGGCTCGGGCGCGGTGTGCACGCCCGGCACCCGGGACCGCCGCCCCGACCCCGCACGGCTGGCCCGGCTGCAGGAGTACGTGTGCCGCTGGCTGCCCGGGCTCGACCCCGACTCCGCCGAGCCGGTCAGCTGCACCTACACCAGCACCGCCACCGGCGAGTTCGTCCTCGACCGGGTGGGACCGGTCGTCGTCGGCGCCGGGTTCAGCGGCCACGGCCTCAAGTCCGCGCCCGCCGTCGGCCGGGTGCTCGCCGACCTCGCGCTGGGACAGCCCGGCGTCCCCGCCCTCCAGCTCGCCGCGCACGCCGCCGGCTGACCACCACCGACCCGGGAGGACCCGTCCCCGTGACCGAACCGCTCCACCTCGCCGTCGCTCTCGACGGCGCCGGCTGGCACCCCGCCGCCTGGCGCGAGCCCGACGCCCGCCCGGCCGAGCTCCTCACCCCCGGCTACTGGACCGACCTCGTCCGCGAGGCCGAGGCCGGCCTGCTCGACCTGGTCACCATCGAGGACTCGCTCGCGCTGCAGTCCGACGACCGGTTCCGGCCCGACGACCGCACCGACCGGGTGCGCGGCCGCCTCGACGCCGTCCTCGTCGCCGCGCGCATCGCGCCGCTGACCCGCCACATCGGGCTGGTGCCGACCGCGGTGGTCACGCACACCGAGCCGTTCCACCTGTCCAAGGCGATCGCCACCCTCGACTTCGTGAGCGGTGGCCGCGCCGGCGTGCGGGTGCAGGTGTCGCTGGCGCAGCACGAGGCGCGGCTGGTCGGCCGGCGTTCGTTCCCGGAGCTGACCGGCGTCGACCGCCACGACCCGGCGGTGCAGCAGGTGCTGCGCGACGCCTTCGCCGAGGCCGCCGACTGGGTCGAGGTGGTCCGCCGGCTCTGGGACAGCTGGGAGGACGACGCGGAGATCCGCGACGTCGCCACCGGCCGGTTCGTCGACCGGGACAAGCTGCACTACGTCGACTTCACGGGCCGGTTCTTCTCGGTCAAGGGCCCCTCGATCACCCCGCGGCCGCCGCAGGGCCAGCCGCCGGTCGCGGCGCTGGCGCACCAGCGCATCCCCTACGAGCTGGTCGGCTCCTCGGCCGACCTCGGCTTCGTCACGCCGCGGGACGCCGACGACGCCCGAGGAATCGTGGCCGAGGTGCGCCGGGCGCAGGCGGCCGCGGGCCGCGCCGGGGAGCGGGTGCACGTGCTCGGCGACGTCGTCGTCTTCCTCGACGACGACGCGGCCGCCGCCCGGGCGCGCAAGGAGCGCCTCGACGAGCGGGCGGGCGCGGAGTACCGCAGCGACGCGCTGGTCGTCACCGGCACGCCGGCGGAGCTGGCCGACCTGCTGCAGGAGTGGGCTGCCGCGGGGCTCACCGGCGCCCGGCTGCGTCCGGGCGCGCTGCCGCACGACCTCACCGCGATCACCCGCGGCCTGGTGCCCGAGCTGCAGCGCCGCGGTGCCTTCCGGACCGCCTACCCGACCGGCACGGGGGCGACGACGCTGCGTGGGCTGCTCGGCCTGCCGCGGCCCACCAACCGCTACGCCACCGTCGCCTGAGGGGAACGACCGTGACCAAGCAGGTGCACCTCGCCGCGCACTTCCCGGGCGTCAACAACACCACCGTGTGGAGTGACCCGGCATCGGGCAGCCAGATCGAGTTCAGCTCGTTCGTCCACTTCGCGCAGACCGCCGAGCGGGGGAAGTTCGACTTCCTCTTCCTCGCCGAGGGGCTGCGGCTGCGCGAGCAGAACGGGTCCATCTACGACCTCGACGTCGTCGGCCGGCCGGACACGTTCACCGTGCTGGCCGCCCTCGGCGCGGTCACCGAGCGGCTGGGCCTGACCGGGACCATCAACTCGACGTTCAACGAGCCCGTCGAGGTGGCCCGCCAGTTCGCCAGCCTCGACCACCTCACCGGCGGGCGCGCCGCCTGGAACGTCGTCACGTCGTGGGACGCCTTCACCGGCGAGAACTTCCGCCGCGGCGGGTTCCTGCCGCAGGACCAGCGCTACGACCGGGCCCGCACGTTCCTGCAGACGACGTGGGAGCTGTTCGACTCCTGGCGCGGCGACGAGATCGTGGCCGACAGGGAGTCCGGCGTCTTCCTGCGCGACCCGCACCCGGGCGCGTTCGCGCACTCCGACGCGCACTTCGACATCGCCGGGCAGTTCTCCGTCCCGCGCAGCCCGCAGGGCCGGCCGGTGGTCTTCCAGGCGGGGGACTCCGAGGAGGGCCGGGAGTTCGCCGCGTCGTCGGCCGACGCGATCTTCAGCCGGCACGGTGCCAAGGAGGCCGGCCAGGCGTTCTACCGCGACGTCAAGGGCCGGCTGGGGAGGTACGGGCGCACGCCGGACCAGCTGCTCATCCTCCCGGCGGCCACCTTCGTCGTCGGGGACACCGATGCCGAGGCCGCGGAGCTGGCCCACGAGATCCGCCGCCAGCAGGTGTCCGGGCAGACGGCGCTGCGGTTCCTCGAGCAGGTGTGGAACCGCGACCTGTCCGCCCTCGACCCCGACGGCCCGCTGCCCGACGTCGACCCGCTGGTGGGGGAGACCCACGTCGCGCAGGGGCGGGCTCAGGTGCGCATGTACCGCGACCCGCTGGCCACCGCGCGGCAGTGGCGCGAGCTCGCCGCGGAGAAGGGCTACTCGATCCGCGAGCTGATGACCGAGGTGCAGAGCCGGCAGTCGTTCATCGGCAGTGCGCAGACGGTGGCCGAGCAGATCGACGACCTCGTGCAGTCCGACGCGGCCGACGGGTTCATCCTCGTGCCGCACCTGGTGCCCGGCGGGCTGGACCCCTTCGTCGACTCGGTCGTCCCGCTGCTGCAGGAGCGGGGCGTCTTCCGCGCCGACTACGAGGGGACGACGCTGCGCGAGCACCTCGGCCTCGCGCCGCTGGGACAGGCCTAGCGGGCGGCGAGGAGGGGCAGCAGCTCCTCGCCGACCCGCCACGCCTCCTCCAGGTGCGGGTAGCCGGACAGGACGAACTCGTCGAGGCCGAGGGCGGCGTACTCGGCGAGCCGCTCGGCGACCTGCTCGTGGCTGCCCACCAGTGCGGTGGCCGCGCCTTCCCGCACCAGGCCGATGCCGGCCCACAGGTTGGGCGCCACCTCCAGGGAGCGGGCGCCGTCGCCGGCCCGGCCGCCGTGCAGGGAGGTCATCCGCGCCTGGCCGACCGAGTCCATCCGGGCGAAGCGCTCCTGGGTGGCCGCGATCGCCGATCGCGGCATCCCGGCGAGCATCCGGTCGGCCTCGGCCCAGGCCTGCTCGGGGGTGTCGCGGCTGACCACGTGCAGGCGCACGCCGAACCGCAGCGTGCGCCCGTGTCGTGCGGCCTGCTCCCGGACCCGCTCGATGCGCGGGGCGGCCATGGCCGGCGGCTCGCCCCACAGCAGGTAGCGGTCGACCCATCGGGCGGTCACCTCCTCGGCGGCCGGTGACGCACCGCCGAGGTACACCGGGGGGACGACGTCCGGGGGCCGGGTGAGGCCGGCGCCCTCCACCCGCACGTGCCGCCCGGCCAGGTCGAACCGCTCCCCGGCCAGGCAGCGGCGGAGCACCTCGAGGAACTCACCGGTGCGCTCGTAGCGCTCGTCGTGGCCGAGGAAGTCGCCGTAGGCCCGCTGCTCGACCGGGTCGCCCCCGGTCACCACGTTGAGCCGCAGCCGGCCGCCGGACAGCCGCTGGAAGGTGGCCGCCTGCTGGGCCGCCAGGGTGGGGAGCACGAAGCCGGGGCGGAAGGCGACGAGGAACTCCAGCCGCGAGGTGAGCGGCAGCAGCGCCGAGCACAGCACCCAGGCGTCCTCGCAGCCCGAGCCGGTCGGGGTGAGCACCGCGGTGAACCCGCTCTGCTCGGCCGCCTGGGCGACCGCCGCCAGGTACGGGAGCGTCGGCCTCCGGCGCAGCGCCCCCGCGTTGTGCCCCCGGTCGGTGGTCGCCGGGCCGACGTCCCGGCCGTCGCCGCGGCTGGGCAGGAACCAGTGCACCTCCACGGCTCAGCCCCGCCGCGCGGCGGCGACCTGCGGCGCGGCGGTGGCCAGCCACGGCGCCAGCGCCGCCGGGTCGTCCCAGCTCTTCTCCACCAGGTACAGGCCCCGGGTCGGCGCGGTCGCCCCGAGCTCGACGAGCACGGGCTTGAGCAGCAGCTCCGGCGCCAGGGCGTGGGTCGGGCCGCCGCCGAGCATCAGCGGGACGGCGACCACGCCGGCGAGCTCGCCGGTGCCGACCTGGTCGAGGAAGAGCTTGAGCAGCCCGGTGTAGGTGGCCTTGTAGGTCGGGCTGGCGACGACGGCGACCTCGGCGGCCTTCAGCGCCTCGACCGCCCCGCCGACCGCCGGGTCCCCCCAGCCGAGCAGGCCCGGCCCGAGGTCGATGACGTCGACGACGACGTCGGGCGGGGTGCCGGTGAGCCGCTCGACCACCAGCTCGGCCGCGGCCCGGGTGCGGGAACGGGGCTTGGGGTTGCCGACGACGGCGATCGTGCCCATGCCGCCCAGTGAACTACACCAAGCCGATCGGGTTTGACGGGTATCGGGCCGCCTGGCATCCTCGGACGCGGTCACGAGTGCCAGCGCGAAGCCCCGGCTCGCTGGCCGGCAACCCTCCTCCGCGATGGGGTGCCCCGGGTGACGACCAGGCGGCTGCCGCCCGGCAGTCCGCAAGCGCGGACCCGCTCCGGGTCCCGGCCCGCCAGGAGTGCCGCATGACCAGCGCCGTCCTCGACCGACCCTGCCGCACCGCGCCCGCGGGGGAGGCGCCCCTGCTGCCGCTCGTCGGCGCCGGCACCCCGGTGCCGCTGGTGACCGGCGGCAGCGTCCCCTACGCCGACCTGGACACCGCGGCCAGCACCCGGGCGCTCCCGGCCGTCGCCGACCGGGTGGCCGAGGTGCTGCCGCGCTACGCCAGCGTCCACCGCGGCGCCGGCTGGCTCTCCCAGGTCTCCACCGCCGTGTACGAGGCCGCCCGCGCCGTCGTGGCCGGCTTCGTCGGCGCCCGGGCCGACGACGTCTGCGTGCTCACCCGGCACACCACCGACGCGCTCAACCTGCTGGCCGGCGCGGTGCCGGCGGGCGCCTCGGTGCTCGTCCTCGACTGCGAGCACCACGCCGACCTGCTGCCCTGGCAGCGCCGCGGCCCGGCCACCGTGCTGCCCGTGCAGGCCACGGTCACCGCGACCCTGCGCGCCCTGGGCGACGAGCTCGCCCGCGGGCGCCACGTGCTGCTGGCGGTCACCGGCGCGTCCAACGTGACCGGGGAGGCCCTGCCGCTCGACGAGGTGGTCGCCCTCGCGCACGCCGCGGGCACCCGCGTCGCCGTCGACGGCGCCCAGCTGGTCCCGCACCGCCGGTTCTCCCTCGCCGCCACCGGCGCGGACTGGGTGGCCTTCTCCGGCCACAAGCTCTACGCCCCGTTCGGCACCGGCGCGCTGGTCGGCCGCCGCGACTGGCTCGACGCCGCGCCCGCCCACCTCGCCGGGGGCGGGGCGGTGCACGACGTCACGGTCGACGACGTCGCGTGGGCCCCCGCGCCGCACCGGCACGAGGGCGGCTCGCCGAACGTGCTGGGCGCCGTGGCGCTGGCCGAGGCGTGCCGGACCCTGGCCGCGCTGCCGGCCGGGGCGCTGGAGCGGCACGAGCGGGCGCTGCGCGAGCGGCTGGTCGACGGCCTGACCGCGCTGCCGGGCGTGCGCGTGCTGCGGATCTGGGCCGACTCGGCCGACCCGACCGGCGTCGTGTCCTTCACCGTGGCCGGCGCCGACCCGGGCCTGGTCGCGGCGTACCTGTCGGCCGAGCACGGCATCGGGGTGCGCGACGGCCGGTTCTGCGCCCACCCGCTGCTCGCCCGGCTGGGCGTGCCCGAGGGGGCGCTGCGGGCCAGCGTGGGCGTGGGCACCAGCGCTGCCGACGTCGACCGCCTGCCGGCCGCCCTCGAGGCGTTCCTGGCCGCCGGGCCGCGGGTGGCCTACGCGCGCCGCGACGGCCGTTGGCAGCCGGCCGACGACCCGCGCCGCCTCGCGGACGCCGCCGCCCTCGGCCGCGGCGCCGGCTGCGGGGACCCGCGGTGACCCGGGGAAGCACGGCGACCGGCCGTCTGTTGACCCAGGAGGAGGAGAGGAGGGGACACGTGCGCCGACCGGCCCTGTCGCGACGCCGGCACATCGACCTGCGCCGCACCTGCAGCGCCCTCTGCCGGGCCCGCTGACCGACCGCCCTGTCCGCGTCGTCCCGGCCTGGAGCCCTCCTCCGATGCCCCTCCCGCCTCCCCGCCCCGCCGTCCTCTGCGTCGTCGGCGCCGGCCCCACCGCCGTCGGTGTCCTCGAGCGCCTGGTCGCCAACGCGGCCGGGCTGCGCGGCGGCCGCCCCCTCGAGGTCCACCTGGTCGACCCCCACCCGCCCGGCGGCGGCCGCGTCTGGCGGGCCGAGCAGCCGCGCCTGCTGTGGGCCAACTCCCTCGTCGCCGACGTCACCGTGCTGCCCGACCGCTCGGTCGTCGTCGACGGCCCGGTGGGGGAGGGGACCACCCTGTGGCAGTGGGTCGAGCGCGTCGGCCGGGCGCTGCCCGAGGCCGATCCGGTCGGCGCCGAGGCGCGGCGGCTCGCCCCGACGTCGTTCCCGTCCCGGCCGCTGGTCAACGCCTACCTGGGCTGGGTCCTCGAGCAGGTCGTGGCCGCCGGCGCCCCGGAGGTCGCGGTGCACCGCCACCGGCAGCGGGCGGTCGACGTGCGGCCCCGGCCCGACGGCGCCGACGTCGTGCTCGCCGACGGGCGGGTGCTCGCCGCCGACGCGGTCCTGCTGGCCCAGGGCCACCTCGACGCGGACCCCTCCGCCGCCGAGCGGGCCACCGAGCGCTGGGCCGCCGCCCGCGGGCTCACCTACGTGCCGCCCGGCTACACCGCCGACCTGGACCTGTCGGTCCTGCGGCCCGGCGAGGACGTGCTCGTGCGCGGCGCCGGGCTGGCGTTCGTCGACCTCGTCGTGCTGCTCACCAGCGGCCGGGGCGGCCGGTTCGAGCGCGGCGACGACGGCCGGCTGCGCTACCTGGCCTCCGGGCAGGAGCCGGTGCTGCACGTCGGGTCCCGCCGCGGGGTGCCCTACCGGTCGAAGCTCGGCTACGTCTGGCCGGGCCCGCCGGTCCCCCTGCGCTTCTTCACCCCGGCGGCGATCGAGGAGGCGTTCGGCCCGGGCCGGCTGGACCTGCGCGCGGACCTCGCCCCGGTCATCGAGCGCGAGCTCGCCTGGGCGCACTACACCGAGCTGTTCCGCGCCCACCCGGAGCGGACGCGGATGGCGTGGGACCAGTTCGCCGAGCGCTTCGCCGCCGACCCGAGCGGCGTGGACGCGCTGGTCGAGCGGGCCGTCCCCGACCCGGCGGACCGCTTCGACCTGCCCGCGCGCAACCGGCCGCTGGCCGGCCGGCGGTTCGCCGACGGCGAGGAGCTGCAGCAGTGGGAGCGGGCTCACGTCCGCGCCGACCTCGCCCGCGCCGCGGACCCGGCGTACAGCCCGGACGCCGCGGTGTTCACCGCGCTGCTGTTCTGCCACGGCACCGTGGTCACCCTGGCCGCAACCGGCCGGCTCACCCCGCGGTCGGAGGCCGAGGACGTGGCCGGCTGGTGGATGAACCTCTTCAGCTACCTGGCCAGCGGCCCGCCGGCGCCGCGGCTGGAGGAGCTGCTGGCGCTCTCCGAGGCCGGCGTCGTGCGCTTCCTCGGCGCCGACGTGCGGATCGACCTCGACGCCGCCACCGGCCTGTTCCGCGCCCGGTCGGCCAGCGTGGCGGCCGTCACCGAGGCCCGCGCCCTGGTCGAGGCGCGGCTGCCCGCCCCCGACGTCGCCACCACGCCGGACCCGCTGGTCAGCGGCCTGCTGCGGCGTGGCGAGGCGGCGGGCCGCGGCAGCGGGGGCCGGCTGCACGTCGACGTCACCCAGCGCCTGGTCGACGCCGCCGGCGTCCCGAACCCCCGGGTCTTCGCCGCCGGCTTCTGGACCTCCGGTGCGCAGGTGGCGGCCTTCGCCCGGCCGGGCACCAATGCCCCGTTCTTCCGGCAGAACGACGCGCTCGCGCGTGCGCTCTGGCAGGTGCTCGCCCCGGCGGAGGCCGCGGTGGAGATCGCCTCCTGACGGCGCCCGGCCGCGGCACCCGACCACCTGGACCAGGACGAGAACGGCCCGGACGGAGGACCGTCCGGGCCGTACGACGTGCCCCCGGCAGGATTCGAACCTGCGCACCCGCCTCCGGAGGGCGGTGCTCTATCCCCTGAGCTACGGGGGCTCGGGGCAGGGGAGAAGTTACCAGCCGCCCCCGCCCGTCCCGACGGCGGGACTCAGGGCGCCGGCAGCGGCGTCCCGCCCCGCGCGGTGAGCATGTCGACCATCGTCGTCACCTCGGCGCTCTGCGTGTCGGCGATGGAGCGCGCCAGCGTGCGCACCGCAGGCTCGGCCGCGTGCTGGGCGGCGTACTGCGCCATGTCGAAGCCGCCCTGGTGGTGGCGGATCATCAGCCGCAGGAACTCCACGTCGAACGCCGTCCCGGTCAGCGACCGCAGGTCGGCCAGCTCCGCCTCGGTGGCCATCCCGGGCATGAGCGCGCCGTCCGCGCCGTCCATCGACGACATGTCGTGCCCGGCGTGCCCGCCGCCCATCCAGGCCATGTGCTCCCCGCCGGAGCGCGGCAGCCCCCACAGCGACAGCCAGCCCTCCATCCGGCCGGCCTGGTTGGTCTGCGTGCTGGAGATGTCGAAGGCCAGCTGCCGGACCTCGGGGTCGGTGCTGCGCTCGAGCGCCAGGTTGGCCATCTCCACGCCCTGCCGGTGGTGCACCGCCATGTCGCGGGAGAAGCCGGCGTCGACCGAGTCCACGGTCGGCGCCGGGTCCTGGCCGATGCCCAGGCCCACCGCCAGCCCGCCGCCGAGGGCCACCAGCGCGACGGCGATGAGGGCCAGCAGGGCGGCGCGCAGCCCGCGGCCGCGCGGGCGCGGGGCCGGGGCGTCCTGCTCGGGGCGGACGGCGGTGGCGGTCATCGGGACCTCACTCCGTGGTCGAGGCGTCCGCCGCGGCGGTGGGCGTCGTCGGCGCGTCGGTGGTCATCGCGTCCGCGCCGCGGCTCGGGTCGCCGACGACCAGCGGGTCGGCCACGAACGTCGGGTTCTCGCAGCTGGCGCCGATCTCGGGGTAGTGGCCCTCGACCTCGCCGTTGAAGGTGAGGAAGTCGGCGAACTGCTCGATGCGCGGGTCGTCGACCGAGTCCACCTTCAGCTGGTGGTTCCACGACTGCAGGCTCACCGCGGAGTCCAGGCCCGCGTAGGGGGACAGCAGCCGGCCCGAGACGCCGTCGACCAGGTCGGCCAGCTTCTCGACGTCGTCGCCGGACACCCGCTCGGGGTCGTAGGCGATCCACACGGCGCCGTGCTCCATGGAGTGGACGGCGTTCTCGTGCCGGACGTCGACGTCGTAGACGGTGCCGGTGCAGTCGGCCCACTCGCCGTCGTGCGGCCCGCCCACCGGCGGCGACTGCTCGTACTCGACCGGGGTGGACACGTGCTCCTGGCCGGCGGCGTAGTCGAAGCTCTCGATGCCGGCGATCTCGTCGAGGGAGTCGATGCGCTCGGCGTCGGACTGGCGCACCTGCACGACGGCGTAGGTGATGGCCGCGACGGCGAAGACCACGACGGCGACCGCGGCGGCGATCAGGCCCCACGGCCGCTGCTGGGTGACCACCTGCGTCGGCGGGCGGGTGCGCCCGCGGCCCGCCGACGACCTCGTCGCCGACGCCGGTCGCGCGCCGGACCCGGACCGGCTCGACCCGCCCCCGGCGCGGCCGGCATCGGGCTTGCGGTCCTTGGCCACGTGTTCTCCTCAGTGCTGGTCGAGTGGTGTGTCCGCCGGTCGTGGCGCAGCATGGGTGCGCGCCGGCGCGGCAGGGCTCGCGCCTGCCCTCGCCCGCGAGTCTAGGTCGCGTACCTGTGCAGTCCCTGGGACCACGGGTGCGGCGGGGAAGCGGGTCGCGCCCGCTGCGTACGATCCCCAGGTGACACCGGAGCAGTTGCGCGACCTCGTCCGGGCCGTCGTCGCGGCGGTCGTCGAGCGCGGCACGCTCGCCGTCGCCGTCCCCGACGAGGTCGTCGTCGAGCGTCCCAGGAACCCCGAGCACGGTGACTACGCCACCAACGTGGCGCTCCGCCTGGCCAAGCCCGCCGGCCGCCCGCCGCGCGAGGTGGCCGAGGCCCTCGCCGAGGAGCTGCGCACCCGGCCGGGGATCGAGCGGGTCGACGTCGCCGGCCCCGGCTTCCTCAACGTCACCCTCGCGCAGGGCGCGCTGGGCCGGATCGCCGTCGAGGCGGTCACCGCGGGGGAGGCCTACGGCTCCACCGCCACCCTGGCCGGGCAGCGGCTGAACCTGGAGTTCGTGTCGGCCAACCCGACCGGCCCGGTGCACATCGGCGGCACCCGCTGGGCCGCGGTCGGCGACGCCCTCGGCCGGCTGCTGGAGGCCAGCGGCGCCACGGTCACGCGGGAGTACTACTTCAACGACGCCGGCGCGCAGATCGACCGCTTCGCGCAGAGCCTGATGGCCGCCGCCGCCGGCCGGCCCGTGCCCGAGGACGGCTACGCCGGCGACTACATCGGTGAGATCGCCGCCGAGGTCGTCGCCGCCGAGCCCGGTGTGCTGGAGCTGCCCGAGGCGCAGCAGCAGGAGCGGTTCCGCGAGCGCGGCGTCGAGCTGATGTTCGCCGAGATCAAGCGCACGCTGGCCGCGTTCGGCGTCGAGTTCGACGTCTACTTCAGCGAGCGCACGCTGCACGAGACCGGCGCGCTGGAGAAGGCGATCGCGCGGCTGCGCGAGAACGGGCACGTCTACGAGGCCGACGGCGCCGTCTGGCTGCGCACCACCGACTTCGGCGACGACAAGGACCGGCCGCTGGTCAAGAGCGACGGCGACCCGACCTACTTCGCCGCCGACTGCGCCTACTACCTCGACAAGCGCGCCCGCGGCTTCGACAAGGTCGTGATCATGCTGGGCGCCGACCACGCCGGGTACGTGGGCCGGTACAAGGCGCTGGTCGCCGCGGTCGGCGACGACCCCGAGGCCAACCTGGAGATCCTGCTCGGCCAGCTGGTCAACCTCGTCCGCGACGGCGAGCCGGTGCGGATGAGCAAGCGCGCCGGCACCGTCGTCCTGCTCGAGGACCTCATGGAGGCCGTCGGGGCCGACGCCGCCCGCTACGCCCTGGCCCGGGCCTCGGTCGACCAGCAGATCGACCTCGACCTGGACCTGTGGAGCCGGCAGACCAACGACAACCCGGTCTTCTACGTCCAGTACGCGCACGCCCGGATCTCCTCGGTGCTGCGCAACGCCGCCGACCTCGGCATCGCGCTGGGCGAGCCCGCCGACGTCGACGTCGCGCAGCTGACCCACGAGCGGGAGAACGACCTGCTGCGGGCGCTCGGTGAGTTCCCGCGGGTGCTGACCTCGGCCGCGGAGCTGCGCGCCCCGCACCGGGTGGCCCGCTACCTGGAGGAGCTGGCCGGCACCTACCACCGCTTCTACGACTCCTGCCGCGTGCTGCCCCGCGGCGACGAGGAGGCGACCCCGCTGACCGTCGCCCGGCTGTGGCTGTGCGCGGCCACCGCGGTGGTGCTGCGCAACGGCCTCGGCGTGCTCGGCGTCTCGGCCCCGGAGCGGATGTGAGGGCGCACCCGGCCGGGCCGCTGCACGGCGCGTTCTCCCCGCCGCCGGCGGCCGGCACCCCGCCGACCGACCTCGGCGCGCTCGACCCGGCGGTCTGGCCGCGCTCGGCCCGCCGCGTCGACGGCGAGCTGCACCTGGCCGGGAGGCCGGTCACCGAGCTGGCCCGGGCGCACGGCACCCCGCTGTTCGTGCTCGACGAGGACGACTTCCGCGGCCGGGCCGCGGACTTCGCCACCGCCTTCGACGACGCCGACGTCCACTACGCGTCCAAGGCGTTCCTCTGCGGGCAGGTGGCCCGCTGGATCGCCGACGACGGGCTGCACCTGGACGCCTGCAGCGGCAACGAGCTCACCGTCGCCCTGGCCGCCGGGTTCCCCGCCGGGCGGATCGCGCTGCACGGCAACAACAAGTCCCTGGTCGAGCTGCAGCTGGCCGTCGACGCCGGCATCGGCCGGGTCGTCGTCGACTCCTTCGACGAGATCGACCGGCTGGTGCCGATGGCCGCCGCGCGGGTGGCCGCCGGAGGCGCGCCGGTGCCGGTGCTGATCCGCACCACCGTGGGCATCGAGGCGCACACCCACGAGTTCATCGCCACCGCCCACGAGGACCAGAAGTTCGGCTTCTCCCTGGCCACCGGCGACGCGCTGACCGCCGCCGTCCGGGTCATCCGCGAGCCGGCGCTGCACCTGGCGGGGCTGCACAGCCACATCGGCTCGCAGATCTTCGACACCGCCGGCTTCGAGGCCGCCGCGCACCGCGTCGTCGGGCTGCTGGGCCAGGTGCACCAGGCCACCGGCGAGCTGCTCGGCGAGCTCAACCTCGGCGGCGGCTTCGGCATCGCCTACGTGCCCGACGACGACCCGGTGACCCCGGCCGACGTCGCCCGCCGGCTGCGCACCGTCGTCGCGGCCGAGTGCGCGGCGCTCGACCTGCCGGTGCCGCGGTTGGCCGTCGAGCCGGGACGCGCCATCGCCGGCCCGGGCACGGTCACGCTCTACGAGATCGGCACGATCAAGCCGGTCCGCCTGGGCAGCGGCAGTCACGGGGCCCCGCCGGTGCGCAACTACGTGTCGGTCGACGGCGGCATGAGCGACAACATCCGCACCGCCCTCTACGACGCCGACTACACCTGCGTGCTGGCCAACCGCACCTCCGACGCCGCGCCGGCGCTGTGCCGCGTCGTCGGCAAGCACTGCGAGAGCGGCGACGTGCTGGTCCGCGACCTGTGGCTGCCCTCCGACGTGCAGCCCGGCGACCTGCTCGCCGTCGCCGCCACCGGCGCCTACTGCTGGTCGATGGCGAGCAACTACAACTACCTGCTCAAGCCGCCGGTCGTCGCGGTGCGGGACGGCGTCGCCACCGAGATCGTCCGGCGTCAGACACTGTCGGACGTGTTCGCCCTCGACGCCGTCCTCGCGAACCGGCCGGCGCCCTCCCCGGCGCCCGACCAGCCCGCGCCCGAGCACCCCGTGGGAGCCCGGTCGTGACCGCCCCGCTGCGGGTGGCGCTGCTCGGCTGCGGCACGGTCGGCGGCGCGGTGCTGCGGCTGGTCGGCGAGCAGGCCGCCGACCTCGCCGCCCGCGTCGGCCGCCCGGTGGAGGTCGCCGGGGTCGCCGTCCGCCGTCCCGACCGGCACCCCGAGGTGCCCGCGGAGCTGCTCACCACCGACGCGCTGGGCCTGGTCACCCGCGACGACGTCGACCTCGTCGTCGAGGTGATCGGCGGCATCGAGCCGGCGCGCTCGCTGATCCAGGCCGCGATCGAGGCCGGCAAGTCGGTGGTCAGCGCCAACAAGGCGCTGCTGGCCGAGGACGGCGTCGCGCTGCACGCCGCGGCGGCCAAGGCCGGCGTCGACCTGTACTACGAGGCGTCGGTGGCCGGGGCGATCCCGCTGCTGCGGCCGCTGCGCGAGTCGCTGGCCGGTGACCAGATCCGCCGGGTCGTGGGCATCGTCAACGGCACCACCAACTACATCCTGTCGCGGATGGCCGAGACCGGCGCCGGGTTCAGCGAGGCGCTGGCCGAGGCCACCGAGCTCGGCTACGCCGAGGCCGACCCGACCGCCGACGTCGACGGGTTCGACGCCGCGGCCAAGGCCGCGATCCTCGCCTCGCTGGCCTTCCACTCGGCGGTCACCGCCTCCGACGTGCACCGCGAGGGCATCTCCGCGGTCACCGCCACCGACGTCGCCCGCGCCGCCGAGATCGGCTGCACGGTGAAGCTGCTCGCCATCTGCGAGCGCGTCGGGGGGCCCGACGGGGAGTCGGTCGCCGTCCGCGTGCACCCGGCGATGATCCCGACCAGCCACCCGCTGGCCGCCGTCGGCGGGGCGTTCAACGCCGTCTTCGTGGAGGCCGAGGCCGCCGGGCAGCTGATGTTCTACGGGCAGGGCGCCGGAGGGGAACCGACCGCCAGCGCCGTCCTCGGCGACCTCGTCGCCGTCGCCCGCAACCGGGTGGCCGGGGCTGCGGGTGCCGGCCCGACCGCCTACGCCGAGCTGCCGACCCGGCCGATCGCCGAGACGCCCACCCGCTACCACGTGAGCCTCGACGTCGCCGACGTGCCCGGCGTGCTGGCGACGGTGGCCACCGAGTTCGCCCGGCACGAGGTCAGCATCGCCACCGTCCGCCAGGACGGCCACGGCGACGCCGCGACGCTGGTCATCGTCACCCACGGCGCCCCCGACGCGGCGCTGTCGGCGACCATCGCCGCGCTGCGGGAGATGCCCGCGGTCCGCGCGGTCACCAGCGTGCTCAGGGTGGAGGGGCTGTCATGACGGGGACGCTGCCCGGTGCCGTCTCACCGGTCTGGCCGGGGCTGATCGAGGCCTACCGGTCCCGGCTGCCGGTCAGCCCGGCGACGCCGGTGGTGACGCTGCACGAGGGCGCCACGCCGCTGGTGCCGGCGCCGGAGCTGTCCCGGCGCACCGGCTGCGAGGTGTTCCTCAAGGTCGAGGGCGCCAACCCGACCGGGTCGTTCAAGGACCGCGGGATGACGATGGCCATCACCAAGGCCCGCGAGGAGGGCGCGCAGGCGGTCATCTGCGCCTCCACCGGCAACACCAGCGCCAGCGCCGCCGCGTACGCCGCGCGCGCCGGCATGGTCTGCGCCGTCCTCGTGCCGCAGGGCAAGATCGCGCTCGGCAAGCTCGCCCAGGCCCTGGTGCACGGCGCCAAGCTGCTGCAGGTCGACGGCAACTTCGACGACTGCCTCGCGCTGGCCAGCAAGCTCGCCATCGACTACCCGGTCAGCCTGGTCAACAGCGTCAACCAGTACCGCATCGAGGGGCAGAAGACCGCGTCCTTCGAGGTCGTCGACGTCCTCGGCGACGCCCCCGACGTGCACTGCCTGCCGGTCGGCAACGCCGGCAACATCACCGCCTACTGGCAGGGCTACCGCGAGTACGCCGACGACGGCCCCGCCACCCGGCGGCCGCGGATGTGGGGCTTCCAGGCCGCCGGCGCGGCACCGATCGTCACCGGCCAGGTGGTCGAGCGGCCGCAGACCATCGCGACGGCGATCCGCATCGGCAACCCGGCGTCGTGGACCAAGGCGCTGGCCGCCCGCGACGAGTCCGGCGGGCGCATCGACGCCGTCACCGACCGGGAGATCCTCGCCGCGTACCGGCTGCTGGCCCGCACCGAGGCGGTCTTCGTCGAGCCGGCCTCGGCGGCGTCGGTCGCCGGGCTGCTCAAGGTGGCCGCGGACGGCGGGCTCGAGCCCGGGCAGCGGGTCGTGTGCACGGTGACCGGCAACGGGCTCAAGGACCCCGAGTGGGCCATCTCCGGTGCGCCGGTGCCGGTGACCATCCCGGTCGACGCCGCCGCGGCCGCCGCGCAGCTCGGTCTGTGAGCGGCCCCGCCGTCCGGGTGCGGGTCCCCGCCACCAGCGCCAACCTGGGCCCCGCCTTCGACTGCGCCGGCCTCGCGCTGACCCTGCACGACGTCGTCGAGTTCGCCGTCGCCGACGCCGGGCTCTCCGTCGAGGTCTCCGGCGTCGGCGCGGGGGAGCTGCCCGCCGACGAGCGGCACCTCGTCGTCCGGTCCTTCCGCGCCGCGTGCGACCTGCTCGGCTGGTCGCCGCCGGGCCTGCGGGTGCGCGCGGTCAACGCCGTCCCGCAGGGCCGGGGGATGGGCTCGTCGGCGGCGGCCGTCGTCGCCGGGGTGGTCGGCGCGTTCGAGCTGTGCCCCGGCGCCGGGGCCCGGGACGACGGCGCGGTGCTGCGGCTGGTGTCGGAGCTGGAGGGGCACCCCGACAACGTGGCCGCGTGCCTGCTGGGCGGGGCCACGCTGTCGTGGACGACGCCCGACGGTGCCCGGGCCGACCGGCTGCCGGTCAGCGACGAGGTGCTGCCCGTGGTGCTCGTCCCCGAGGGGACGCTGTCGACGCACACCGCGCGCACGCTGCTGCCGGCGGCGGTGCCGCACTGCGACGCCGCGTACAACGCCGCCCGCGCCGCGCTGCTGGTGCACGCGCTCATCGCCGAGCCGGGGCTGCTGCTCGAGGCGACCGACGACCGGCTCCACCAGCGCCAGCGCGCCGCCGCCATGCCCGGCACCCTGGCCCTGGTCGACCGGCTGCGGGCGGCCGGCCACGCCGCCGTCGTCTCCGGCGCCGGCCCGAGCGTCCTGGTGCTCACCCGTCGCCGGCCCGGTGACGACCCGGACCCGCGCGAGGTGAGGTCGCTCACCCCGGACGGGTGGCGGGTGTACCCCCTCGAGGTGGACCACGGCGGGGCCCGCGTGACCCCCGTGCCGTCTGGGGTATCGTCTTCGTAACGAGGAACACTCCGCTGGACAGCGGTGTTGTCCCGACCGTGGGGCGAGCCTAGTCTTTCCGGCGTAGCCGCCTCCGGGCGAGCCTCGCGCGGAACGTTGCAGACGGCCTTCCTGTCGACGCACCCCCGCTCCGCACCCACTCGATCCGCCGCTCGCCCCTGTCCCGAACCCCTCGGACGGGCGGCGCCGGGTCACCTCCTGCGCCGGTAGGCGCAGGTCACCGCAGGGAAGGACCTGTACGTGAGCGAAACCACCGACCTCGCGACCGCCGGCGCCCCCGAGGGCGCTGCGGGCGAGGCACCTGCCGTCTCTGGTCAGGCGGGCCGATCCCGCCGGCGCGGCAGCGGGCTGGCCGGGATGCTGCTCCCCGAGCTCCAGCGACTCGCGTCCGAGCTGGGCATCTCCGGCGTCGGCCGCATGCGCAAGGGCGACCTCGTCGCCGCCATCTCCGCCCGTCAGGTCGGCGGGACCCCGGGCAGCGTCCCGGCGCCCGGCACCCCGGCTGACGAGCCCACCGGCAGCGGCGCGCCGGCCGCGCGCGGTGTCGCCGCCACCGCGACCCCGGTCGAGGCCCCCGTCAGCGGCGGCGCCAACGGCGGTCCGCTGACCGCCGCCCCCGCGAGCGCCCCGGCCGCCGACGCCCCCGCGACCGAGGGTGCGCCGCGCCGCCGCCGTGCGGCCAGCCGTCCCGCCGGCGCCCCGGCCGGCACCGACGCGGCTCCCGCGCCGGCCGAGGTCCCCGCCGCGGACACCGCGACGACCCCCGCCCCGCCCGCCGAGCGGACCGACCGTGAGCGGACCGACGGCGAGCGCGCCGAGGGCGAGCGCACCGACGGCGAGCGCACCGACGGCGACCGTCCGGCGCGCAACCGGGACCGCAACCGCACCCGCGACGGCCGGGAGACCGGCCGGGACGGCGACCGCGGCCAGCGCGACGGCCGCGACGGCGAGCGGGCCGAGCGCCCCGCCCGCGACGGTCGTGACGGCCAGCGCGACGGCCGCGACGGCGAGCGCGGCCAGCGCGACGGCAACCGCGACGGCAACCGCGGCGACCGCTCCGAGCGCAGCGGTCGCCCGGACAACCGCACCGACCGCGGCGGCGACACCCGCACCGATCCGCGCCCCGACACCCGCGGCGACGCCCGCAGCGACGAGGACGACGACGACTTCGAGGGCGGCCGCGGCCGCCGCGGGCGCCGCTACCGCGACCGCAACCGCCGCAACGGGCGCGACCGGTTCGACCAGCCCACCGAGCCCACCGTCAGCGAGGACGACGTCCTGCTGCCGGTGGCCGGCATCCTCGACGTCCTGGACAACTACGCGTTCGTCCGGACGTCGGGCTACCTGACCGGCCCCAACGACGTCTACGTCTCCCTGTCGCAGGTGCGCCGGCACGGCCTGCGCCGCGGTGACGCCATCACCGGCGCGGTCCGCCAGCCGCGGGAGGGCGAGCGCAAGGACAAGTACAACGCGCTCGTCCGGCTCGACACGGTCAACGGCCTCGACCCCGAGCAGGCGCGCAACCGCCCGGAGTTCACCAAGCTCACCCCGCTCTACCCCCAGGAGCGGCTGCGGCTGGAGACCGACCCGCACCAGCTGACCACCCGGGTCATCGACCTGGTCATGCCGATCGGCAAGGGGCAGCGCGCCCTCATCGTGTCGCCGCCCAAGGCCGGCAAGACGATGGTGCTGCAGGCGATCGCCAACGCGATCACCACGAACAACCCCGAGTGCCACCTCATGGTCGTCCTCGTCGACGAGCGGCCCGAGGAGGTCACCGACATGCAGCGCTCGGTGAAGGGCGAGGTCATCGCCTCGACCTTCGACCGGCCGCCGTCGGACCACACCACGGTCGCGGAGCTGTCCATCGAGCGGGCCAAGCGCCTGGTCGAGATGGGCCACGACGTCGTCGTCCTGCTGGACTCGATCACCCGCCTGGGCCGCGCCTACAACCTGGCCGCGCCCGCCAGCGGGCGGATCCTGTCCGGTGGTGTCGACTCCACGGCGCTCTACCCGCCCAAGCGGTTCCTCGGCGCCGCCCGCAACATCGAGAACGGCGGCTCGCTGACCATCATCGCCTCGGCGCTGGTGGAGACCGGGTCCACGATGGACACGGTCATCTTCGAGGAGTTCAAGGGCACCGGGAACGCGGAGATCAAGCTCGACCGCCGGCTGGCGGACAAGCGGGTCTTCCCGGCCGTGGACGTCAACGCGTCGGGCACGCGCAAGGAGGAGATCCTCATGTCGCCCGACGAGCTGGCCATCGTCATCAAGCTGCGCCGGGTGCTCGCCGCGCTCGAGCCGCAGCAGGCGCTGGAACTGCTGCTCGCCCAGCTGCGCAAGACGCGCAACAACATCGAGTTCCTCATGCAGGTCCAGAAGAACACGCCGGGCACCGCGCTCGACGAGCGGTAGCGGCAGCCCACCGCAGGCGGGGTCCGGCCGGTCAGGGATACTGGTCGGCCGAGCCCCGCGCCACCGCCGCGAGGACGGCCGGAATGCCCGGCCGGTCCCCGGCGTTCGACCACCTGAACGGCCCAGACCCCGGAAGAGGCGACATGAAGCCCGGCATCCACCCCGACTACCACACCACCACGGTGACCTGTGGCTGCGGGAACACCTTCACCACCCGCAGCACGGCCCCCAACGGTCAGCTGACCGTCGAGACCTGCTCGGCCTGCCACCCGTTCTACACGGGCAAGCAGCGCATCCTCGACACCGGCGGCCGCGTGGCCCGCTTCGAGAAGCGCTTCGGCAAGCGCGGCGCCCCCGCCGCCAAGTAGCACCCCCGACGGCGCCCGTCCCACCTCCCGTGGGGCGGGCGCCGTCGTCGTGTCCGCCCCACGCGTGCACTTCCGCGGAAGTGCACGACCGTTCCCGTCCGGGAGGTCCTGCGATGAGCAGCCCCACCGACGCCGCGCCCGACCGGCTGCGCGGGCTGCTCGAGGAGCACGCCGCGCTGGAGACCGAGCTGGCCGACCCCGCGGTGCACGCCGACCAGGCCCGCGCCCGCCGGCTGGGCCGCCGCTACGCCCAGCTCGCCCCGGTCGTCGAGACCGCCCGCGCCCTCGACGCCGCCCGCGAGGACCTCGACGCCGCCCGCGAGCTGGCCGCCGAGGACCCGACCTTCGCCGAGGAGGCCCGCGGCCTCGAGGCCCGGATCGACGAGCTCACCGACCGGCTGCGCGAGCTCCTCCTGCCGAAGGACCCCGACGACGACAAGGACGTGATCCTCGAGATCAAGGCGGGGGAGGGCGGCGCGGAGTCGGCGCTGTTCGCCGGCGACCTGCTGCGCATGTACCTGCGCTACGCCGAGCGCCGCGGCTGGGCCACCGAGGTCCTCGACGCCGTCCCCGCCGAGCTCGGCGGCTACAAGGACGTGTCGATCGCGGTGAAGTCCCGCACCGACGAGGGCATCTGGTCGCGGCTGAAGTTCGAGGGCGGCGTGCACCGCGTGCAGCGGGTGCCGGTCACCGAGTCGCAGGGCCGCATCCACACCTCCGCCGTCGGCGTGCTCGTGCTGCCCGAGGCCGAGGAGGTCGACGTCACCGTCGACCCGAACGACCTGCGCATCGACGTCTTCCGGTCGTCGGGCCCCGGCGGGCAGAGCGTGAACACCACCGACTCCGCCGTGCGCATCACCCACCTGCCCACCGGCATCGTGGTCAGCTCGCAGAACGAGAAGAGCCAGCTGCAGAACCGCGAGTCGGCGCTGCGCGTGCTGCGCTCCCGTCTGCTGGCCGCCGCCCGCGAGGAGGCCGCGGCCACCGCCAGCGACCAGCGCCGCAGCCAGGTCCGCACCGTCGACCGCAGCGAGCGGGTGCGCACCTACAACTTCCCCGAGAGCCGCATCTCCGACCACCGGGTCGGCTTCAAGGCGCACAACCTCGACGCCGTGCTCGACGGCGAGCTCGACCCGGTCATCGACGCGCTCACCCGCGCGCACACCGCCGAGCTGCTGGCGGCCGGCTCCTGAACACCCGCACGCTCCTGGCCGACGCCGCCCGCCGGCTGGCCGACGCCGGCGTCGAGTCCCCGCGCGTCGACGCCGAGCTGCTGCTCGCCCACGTCCTCGGCACCTCCCGGACGGCGCTGCTCACCCGCGGCGACGTCGACGACGACACCGCCGCCCGCTTCGCCGCGCTGCTCGACCAGCGCGCCGGGCGGGTCCCGCTGCAGCACCTCACCGGCCGGGCGGCCTTCCGCCACCTCGAGCTCGCCGTCGGCCCCGGCGTGTTCGTGCCCCGGCCGGAGACCGAGCAGCTCGTCGAGTGGGCGCTGGGGCGGCTGGCCGGCACCGACGGGCCGGTCGTCGTCGACCTGGGCAGCGGGTCGGGCGCCATCGCGCTGTCGGTCGCCCACGAGCACCCCGGCGCGCGGGTCACCGCCGTCGAGCGCGACCCCCAGGCGGTCGAGTGGACCCGGCACAACGCCGCGCAGCGTGCCGCCGCGGGGGACCGGCCGGTGACCGTGCTCGCCGGCGACATGACCGACCCGCGGCTGCTGACCGACCTCGACGGCGCCGTCGACCTCGTCGTCTCCAACCCGCCCTACGTGCCCGACGGCGCCCGGGTGCCGCGGGAGGTCGCCGACCACGACCCGCCGCTGGCGCTGTGGGGCGGCCCCGACGGCCTCGACGTCGTCCGGGGGCTGCTGCGCACCGCAGCCCGGCTGCTGCGTCCCGGCGGCGCGCTCGGCATCGAGCACGCCGACCAGCAGGGCGACGCGCTGCCCGCGCTGGTGCGCGGCACGGGCGACTTCACCGACGTCGCCGACCACCCCGACCTCGCCGGGAGGCCGCGGTTCACCACCGCCGTCCGGCGTCGGGGAGACTGACCGCCCGTGGCCGACCTCTACGACTGCACCGACCCCGAGCAGCGCGCCGCGGGCCTCGACGCCGCCGCCGCGGCGATCGCCCGCGGTGAGCTGGTGCTGCTGCCCACCGACACCGTGTACGGCGTGGGCGCCGACGCCTTCTCGCCCGCCGCGGTCGCCGGGCTGCTCGCGGCGAAGAACCGCGGCCGGGCGATGCCGGTGCCGGTGCTGATCGGGGAGGCCTCGACCCTGGCCGGGCTGACGCTGCGCGTGCCGCGCTCGGCCTCCCGGCTGGCCGAGGCGTTCTGGCCCGGCGGGCTGACCCTCGTCGTCGAGCACGCGCCGTCGCTGGCCTGGGACCTCGGTGACGCCGAGGGGACCGTGGCCGTCCGCCTGCCCGACGACGACGTCGCCCGCGACCTGCTGCGCCGCACCGGCCCGATGGCCGTCTCCAGCGCCAACCGCTCGGGCCGCCCCGCCGCGACGTCGGCCGACGAGGCGGCCGCCCAGCTCGGCGAGCACGCCGCGGTGGTGCTCGACGGGGGCCCCCGCGCCGGCTCGGCGGCCAGCACGATCGTCGACTGCACCGGTCCGGTGCCGCGGGTGCTGCGGGTGGGCGCGGTCGGCGTCGACCGGCTGCGCGAGGTCCTCCCCGAGCTCACCGACTAGATGGAGGACCCCGTCCTCCCACCCTCCGCAGGCTCGGGACGGGGCCGTTCCACTCGGTCACGTCACGCTCCGGGACCGCTCCGGGCGATACCGTGGAGGGACCGCCCTGTCGTCTCGCCCCGGGAGCACCGTCGCGATGAGCTCCTCCGCCGCGCGCACGGCCCGGGTCCCGCACGGGGCCGGGCGGGGCTGAGCCGTGCGCGAGTACGCCGTCGTCCTGCTCGTGGCCGCCGTGGTCACCTACCTGGCGACCCCGGTGGTGCGGGTGGCGGCGGTCCGGCTGCGGATGATGGCCGCGCCCCGCGAACGCGACGTGCACGTGATCCCCACCCCGCGCGGGGGAGGGGTGGCGATGTACCTCGGCGTGGCCGCCGCGGTGCTGGTCGCCACGCGGCTGCCCGCGCTGCAGCGCACGTTCGACGACTCCCAGACCGCCGCGGTGCTCGTGGCCGGCGGGCTGATCTGCCTGCTCGGCGTCCTCGACGACAAGTTCGGCCTCGACGCGCTGACCAAGCTGACCGGGCAGATCGCCGCGGCCGGCGTCATGGTGCTGCTCGGCGTGCAGCTGGCGTTCCTGTTCCTGCCGGTGGCCGACATCGGGACCATCTCCTTCGGCCCGGACGTCGGCGTGCCGCTGACCATCCTGCTGACGGTCGCGACCGTCAACGCGCTGAACTTCATCGACGGCCTCGACGGGCTGGCCGCGGGCGTCTCGGCGATCGCCGCGCTGGCGTTCTTCGCCTACAGCTACAACCTCAGCGTGGTGGGCTACGACGAGGTGGCCAGCGCCCCCGCCCTGGTCACCGCGGTGCTCGCCGGTGCCTGCCTCGGGTTCCTGCCGCACAACTTCAGCCCGGCGCGGATCTTCATGGGCGACTCCGGCTCGATGCTCGTCGGGCTGGTGCTCTCGGCGGCCGCCGTCAGCGCCACCGGGCGCGTCGACGCGCAGACCTTCGACTCCGCGGCCAGCCTGCTGCCGCTGGCGCTGCCGCTGCTGGTGCCCGTCGCGGTGCTCTCCATCCCCTTCACCGACCTGCTCCTGGCCGTGGTCCGCCGGACCCGCCGCGGGCAGTCGCCCTTCTCGCCGGACAAGATGCACCTGCACCACCGGCTGCTGGCCATCGGCCACTCGCACCGCCGGGCGGTGCTGACCATGTACTTCTGGGCGGCCCTCCTGTCCTTCGGCGCGGTGGCACTGTCGATCACCGGCGGGACGGCGGAGCTGCTCGTCGTGATCGGAGTCCTGCTCGCCGTGGGTGTCGTCGTCGTCCTCAGCCCACACACGCGGCGGGCCGCCCGCGAGGCCCGGGCGGCCGAGATCGCCGCCCGGCGACGGCGCAGCCGGGCCGCGCACCCGACCGCCCGTGCGAGCCGTGCCCGGGACGGCCGGCCCGCCGGTCCGGAGGTCCCGACCGCGCCCCCGTCGTCGCCCGGGCCGGCCGCGCCCGGACCGGCCGCGCCCCGCGCGGCCGGCGCCGGCCAGGGGCTCCGGTGAGCGCGCGCCGTCCGGGGGCGGAGGTCCCCTGGGACCTGTCGTTCCTGCGCGTGGGTGCGCTGGTCACCGGCACGGTCGCGTTCGTGGGTGCGCTGGTCGCGGGGCTGGTGGCCGGCTGGGCCGACGCCGCCGGCGTGCTGGTGGGCGCCGCGGTGGTGACGGCGTTCTTCGTCGTCTCCGGCGTCGTCATCGCCTGGGCCGGGCGGATCGACGACAGCTTCACGCTGCCCGCGGCGCTGGGCACGTTCTTCGTCAAGGCCGTCGTCCTCTTCGGGATCCTGAACGCGCTCCCGGAGGACGGCTGGCTCGACCGGCGCACGATGGCCTGGGCGGTGATCGTCGGCGCGCTGTTGTGGAGCGGCGTCCAGCTGCGCTGGGTCTGGACCCGGCCGCTGTACTACGTCCCCCCGCCGCCGCCACCCGGTCAGGGGAGCCTCCCCCCGGCACCGGACGGGACCGCGACGCGCGGCTGATAGTGTCCCGGCGATGGCCGAGGACGACCCCGTGCGCGGGGACACCCGGCCTCGACCTGCGCGACCATCCGCTCCCCGGGGCAGTGGTGCCGAGACGGGTTACGCCGTCATCGGGACGATGATCTCCGGGATGGCCGTGTGGGGCGGGGCGGGCTGGTTGCTCGACCGGTGGTTGGACACGCGGGTGTTCGTGCCGGTCGGGATCATCCTCGGCATGGCGGCGGCCATCTACCTGGTCGTCGCCCGGTACGGCGGGCTGCCACCGACACCCGGTGCACCCGAGAAGAGCGACACCCCGGGCGGACGACGGAGCCGGCCCAGGACGCAGAAGGGACAACGGTGACCTCCAGCGCCCTCGCGCTCGCTGACGTGCTCGCGGTCGAGGAGAGCAGCGGGGACGGTTTCCAGGCCCCCGGTCTCAGTGAGTTCTACCCCGAGCCCATCGCCGAGTTCTCGGTGCTCGGCATCGACTTCGCGATCACCCGCATCACGCTGATCCTGTGGATCGCGACCCTGGCGATGCTGGCGTTCATGCTGGCGGCCTCGCGCCGACCGCAGATCGTGCCGGGCAAGCTGCAGTTCGTCGGGGAGAGCGGTTTCTCCCTCGTCCGCGACGGCATCGCGCGCGACGTCGTCGGTCCCAAGGGCCTGCCGTTCGCCCCGTTCCTGGCGTCGCTGTTCTTCTTCATCCTCGCGAACAACCTGATGGCGATCATCCCGTTCGCGCAGATCTCGCCGATGTCGCTGTTCGCGTTCCCGCTGGTGCTCGCCGGCATCTGCTGGGTCCTCTACATCTACATCGGCATCCGCGAGCAGGGCGCCGGCCGTTACTTCAAGGACATCCTGTTCCTGCCGGGCGTGCCCAAGCCGATGTACGTCCTGGTCACGCCGATCGAGATCCTGCAGAACTTCGTCGTGCGGCCGTTCACCCTCGCGGTCCGGCTCTTCGCCAACATGTTCGCCGGCCACATGCTGCTGGTCGTCTTCTCGCTCGGCGCGGTCTACCTGTTCAGCCGGGACAACTTCTCGATCGTGTTCGGTCCCGTCTCCGCCCTGATGGCGATCGTGATGACGTTCTTCGAGCTGCTGGTCATCTTCCTGCAGGCCTACGTCTTCACCGTGCTGATGGGGACCTACCTCAACGGCTCGATCGAGGCCGAGCACTGACGGCCTGAGCGCACCACCCCGATCGCACCACCCGCACGACCCCCGCAAGCCGCCCGGCGGACACCGGGCGACGACACAGGAGGAACACCCCGTCATGGATCTTTACGCTGAGCTGACCGGCAGCATCGGCTCCGTGGGCTACGGCCTCGCCGCCATCGGCCCGGGCATCGGCGTCGGCATCGTGTGGGCCGCCTACATCCAGGCCACCGCCCGCCAGCCCGAGTCGGCCGGCCTGACCCGCACCTACGCCTTCCTGGGGTTCGCCCTCTCCGAGGCGCTCGCGCTCATCGGCTTCGTCGTCCCCTTCGTCTTCGGCACCTGATCCCCGCCTCCGGGTAGGGACACTGACCAGACGGGACACTGAGACCATGAGAATCCTCGCCGCGGAGAGCGAGAACCCGCTGCTGCCGCCGCTCGGTGAGATCATCATCGGCCTGATCGCGTTCGCGGTCGTGCTGTTCGTCTTCTTCAAGTTCGTCGCGCCGCGCTTCGAGCAGGTCTTCCGGGCGCGCCGCGAGGCGATCGAGGGCGGCATCGAGCGGGCCGAGGCCATGCAGGCCGAGGCCAGGGCCGCGCTCGAGCAGTACCGCGCCCAGCTGGCCGAGGCGCGCACCGAGGCCGCGCAGATCCGCGACCAGGCGCGCGCCGAGGGGCAGCAGATCCTCGAGGAGCTGCGGGCGCAGGCACAGGAGGAGTCGGCGCGGATCGTCGCCCGCGGCGAGGAGCAGCTGGCGGCCAACCGGCAGTCGGTGGTCAACCAGCTGCGCGGCGAGATCGGCGCGCTCGCGGTCGACCTCGCCGGCCGGGTGGTGGGCGAGTCCCTCGAGGACGAGGCGCGCCGCCGCGGCACGGTCGACCGGTTCCTCGACCAGCTCGACGGCATGAGCGCCGGGGGTGCCTCCGACGGCCGGACCGGCAGCACCGTGTTCGTCCCCGGGACGGACCGCTGATGGACGCCGCCAGCCGGGAGGCGCTCGCGGTCACCCGCGAGCGCCTGGCGGCGACCACCCGCGGCGCCGCGGGTCCGGGGCTGCTGGCCCTGGCCGATGAGCTGTTCGCCGTCGCGCGGCTGCTCGACGGGCAGGTCTCGCTGCGCCGGGCGCTGTCGGACGCGTCGGTGAAGCCGGTCGACCGCGCGGGCCTGGCCCGCCGGATCCTCGGCGGGAAGGTCTCCGAGGCCACCGTCGACCTGGTCGAGACGACGGCGCGGCAGCGCTGGTCGCGGCCGCTGGACCTCGTCGAGGCCACCGAGGTGCTCGCCACCGAGGCGGGCCTCGACGCGGCCGAGGCGCGCGGCGAGCTCGAGGGCGTCGAGGACGAGCTGTTCCGGTTCGGCCGGATCGTCGCCGGCGACCCGGAGCTCTCCCGCATCCTCTCCGACGACCGCGCGCCTGCCGCCGGCAAGACGGCGCTGCTCGACCGGCTGCTGACCGGCCGGGTCAGCCCGGTCAGCGAGTTGCTGCTGCGGAACACGCTCACCGCGCGGCACGTCGGCAACGCCGAGAACCGGATCGAGCGGCTCTCCACCGCGGCGTCGGCGCGGCGCGGCCGGTCGGTCGCCCACGTCACGACCGCGGTGCCGCTGACCGCCGCGCAGGAGCAGCGGCTGCAGGCCGTGCTCGGCCGGATCTACGGGCGGACCATCGGCCTGCAGGTCACCGTCGACCCCGCGGTGCTCGGCGGTCTCGTCGTCCGCGTCGGCGACGAGGTCATCGACGGCAGCGTGGTGAACCGACTCGAGGCCGCCGGCCGCCGGCTCACCGGCTGACCCGGCGCCCACCCAGACCACCAGAGACCACCCAGCAGCACCACCCAGCAGGGAAGAGGACGCGACCCATGGCCGAGCTGACGATCTCCGCAGACGAGATCCGCAGTGCCATCCAGAACTACGTCACCGAGTTCTCCCCGGACGTCTCCCGGGAAGAGGTCGGCATCGTCACCGAGGCCGGCGACGGCATCGCCCGGGTCGAGGGCCTGCCCTCGGTCATGACCAACGAGCTGCTCGAGTTCGAGAGCGGCGTCCGCGGTCTGGCCCTGAACCTCGACGTGCGCGAGGTCGGCGTCGTCATCCTCGGTGACTTCGCCGGCATCGAGGAGGGCCAGCAGGTCCGCCGCACCGGTGAGGTCCTCTCCGTGCCCGTCGGTGACGGCTACCTCGGCCGCGTCGTCGACCCGCTGGGCAACCCCATCGACGGCGGCGGCCCGATCGCCAGCACCGGCCGCCGCGCCCTCGAGCTGCAGGCGCCCACCGTGGTGCAGCGGCAGTCGGTCAAGGAGCCGCTGCAGACCGGCATCAAGGCGATCGACGCCATGACGCCCATCGGCCGCGGCCAGCGCCAGCTGGTCATCGGTGACCGGCAGACCGGCAAGACCGCCATCGTCACCGACACGATCATCAACCAGCGCGAGGCCTGGGCCACCGGTGACCCGGCGCAGCAGGTGCGCTGCATCTACGTCGCGGTCGGCCAGAAGGGCTCGACCATCGCCGCGATCCGCGCCTCCCTGGAGGAGGCCGGCGCGATGGAGTACACGACCATCGTCGCCGCGCCGGCCTCGGAGTCGGCCGGCTTCAAGTACATCGCCCCCTACACCGGCTCGGCCATCGGCCAGCACTGGATGTACGAGGGCAAGCACGTCCTCATCGTCTTCGACGACCTGTCCAAGCAGGCCGAGGCCTACCGCGCCGTCTCGCTGCTGCTGCGCCGCCCGCCGGGCCGTGAGGCCTACCCCGGCGACGTCTTCTACCTCCACTCCCGGCTGCTGGAGCGCTGCGCGAAGCTCTCCGACGAGCTGGGTGCGGGGTCGATGACGGGCCTGCCGCTCATCGAGACCAAGGGCAACGACGTGTCGGCCTACATCCCGACCAACGTCATCTCGATCACCGACGGGCAGATCTTCCTCGAGACCGGTCTGTTCAACTCCGGTGTCCGCCCCGCCATCAACGTCGGCATCTCGGTGTCCCGGGTGGGCGGCTCCGCGCAGATCAAGGCCATGCGCTCCGTGGCAGGCCGGCTGCGGCTGGACCTGGCGCAGTACCGCGAGCTCGAGGCCTTCGCCTCGTTCTCCTCCGACCTCGACGCCTCCAGCCGCGCCACCCTGGACCGTGGTCAGCGGCTGGTCGAGCTGCTCAAGCAGGGCCAGTACCAGCCCTACCCGGTCGAGCGCGAGGTCGTCTCGCTGTGGCTGGGCACCACCGGCAAGCTCGACCGCATCCCGGTGAGCGACGTGCGGCGGTTCGAGTCGGAGTTCCTCGACCACATCGCCCGCGCCGAGCCCGGCGTCTACGACGAGATCCGCACCTCGCGGGTGCTCGGCGACGACGCCGTCAACAGCCTCGAGCGGGCCGTGAACTCGTTCTACGGCCAGTTCACGACGTCGGACGGCAGCTCGCTCGACGACGACGAGGGCGCCGCCACCGCCCAGGGCGTCTCGACGGCGAAGAGGGCCTGACGTGGCCGGATCGCTGCGCGCGCTGCGGCGCCGCATCCGCTCCACCCAGTCGACGAAGAAGATCTTCTCGGCGCAGGAGCTGATCGCCGGTGCCCGCATCGTGCGCGCCCAGGCCCGGGTGGAGGCGTCCAAGCCCTACGCCCGCGAGATCACCCGCGTGCTGTCGGCGCTGGCGTCGTCGGCGTCGCTGGAGCACCCGCTGCTCAACGAGCGGACCGGCACGGGGCGCGCGGCGGTCCTGGTGGTCACCTCCGACCGCGGGTTCGCCGGCTCCTACAACGTCAACGTGCTGCGCCGCACCGAGGAGCTCCTCGGCACGCTGCGCCAGCAGGGCAAGGACCCGGTGCTGTACGTGATCGGCCGCAAGGGCGAGACGTACTACTCCTTCCGCGACCGCGCGGTGGAGGAGACCTTCACCGGGTTCTCGGAGCAGCCGGCCTACTCCGACGCACAGGAGGTCGGCCGGGCGCTGATCGACGTCTTCGCCCCCGTCGACGACGCCGGCCGCAGCGCCACGGTGGACGAGGTGCACATCGTCTACACCGAGTTCGTGTCGCTGCTGAGCCAGGTGCCGGTCGCCCGGCGGCTGGCCCCGGTCGACACCGAGGAGCTGCAGCGCGACGACGAGGACTCCGGGGACGGCGTCGGCATCGGCCCGTCCGGCGTGCCGACGTCCTACGAGTTCGAGCCCTCGCCCGACGCGCTGCTCGACTCGCTGCTGCCCAAGTACGTCACCACCCGCATCTACGCGGCGCTGCTCGAGGCGGCTGCCTCGGAGTCCGCGTCGCGCCGGCGGGCGATGAAGTCGGCCTCGGACAACGCCGAGGAGCTGGCCAAGAACCTCTCCCGCCAGGCCAACCAGGCCCGGCAGGCCGAGATCACCCAGGAGATCAGCGAGATCGTCGGCGGCGCCGACGCGCTGGTCAGCGCCGGCGCCGACGACTGACCCCCTCCGTCCTCCGCCGCCGCGGCGGCGGGAGGACACTGGACTGCGAGACCACCGAGGCCCGAAGGGCAGGAGAGCACCCCCATGACCGTCACCGAGGACCGTCCGACCACCCAGACGACCGGCCGCGTCGTCCGGGTCACCGGCCCGGTCGTCGACGTCGAGTTCCCGCGCGACGCGATCCCGGACCTGTTCAACGCCCTGCACGTCGACGTCACCCTGGCCGACCTGGGCAAGACGCTGACCCTCGAGGTCGCCCAGCACCTGGGTGACAACGTGGTCCGCACCATCTCCATGGCCCCGACCGACGGCCTGGTCCGCGGGGCCGACGTCCGCGACACCGGCGCCCCGATCAGCGTCCCGGTGGGGCCCGAGGTCACCGGTCACGTCTTCAACGCCCTCGGCGAGTGCCTCGACACCCCCGGGTACGGCCAGGACCTGCCGCGCTGGTCGATCCACCGGCACGCGCCGCGCTTCGACCAGCTCGAGGGCCGCACCGAGCTGCTCGAGACCGGCATCAAGGTCATCGACCTGCTCACCCCGTACGTGGCCGGCGGGAAGATCGGCCTGTTCGGTGGCGCCGGCGTGGGCAAGACCGTGCTGATCCAGGAGATGATCCGCCGCGTCGCCCAGGAGTTCGGTGGCGTGTCGGTGTTCGCCGGCGTCGGCGAGCGCACCCGCGAGGGCAACGACCTCATCACCGAGATGACCGAGTCCGGCGTCATCAACTCGACCGCGCTGGTCTTCGGCCAGATGGACGAGCCGCCGGGCACCCGGCTGCGGGTCGCGCTGTCGGCGCTGACGATGGCGGAGTACTTCCGCGACGAGCAGAACCAGGACGTGCTGCTCTTCATCGACAACATCTTCCGGTTCACCCAGGCCGGCTCCGAGGTGTCCACGCTGCTCGGACGCATGCCGTCGGCCGTGGGTTACCAGCCGACCCTCGCCGACGAGATGGGTGAGCTGCAGGAGCGGATCACCTCGACGCGCGGCCACTCGATCACCTCGCTGCAGGCGATCTACGTGCCCGCCGACGACATCACCGACCCGGCGCCGCACACCACCTTCGCCCACCTCGACGCGACGACGGTGCTCTCCCGGCCGATCTCGGAGAAGGGCATCTACCCGGCCGTCGACCCGCTGGACTCCACCAGCCGGATCCTCGACCCGCAGTACGTCGGGCAGGAGCACTACCAGGTCGCCCAGACGGTGAAGCAGATCCTGCAGCGCTACCAGGAGCTGCAGGACATCATCGCCATCCTCGGCATCGACGAGCTCTCCGAGGAGGACAAGGTCACCGTGCAGCGCGCGCGGCGGATCGAGCGGTTCCTCTCGCAGAACATGTTCGTCGCCGAGGCCTTCACCGGTCAGCCCGGCTCGTTCGTGCCGCTGTCGGAGACCCTCGAGGCCTTCAAGGCGCTCACCGAGGGCCGCTACGACCACGTGCCCGAGCAGGCCTTCTTCATGTGCGGTGGCCTCGAGGACCTCGAGCGCAACGCCGACAAGCTCAAGCGCGGCTGACGCCCCACCGCCCCGTCGACGGCCGGGCACCCTCCACGGGGTGCCCGGCCGTCGCCGTCTCCCGGGTCCGGGTGCAGCCGGACCGGCCGGAGTCCGTGCTCGGCCGATCACCCAGCGTCGGGACCGGCCACGGCGCGCCCGATCGGGTGGTTGGACACCGGACGGCGGTGGGCAGGTGTGTGGCGCACAACCCTCAAGCGCGGGAGCCTTTCTGCCGATCGAGCAGACGGCGCCCGGAGGGACCGGTCGCGCGGCGCAGGAGACACGATGGACTGGCTGGACGGGGCGAGCGCTCAGGGCACGGTGAGCGGACTGCCGGTCGCCACCCCGGACCTGGAGTGGTCCTGGCCGCCGTCGGCTCCGGTCTCCCACGTCACCGACATCCGGTACGACACCGAGGAGTGGGCCCCGGCCTCCACGGTCCGCCACCCGTGGGTGCGTGTCGGTCGCTGGACGCTGCTCTACCGCCGGGCGGCCTGACGGAGAGGACCCGTCCCGGACACCGGGGGGCCCGCCGCTAGAGTGGGCGGGTCCGTCGCCGTGCCTGCCCGGCCGGCGTCCCAGCACCGCAGCGCCGGTGGGCCCGGAGGAGTGTCGTGGCGACCCTGCAGGTCGAGTTGGTGGCCGTCGAGAAGACGATCTGGTCCGGCGAGGCCAGCATGGTCATCGCCCGCACCACCGAGGGTGAGATCGGTGTCCTCCCCGGCCACGCCCCGCTGCTCGGTGAGCTCGCGCCCGGCGGCGTCGTCACCATCCGCAGCACCGAGGGCCCCGACGTCGTCGTGGCCGCCCACGGGGGCTTCCTGTCGGTCACGCCGCAGGGCGTCTCCATCCTCGCGGAGAACGCCGAGATCAGCTCCGACATCGACGTCGAGCGCGCCCGCGAGGCCCTGCGCCGCGCCGAGAGCGCCGGCGACGACCCGGAGTCCCTGGCCGCCGCGCGCCGGGCGCAGTCCCGCCTGCGGGCCGCCGGCCAGGCCGACTGAGCTCGACCCTCGTGCGCCCGGGACCCCGCACCGCTCGGCCCGGGCTGCGGCGCGGCGGTCGGGTGCCTCCCCGCCCTCCCCGCCGGTGAGCACGGTCCTGTTGCTGCTCGCCGGGGTGCTGCTCGTCGCCCTGGTGGTCGCCTTCCTGCTGCGTCGCCGGCTGCTGCTCATGGGGCTGGGCGCGGTCGCCATGTGGCTGCGCCCGGTGGGCAGCTCGCGCTGGTCGGTGGGCGTCGCCTGGTACGGCGGGGACGCCCTGCTGTGGTACCGCGCGCTGTCGCTGTCGGTGCGCCCGCAGCAGCGGCTGTGCCGGACCGAGCTCCGGGTGTCCGCCCGCCGCCCCGCCGGCCGTGACGACGTCGCCCTCCCCGACGACGCCGTCGTCCTCACCTGCGAGACCGGCAGCGGACCGAAGGAGCTGGCCATGGACACCTCGACGGTGACCGGGTTCCTGTCCTGGGTGGAGTCCGCCCCGCCCGTCGCCTAGCGGCGCGCTGCGCGTTGCGCGTGCACCCCGCTGTGCGCGCCGGGCTCCCACAGCACGTCGCCGTCGGGGTTGGCCTCCCGGGCGAGGATGAACAGCAGGTCCGACAGCCGGTTGAGGTAGCGCGCGGTCTCGGGGTTGGTCCGCTCGCCGTCGGCGGCCAGCAGCGCCCAGACGCTGCGCTCGGCCCGCCGCACCACCACCCGGGCCTGGTGCAGCAGCGCCGCCAGCGGGGTCCCGCCGGGCAGCACGAAGCTGGTCAGCGCGGGCAGCGCCTCGTTGTGCACGTCGCAGGCGGCCTCCAGCCGCTCGGTGTAGGCGGCCGTGACCCGCAGCGGCGGGTGCGCGGGGTCGGGGACGACCGGGGTCGCGAGGTCGGCGCCGACGTCGAACAGGTCGTTCTGCACGCTGCGCACCAGCTCGACCAGCTCCGGGGACGGCGACCCCAGGGCCAGCGCGACGCCGAGCACGCTGTTGGCCTCGTCGACGTCGGCGTAGGCGACCAGGCGCGGGTCGGTCTTCGCGACCCGGCTCATGTCGCCGAGGTGCGTCTGCCCGGCGTCACCGGTCTTCGTGTAGATGCGGGTGAGCCGGACCGTCATGGCGCCCGAGCCTATGCGGTCGCCGGGGGCGGGTCGCACGGCCGCCGTAGGGTGGCCCGGTGCAGTGCTTCGAGGTGACCGGCGGCACGCCGCTCAAGGGCCGGGTCCGCGTCACGGGGGCCAAGAACAGCGCCCTCAAGCTCATGGCCGCGGCGCTGCTGGCGTCCGGGCGCACCACGATCGACGAGGTCCCCGACATCCTCGACGTGGCGATCATGAGCGAGGTGCTGCGCCGGCTGGGCTGCGGTGTCAGCTACGAGCGCTCCGGGGAGGCCGGTGGCGGCGGCCGGGTCGTCGTCGACGTACCCGAGCACCCCGCCACCGAGACCGACTACGACCTGGTCCGCAAGATGCGCGCCTCGATCAGCGTGCTCGGCCCGCTGGTCGCCCGCTGCGGCAGCGCCAAGGTGGCCCTCCCGGGCGGGGACGCGATCGGCTCCCGCGGGCTGGACATGCACATCTCCGGGCTCGAGCGGCTCGGTGCCGCCATCCACAGCGAGCACGGCTTCCTGGTCGCCAGCGCCCCCCGGCTGCGGGGCACCTCGATCTGGCTGGACTTCCCCTCGGTCGGCGCCACGGAGAACCTGCTCATGGCCGCGGTGCTCGCCGAGGGCACCACCGTCATCGACAACGCCGCGCGCGAGCCGGAGATCGTCGACATCTGCTCCATGCTCACCGCGATGGGGGCCCGCATCGACGGCGCGGGCTCCTCCACGCTCACCGTGGAGGGCGTCGAGACCCTGCGGCCGGTCACCTACAGCACCGTGCCCGACCGGATCGTCGCCGGCACGTGGGCGATCGGCGCGGTCATGACCCGCGGCGACGTCGTCGTCGAGCGGGCGGTGGCCGACCACCTCGCCGTCCCGCTGGACAAGCTGGTGAGCGCCGGGGCCACGGTCGAGGTGGTGCCCGACGGCGTGCGCGTGGCGATGGACGAGCGGCCGCGCGCGGTCGACGTCGTCACGCTGCCCTTCCCCGGGTTCCCGACCGACCTGCAGCCGATGGCCGTCGCACTGGCAGCGGTCTCCACCGGGACGGCGCTGGTCACCGAGAACGTGTTCGAGGGCCGGTTCATGTTCGTCAACGAGCTGGTGCGCCTCGGGGCCGACGTGCGCATCGACGGCCACCACGCGGTGGTGCGCGGCCGGGAGCGGCTCTCCAGCGCGCCGGTGCTGGCCACCGACATCCGGGCCGGCGCCGGGCTGGTGCTGGCCGGGCTGCTCACCGACGGGGTGACCGAGGTGCAGGACGTGCACCACGTCGACCGCGGCTACCCCGACTTCGTCGAGCTGCTGCGCGGCCTGGGCGCGCAGGTGGAGCGGGTCGAGCGCCCCGACTGAACGGCCCCGCTAGGCGGCGGGGAATGACGCGACCAGCTCGCGGGCCCGGGCGGCGTCCTCGGGGAAGACGAGCACGTCGGCCCGGTGCGGCTCGGGGAAGCGGATCGTCGAGCGGATCCCGGCGTCGGAGAGCACCGCGCGCAGCGCCAGCGCCGACTCGCGGCGGGAGAGCGTGGCGACGCGGGTGAGCAGGCCGTCGTCGGTGGGCGCGGGCCGCCGGCGGCGCATCCCGCCGGTGGAGGTGCCGCCGAAGGCCCAGCGCATGAACAGCGCGAGCAGCACCATGACGACGATCGCGACGACCGGCCCGGCGATGTAGCTGAGACTGCCCGGCTGCAGCATCGCGGCCTCCCTCGGCGCACCGGCGTCCGGACCCCCGCGGCCCGGTCGCCCGCGACCGAGTGTGCCACCGCCGGAGCGTCCCGTCCGCCGCCTGTTACCGGCGGGTAACTGCCCTTACACTCCGCGGGCATGCCCTTCCCCTCGACGCCGGACGAGCGCGACCGCCCCTGGGTCATGCGCACGTACGCCGGGCACTCCTCGCCGGCCGAGTCCAACGCGCTGTACCGGCGCAACCTGGCGAAGGGGCAGACCGGTCTGTCGGTCGCCTTCGACCTGCCCACCCAGACCGGCTACGACCCCGACGACGCGCTCGCCGCCGGTGAGGTCGGCAAGGTCGGCGTCCCGGTCGCGCACGTCGGGGACATGCGGGCCCTGTTCGACGGCATCCCGCTCGACGGGATGAACACGTCGATGACGATCAACGCCACCGCCATGTGGCTGCTCGCGCTCTACCAGGCCGTCGCCGAGGAGCACGGCCACGACGTCACGCGGCTGGCCGGGACGACGCAGAACGACATCATCAAGGAGTACCTCTCGCGCGGGACCTACGTCTTCCCGCCGGGCCCGAGCATGCGGCTGATCACCGACATGGTCGCCTACACGGTGACGGCGATGCCGCGGTGGAACCCGATCAACATCTGCAGCTACCACCTGCAGGAGGCCGGGGCCACGCCGGTGCAGGAGATCGCCTACGCGATGAGCACCGCGATCGCCGTCCTCGACTCCGTGCGCGCCTCCGGGCAGGTGCCGCAGGAGCGCTTCGGGGAGGTGGTCGCGCGGGTCTCCTTCTTCGTCAACGCGGGCGTCCGCTTCGTCGAGGAGATGTGCAAGATGCGCGCCTTCACCCAGCTCTGGGACGAGCTGACGCAGGAGCGCTACGGCGTGCAGGACCCCAAGCACCGCCGGTTCCGCTACGGGGTGCAGGTCAACTCCCTGGGCCTGACCGAGGCGCAGCCGGAGAACAACGTGCAGCGGATCGTGCTGGAGATGCTGGCCGTGACGCTGTCGCGGGACGCCCGCGCCCGCGCGGTGCAGCTGCCGGCGTGGAACGAGGCGCTGGGGCTGCCCCGGCCGTGGGACCAGCAGTGGTCGCTGCGGCTGCAGCAGGTGCTCGCCTACGAGACGGACCTGCTCGAGTACGACGACCTGTTCACCGGCTCGGTGGTGGTGGAGCGCAAGGTCGCCGAGCTCGTCGAGGGCGCCCGCGCCGAGATCGCCCGGGTGCAGGAGGCGGGCGGGGCCGTGGCCGCCGTCGAGTCCGGCTACATGAAGGGGCAGCTGGTCGCCTCGCTGGCCGAGCGGCGCCGCCGGATGGAGAGCGGCGAGCACGTCGTCGTCGGGGTCAACCGGTTCGAGGCCACCGAGCCCAACCCGCTGCTGGCCGACCTCGACACCGCCATCCAGGTCGTCGACCCCGCCGTCGAGACCGCCGCCCGGGAGGCCGTGGCCGCGTGGCGGGCCGCGCGCGACCCCGAGCCGGTGCGGCGGGCCCTCGACCGGCTGCGGGCGGCCGCCGGCACCGACGAGAACCTGATGGCGGCCACCCTGGAGTGCGCCCGGGCGGGCGTGACGACGGGGGAGTGGGCCGGGGTGCTGCGCGAGGTGTTCGGCGAGTACCGCGCCCCCACCGGCGTGGCGGCGGCCACCGGCGGCGGCGAGGCCGACCCGACGCTGCTGGACGTGCGCGAGCGGGTGCGGGCCACCGGTGAGGAGCTGGGCGGCCGGCTGCGGTTCCTCGTGGGCAAGCCCGGCCTCGACGGGCACTCCAACGGCGCCGAGCAGATCGCCGTCCGCGCCCGCGACGCCGGCTTCGAGGTGGTCTACCAGGGCATCCGGCTCACGCCGGAGCAGATCGTGTCCGCGGCCGTGGAGGAGGACGTGCACGTCGTCGGCCTGTCGGTGCTGTCCGGGTCGCACCTGCAGGTGGTGCCGGCGGTGCTGCGCGGGCTGCGCGAGGCCGGCCTCGACGACGTCCCGGTGGTCGTCGGCGGGATCATCCCCGACGGCGACGCGCGCCGGCTGCGCGAGCAGGGCGTGGCCCGGGTCTTCACGCCCAAGGACTTCGGGCTCACCGACATCATGGGCCAGGTCGTCGACGTCGTCCGGGCCGCCCACGGTCTCGACGAGCGGGTGCCCGCGCCCGCCTGAGGCGGCCGGCCCTCACACCGCGACGACGACGCCCTCCGTCGCACTGCGGCGGGCGGCGTCGAGCACCGCGGCGGTGGCGACGGCGTCGCGGGGGTCCACCGGCACCGGTCCCTCGCCGCGGACGGCGGCGGCGAAGGCCGGGTAGAAGGTGTCCCAGCGGCCGCGCTCGGTGGGCACCACCACCGCGTCGTCGCCGCGGCGCAGCCGGCCCCAGCGCTCCTCCGGCTCGGCGCCCCAGGCGTCCCCCAGCGTGGCCGGCGTGTGCCCGGCCAGCAGCGCGGCCTCCTGCCCGTCCATCGGCCCGCCGACGACGTAGGCCCCCGCGGTGCCGGTGACGCGGAACCGGTCACCGGGCGCACCCTGGCTCCAGCTGCCCGACAGGTGCGAGCGGGCGCCGCCGGCGTGGGTGAGGGCCAGGAACACGTCGTCGTCGAGGCCGCTGTCGCGCAGCCGCCGCTCGGCGTAGACGTGCGTCACCGGGCCGAGCAGCACCAGGGCCTGGTCGACGAGGTGGCTGCCGAAGTCCAGCAGCGTGCCGCCACCGGCTGCCGCCGGCCCGGGCTCCGGCGCGAACCGCTCGAAGCGCGACTCCAGGCGCGTCACCGTGCCCAGCCGGCCCGCGTCGACCAGCGCGCGCACGGTGCGGAAGTCGGAGTCCCAGCGGCGGTTCTGGTAGGGCGCGAGCGGCAGCCCGAGCTCGGCGGCCAGCTCCACCGTGCCGCGCGCCGACGGGGCGTCGAGGGCGAAGGGCTTGTCGCAGACCACGGCCAGGCCCAGCCGCAGCGCCTGCTCGGCGAGCGCCGTGTGGGTGTCGGCGGGGGTGGAGACGGCCACCGCCTCGGCCCCGGCGCCGGCCAGCTCCTCCAGGGAGTCGACGGTGCGCACCCCCGGGTGCTCGGCGGCCACCTGGGCACGCCGGTCCGCCGAGGTGGTGACCACGCCCAGGAGGTCGACCTGCGGTGCGGCGGCCAGCAGTGGGGCGTGGAACCACCGGCCGCCGAAGCCGTAGCCGGCCAGTCCGAAGCGCACGGGGTCCATGCGCCGATCCTGCCGTGTCCGCGTCAGCGCAGGCGCGGGCCGAAGCGGACGTCGACGCCGGGGGAGAACAGCACGCTGTCGGGCGGTCCGCCGACGCCGGGCAGGCCGGCCGCGGCGAGCAGGTCGACGTCGCAGGTCAGCAGCTCGGCGCGGTGCAGCGGCCAGGCGGGGTGCTCGTTGGGCCAGTAGCGGGTGCGGCCGAGCACGGTCTGGTGCAGGCCCCAGCGGCCGGTGAGGAAGCGCTCGAGCGGGCCGGGGTCGGCCAGCCGCTCGCCCACCCGCAGCTCGATCCGCCCGCCGGCCCCGCGGGGACCGGGCCAGCGCCGGCGGGAGGAGTAGCTCAGCCGGTCCCCGTGGCGGGCGAACCGCATGCGCGACCACAGGTAGGGCAGCCCGGCGGCGCGGGCGACGAGGACGGGCAGCAGCCGGTCGGCGTCGAGGGACCGGAAGACCACGCCGCGGCGGCCCCGGTCGTCGACCGAGTACAGCCGCACGTTGGTCTCCAGGAACGACCCGACCCACGGCAGCCCGGGGGAGCCGAGCACGCCGATGCGGCGCATCCGGAAGGGCACCAGGCCGACCCAGGTCGACCCCGCGTGCACGTCGGGGCGCGTGCCCGGCGGCAGCAGCGGCGCGACGACGGCGGGGTCGACCGCCCAGTGCACGAAGGCCACGTCGCGCCAGCCCTGGGTGAACAGCGTCCGCCCGGCGGCGCGGGGCGCGGTGTCGGTGACCGGCTCGGGCTGCACGGCTCCCAGCCTCCCCAGCGCCGTTGCCGAGGGCGAGCCGCTCGTGGTGAGGTCGCTCACATGACTGCCGAGGGTGCGCCCCGCGTCGAGCGGGACGGCGACGTCGTCCGCCTCACCATGTGCCGGCCGCAGCGGCGCAACGCGCTGTCCCGCGACCACCTGCAGCAGCTGCTCGCCGCGGTGACGGAGGTGGGGGAGAGCGACGCGGCCGGGATCGTGCTCGGCGCCGAGGGGCCGGTGTTCAGCGCCGGCCACGACTTCCGCGACGTCCTCGACGCGCCGCTGCCCGAGGTGCGCAGCCTGCTGGCGCTGTGCACCGAGCTCGTGCAGACGCTCGAGCAGGTGCCGCAGGTCGTCGTCGCCCGGGTGCACGCGCTGGCCACCGCCGCCGGCTGCCAGCTCGTCGCCTCCTGCGACCTCGCCGTCGCCGCGGAGTCGGCCGGCTTCGCCGCGCCGGGCGGCAAGGGCGGCTGGTTCTGCCACACGCCGATGGTCGCCATCGCCCGCAACGTCGGCCGCAAGCGGGCGATGGAGATGGCGCTCACCGGGGACGTGATCGACGCCGCGACCGCGCTGGACTGGGGCCTGGTCAACCGGGTGGTGCCCGACGGCGGGCTCGACGCCGCCGTCGACGACCTGCTGGCCCGCGCGATCCGCGGCTCGAGGGCGAGCAAGGCGTGGGGCAAGCAGACGATGTACGCCCAGCTCGACCGGCCCGAGCGCGACGCCTACGCCACCGCGATCGAGGTCATGGCCGCGGCCAGCCAGATCGACGGCGCCCGCGAGGGCATGCGCTCGTTCCTCGAGAAGCGCCCGCCGGTCTGGACCGATTGACTCAGCCGCCCAGGTCGGCGCAGCCGGCCTCGTGCGGCAGCACCGGCCGGAACGCCACCGACCAGCGGCTGCCGTCGGCGGTCACCCACGGGGTGAGCACGCTCGCCGACGCCGCCGCGGCGAGCAGGTCGGCGGCCTGCTGCCCGGTCGCGCTCACGCAGCCGAGCCCGGCGCCCAGCGGGGTACCGGGCAGCTCGGGGCCGGGCCAGGCGGCCTCGGGCTGCGGCGGCTCCGGGTCGCCGGTGTAGGGCTGCACGACGGCGGCGACCGTCTGCGGCTCGTAGGGCTCCGCCGGTCCGGCGGCCAGGGCGGTCAGCTCGTCGACCAGGTCGCGCAGCCGCCCGCGGGCCTCGGCCTGCTCGGGGGTCACGCTGTCGTCGGGCGTCTCGGCCAGCGCGTACACCTCCCGCTCCGCCCTGCCCTCGGCGGTCACGAGGGTGAAGCGGGTGGCGGCCGCGTCGGCCAGCGGCGGCGAGCCGAGGTCACCGGTCCCGGTCACGCCCGCCTCGACCGCCTGATCGACCAGGTCGCGGACGGTGGCGTCGTCGACCCGGGTCACCTGCACGTGGGGCAGCGCCGGCGCCGGCCAGATCGCGATCTGCGCGCCCTGGGTGAGCACGCGGCCGTCGCCGTAGACGCTCACCAGCGGCAGCCGGGTCGCCAGCTCCTCCGGCGTGGTGAACCCGCCGGTGAGCGCCACCTGCAGCACCAGGCCGGCGGGCAGCGGGGCCGGTGACGACGGCGCGGCGGCGTCCCCGCCGCCTCCCGCGCAGGCGCCCAGGAGGAGCGCTCCGGCCAGCACGGACGCCGCGCGCACCGCCGTCGTCGTCGTCACGGACCTGCCACGCCCGGCCCGGCTCGGCGGTTCCCGTCGTGACCGGACCGGTACCGTCGGCGCCCGTGCGCCTGGTCATCGCCCGCTGCTCGGTCGACTACATCGGGCGGCTCACCGCCCACCTCCCCATGGCCCCCCGGCTGCTGCTGGTCAAGGCCGACGGCTCGGTGTCGGTGCACGCCGACGACCGCGCCTACAAGCCGCTCAACTGGATGACGCCGCCCTGCACCCTGAAGGACGAGCTGGTCGACGGGGCGGGGACCTGGACGGTCACCAACAAGACCGGTGAGCAGCTGGTCATCACCATCGAGTCGGTGGAGCACGACTCCTCCCACGAGCTGGGCGTGGACCCGGGCCTGCAGAAGGACGGCGTCGAGGCGGAGCTGCAGCGTCTGCTGGCGCTGCACGTGGAGACCTTCGGGACCGGCTGGCAGCTGGTCCGCCGCGAGTACCCGACGGCGATCGGCCCGGTCGACCTGTTGTGCCGCGACGCCGACGGCGCGACCGTGGCGGTGGAGGTCAAGCGGCGCGGCGAGATCGACGGCGTCGAGCAGCTGACCCGCTACCTCGAGCTGCTCAACCGCGACCCGCTGCTCGCGCCGGTCAAGGGCGTCTTCGCCGCGCAGGAGATCAAGCCGCAGGCGCGGGTGCTCGCCCACGACCGCGGCATCGACTGCGTGACCGTCGACTACGCCGTCCTCAAGGGCACCGACGACCCCACCCAGCGGCTCTTCTGAGGGAGGGCCCGGCCCTGCCTCCCCCTCGCGGGACCGGGGCGGGCCGGCGGAGTGAGAGACTGCTCGCCGACGATCCGTCGTGGAGGGATGGCAGCGTGGCCAGAGAACTGACCGAGGTCGGCGTGGTGGGCCTGGGCACCATGGGGGCGGGCATCGCCGAGGTCATGGCCCGCGCGGGCCTGTCGGTGACCGCCGTCGAGATCGACGAGCAGGCGCTCGACCGCGGCCGTGCCCACGTCGACCAGTCCACCGGCAAGGCCGTCGCCCGCGGCAAGCTGGAGCCCGCCGAGCGTGACGCCATCGTCGGGCGGATCCGGTTCACCACCTCGCTGGAGGACCTCTCCACCGCCGAGCTCGTGGTCGAGGCCGTCCCGGAGCGGATGGAGCTCAAGACCGACCTGTTCGGCAAGCTGGACAAGATCTGCCCGCCGGACACGATCCTGGCGACCAACACCTCCAGCCTGTCGGTGACCGAGCTGTCGGTGGCCACCGGCCGGCCGAGCAAGGTCATCGGGATGCACTTCTTCAACCCCGCGCCGGTCATGAAGCTGGTCGAGGTCGTGCGCACGGTCGTCACCGAGCCGGCGGTCGTCGAGGACGTCGAGGCGCTGGCCACCCGGCTCGGCAAGGTCGACGTCACCATCGGCGACAAGGCCGGCTTCATCGCCAACGCGCTGCTGTTCGGCTACCTCAACCACGCGGTCGCCATGTACGAGCACCGCTACGCCAGCCGCGAGGACATCGACGCGGCGATGCGGCTGGGCTGCGGCCTGCCGATGGGCCCGCTGGCGCTCATGGACCTCATCGGCATCGACACCGCCTACGAGATCCTCGACACGATGTACAAGCAGTCGCGCGACCGGCTGCACGCCCCCAGCCCGGTGATCAAGCAGATGATGACCGCCGGCCTGCTGGGCCGGAAGTCCGGGCGCGGCTTCTACACCTACGCCGCCCCGGGCTCGGCCGAGGTCGTCCCCGACGAGCGGACGCCGTCGGCGGGCAGCGTCACCGCGGGCGCCCGCCCGGTCTCGACCGTCGGCGTCGTCGGCTCGGGGACGATGGCCACCGGCATCGTCGAGGTCGTCGCCAAGGGCGGCTACGACGTGCTGGTGCAGGCCCGCTCGCCGGAGAAGGTCGAGGCGGTGCTGACGGCGCTGCGGCGCTCGCTGGACAAGCAGGTCGCCCGCGGCCGCCTCGACGAGGACGCCCGCGACGCGGTGCTCGGCCGGGTCCGCGGGACGACGTCGCTGGACGACCTCGCCGACCGCGACCTGGTGATCGAGGCCGTCGTCGAGTCGCTGGCGGTCAAGCAGGCGCTGTTCGCCGCGCTCGGTGAGATCGCCAAGCCCGGCGCGGTCCTCGCGACCACCACCTCCAGCCTGCCGGTGATCGAGTGCGCCAAGGCCAGCGAGCGCCCGGCCGACGTCGTGGGGCTGCACTTCTTCAACCCCGCGCCGGTGATGAAGCTGGTCGAGGTGGTCAGCACCATCGCCACCGCCCCGGAGGTCGCGGCCACCGCCCACGCGGTCTGCGCGCAGCTGGGCAAGCACGCGGTCTCCTGCGCCGACCGCGCCGGGTTCGTCGTCAACGCGCTGCTGTTCCCCTACCTCAACGACGCGGTGAAGATGCTCGAGGCGCACTACGCGACCGCCGACGACATCGACGCCGCGATGAAGGTCGGCTGCGGCTACCCGATGGGGCCCTTCGAGCTGCTCGACGTCGTCGGCCTCGACGTGGCGCTGGCGATCGAGCGGGAGCTCTACACCGAGTTCCGCGAGCCCGGCTTCGCCCCGGCGCCGCTGCTCGAGCACCTGGTCACCGCCGGGTACCTGGGCCGCAAGACCGGCCGCGGGTTCCGGGACTACTCCGGCCGCTGAGTGGCCCGGCGGGGACGACGGGCCGGCGGGGGGCGGCCGGGGAGCCGCCCCCCGCTGTCCGCTCGCCCCGAGCAGGTCGAGGAGGCCGGCGACGGCGACTGGGTCGTGCGGTCGCTGACCGGCGCGGCCAGCACCAAGCCCTACCGCTGCCCCGGCTGCGACCAGGAGATCCGGCCCGGGACGCCGCACCTGGTGACCTGGCCGGCCTACGCCCGCGACTCCGACCTCGACCCCTGGGACACCGACTCGGCGGCCGACCTGCGCCGGCACTGGCACCGCGCCTGCTGGCGCGCCCGCGACCGCCGCTACTGAGCCAGCCGCGCGAAGACGACGACGTTGTCCACGTAGCTGTGCGCCGTGCGGTCGAAGTCGCCGCCGCAGGTGACCAGCCGCAGCTGGGCGTCCGGTGTCGGCCCGTAGACCCGCCCGGTCGGGAACGCGCCCTTGGGGTGCCGCTCGACGGCGGTCACGGTGAAGCGCGCGGTGGTGCCGTCGGAGCGGTCGACGAGCACCTCGTCGCCGTCGGCGAGCCCGGCCAGCCGCGCGAAGACCGCCGGTCCCCGCGCCGAGTCGACGTGTCCGGCCAGCACCGCGGGGCCGACGTCTCCCGGGGCCGGGCCGGCGGCGTACCACCCGGCCACGGCCGGGTCGGCCGGCGCCGCGAGGGCGCCCGCGGCGTCCAGGCCCAGCTCGACCAGGGTGCTGTCCACGCCGGCGGCCGGCACCCGCACCCGCAGGGGTACCGCGCCGCCGGCCGCCGGCTCCGCGGCGAGCACCACCGGGCCGGGCACGGACGCCGGGGCCGACGTCGCCCGGGCGGGGGGCGGCGACCCCGGGACGAGCAGCCAGACCGCGCCGGCGACGAGCGCCAGCACGGCCACGACCACGCCCGGCAGGACCGCCGCGCTCCGGTGGCGGGTCCGGTACCGGGACCCGCGCCGGGGTGCCCGGTGGCGGGCCGGCGCGGTCACCGGCCCCGGACGGCGGCGTGCCTCGGCCGGGCGGCCGCGCGTCGCCGGGTCGCCGCGAGGAGTCCCGCGCCGGCCGCCAGCGCCCCACCCGCGGCGGTCAGCACCACCGGCAGCGACGGGCCCTCGGCGGGTGCGGTGCCGCCGGCACCGGCCTCCACGCCGCCGCTCGGGACGACGGCGGGGCCGGCGGCGTCGAGCACGGCCCGCACGGTCAGGCCGCCGCCGGGCCGGTCGAGCACCAGCACGCTGTAGACCGAGCCCGCGGCCGTCTCGACCGGCAGGTCCGTGGCCTGCCCGCCGCCGGGGGTCACGGTGAGGCTCGTCGTCCCGGCGGGGACGTCGACGTAGCCGGTGGTGTCGGCGAAGGCGACGTCGTCGGCCACCTGCTGCCCGCCGGCCACCGCGACGTCGAGGGTGGGCGCCGTCGACGCGGCCGCGACCACCCGCAGCCGCGATGCCCCGGCCGCCGGGGGCGTCAGGTCGTCCTCGAGGACCTCGAGCCCGACCTCGGCGAACGGTCCGACGCCGGCCACCGTGCGGGCGGTGCCGTCGGTCACCTCGACCGTCGTCGACAGCACCGGAGGCGCGTCCGGCGCGGCGCCCGCGGCGCGCATGCTGATCGCGTAGGTGCCGGCCGGCACGGTCTGGTAGTCCGACACCGTGCCATAGCCGACCGCGCTGAACACCTGACCGGCGGCGGGGTCGGCGACCGAGTCGACGTAGACGTCGACCGCGGGTGTGTCGGGGGACAGGTGCGCCAGCCGCAGCCGGCCACCCTCCTCCGCGCTCGCCGCGGACAGCGGCAGCCCGGCCAGCGCGGCGGTCAGTGCCGCCACGATCAGGACGCGACCGGTCCTCGTCACTCGTGCCTCCCCCGTGTCGAGACCCGGCCGGCGGGGTCCGCACCGCGGCCGGGACGTCCCACGTCTACCCGCTCGCCCGCGGGCGCGCACGCCGGGGTCGGTCACCGGGTGGCGTCGGCGACCAGGGCGTCGGGGTCCGGGGCGTAGCGGTAGGAGACCAGCACGCCGTCGTCGGTCACCTGGACGTCGTCGGGCCGGAACGGCGGTCGCTGGGCCGCCAGCCAGGCCCGCAGCCGGTCGGTGGCGGCCGGGTCGTCGGGGACCGCGGCGCCCCCGACGGCGTCGACCAGCACCCGGCGGGCCGGCGTGGTGGCGTCCTCCTCGCCGGGGAGGACCGGGAAGGCGGCGACGCCGACGCCCTCCCGGGCGGCGAGCGCGGCCAGCAGGCTGAGCAGCCGCAGGTCGACCTCGCCCGACCGCAGGACCTCGGCGGCCTCCGGGTCGGCGACGGTGGTCGGGTTGGCCAGCAGCGCCTCGGCCAGCGACCGGCGCCGCTCGAGCTGCTCGGCGGTCGGCTCGCCCGGTCGCGGGTCGACCACGAGGAGCTCGCCACCGCCCGGCCGGTCGAAGCGCGCGACCACCCGCGAGCCCGGCGGAGCCGCACCGGTCACGGCGAGCAGGCTGCCGGACGCGACGCCGGCCTCGGCGGAGCGCAGCCGGTCGGGCGGGACGCCGGCGGCGGACAGCTCCTCGCGGACGGCGTCGGGAGCGGCCAGGTCGGTCGTCGGCGGCAGGGCGGCGGGCAGCCACGCGGCCGGCGTGCCGGGCTCCCCGGCGGCGGGTGCAGGAGCGGTGGTCCCCGGCCCGTCGGCCGGGGCGCCGGCCAGCCGGGGGACCAGCGCGGCGGCGGCGACGAGTGCGGCCAGCGCCAGGAGCGCGCCGCGGAGGAGTGGACGCAGCCGGGTGGACCGGTCGCGGTGCCGGGCGCGGTGCCCGAGGCGGGGGAGCGCCGGTGCCGGCGTGCCGTCGGGGTCGGCGTGGCGCGGTCCGCCCGCCGGACCGGGGCTCTCCGGTCCGGCGGCGTCAGGCACGCGTCCTGCCTACCGTGCCGCGGCGCGGCCCGCGCGCGGGCCGCGGTCTGCCGTGGGTGTCAGCGGCGCCCGGGGACGGCCGGCTGCCCGCCGGTGTCCTGCTGCCCGGCCGCGGGCTGCACCAGCGTCGGCGGGTCCGCCGGGCGCTGCTCCTGCCCGGCCGGGCGCTCGCCCTCGGGGACGCGGGTGGACCCGCCGGCGTGCCGTCCGTCGTCCTGGCCGCTGGTGTGGACCGGGCGGATGGCCTGGGTGCGCTCCGGGGAGGTGGAGTCCGGCTGCTGCGCGGCCGGCTGGGTGGACGGCGCGCGGGTCGGCTGACGGGCGGCCGCGGCCTCCCCGGCACCGGCGGCCGGCGTCTCGACGGTGCGGGCGTGCGACGGCGGGTGCGATGCGCCCTGCTGGCCGCCGCCGGGGACCCCGACGCCGGGCTGCACGGCGGTCTGCGGACCCACCGCGGGCTGCATCCCCGTCTGCGGCCCGGCGACCGGCTGGACGGCGGTCTGCGGCCCCACGGGCTCCCGGCGCGGCAGCCGCACCTCCTGGGTCGCCCCAGGCCGCGGCGGCTGGCTCTGCTGGGGAGGCTGGCCCGGCTGGGCCTGGCTCTGCTGGGGAGCCTGACCCTGCTGCGGCTGACCCTGCTGCGGCTGACCCTGCTGCGGCTGACCCTGCTGGCCCCCCTGGCCCGGCTGCGGGGCCGCCGGACGCGGCTGCGGCCGGTCGGCCAGGTCGGGCAGGGCGCCGAGCACCCGGCGCGCCTCGACGAGCCGGCCGGTCAGCTCGTCGCGGATCCGGCGGATGGCGGCGGCCGAGGCCTCGGCCTCCCCGACGACGCGGGCCGCGTGCGCCTCGGCCGCGGCGACCCGGTCCTGCGCGGCCTGCACCGAGGCGCGCTCGCGCTCCTCCTCGATGCGGGCGGCCTCCATCCGGCGGGCGCGCTGGGCGATCTCGAAGTCCTCCTCCGCCTTGGTGCGGCGGGCCTGGGACTCCGCCTCGAGGCGGGCCACCTTCTCCTGGGCCTTGGCGACGAGCTCGTCGGCGCGGATCTGCGCCTTGGTGGCGATCTGCTCGGCGTTCTGGCGGGCCTCGGCGAGCATCCGCTCCACCTCGGCCTGGCCGGCGGCGTGCCGCTCGAGCATCGCCCGCTCCTCGGCGGCGGTCTGCTCGCGCAGCGCGCGCGCCTCCTGCTCGGCGGCGCCGCGGATGTCGGCGGCCTCCTCCTCGGCCAGCCGGAGCATGTGCGAGATGCGCTCGCTCATGTTCTCGAAGGTGGCCGGCCCGGAGGTGGCGGCCTTGCGGCGCAGCTGCTCGATCTCCCCGTGCATCGCCGACAGCTGGCCGGCGAGGTCGCCCGCACGGCCGACGGCGGCGTCCCGGTCGGCGAGGGCGACCCGGATGTCGGCCTCGAGGCGCTCGATGGTCTCGGCGACCTGGTGGCGGTCGTAGCCCCGCAGCACCACGTCGAACGAGTGCTGGGCCTCGCGCATCGGCAGCAGGTCGCGGCGGGGATCGGTCATGCGGCCATCCTCGCAGAGTCCGGGAGTGTCGTCAGCGTGTCCGGCGGACCGCGCGGTCGGCTCCCCGCGGGGATCACACGCCCCGGAAGCGGTTGATCGCGGACAGGTGCCGCTCGCGCTTCTGCGCGTCCTTGACCCCGAGGCCCTCCTCCGGGGCGAGGGTCAGCACACCGACCTTGCCCTGGTGCAGGTTGTGGTGGACGTCGTAGGCGGCCTGGCCGACGTCGGCCATCGCGTAGGTGCGCGACAGGGTGGGGTGCACGAGGCCCCGGTCGATGAGCCGGTTGGCCTCCCACGCCTCCTTGTAGTTGGCGAAGTGCGAGCCGACGATCCGCTTGAGGTTCATCCACAGGTAGCGGTTGTCGTAGGAGTGCATGTACCCGCTGGTGGAGGCGCAGGTGACGATGGTGCCGCCCTTCTTGGCGACGTAGACGCTGGCGCCGAAGGTCTCCCGGCCGGGGTGCTCGAAGACGATGTCGACGTCGTCCCCGCCGGTCAGCTCCCGGATGCGCTTGCCGAACCGCTGCCACTCCTTCGGGTCCTGGGTGTCCTCGTCCTTCCAGAACCGGTAGCCCTCGGCGGAGCGGTCGATGACCAGCTCGGCGCCCAGGGAGCGGACGATGTCGGCCTTCTCGGGGCTGGAGACGACGCAGACGGGGATGGCGCCGCCGTTGAGGGCCATCTGGGTGGCGTAGGAGCCCAGCCCGCCCGAGGCGCCCCAGATGAGGACGACGTCGCCCTGCTTCATGCCCGCGCCGTTGCGGGACACCAGCTGCCGGTAGGCGGTGGAGTTGACCAGCCCGGGCGCGGCCGCCTCCTCCCAGGACAGGTGCGCCGGCTTGGGCATGAGCTGGTTGCTCTTGACCAGCGCCAGCTCGGCCAGGCCGCCGAAGTTGGTCTCGAAGCCCCAGATCCGCTGCTGAGGGTCCATCATCGTGTCGTCGTGGCCGGCCGGGTCCTCCAGCTCCACCGACAGGCAGTGGGCCACCACCTCGTCGCCGGGCCGCCACTTGTTCACCCCGGGGCCCACCCGCAGGACGACGCCGGCCAGGTCGGAGCCGACGACGTGGTAGGGCAGGTCGTGCCGCTTGGTCAGCGGGTTCTGCCGGCCGTAGCGCTCGAGGAACCCGAAGGTGCTCACCGGCTCGAAGATCGACGTCCAGACGGTGTTGTAGTTCACCGAGGACGCCATCACGGCCACGATCGCCTCGCCCGGGCCCAGCTCGGGGGTGGGGACCTCCTCGACGTGCAGCGACTTGCGGGGGTCCTTCTCCTTCGTCGGCATCCCCGCGAACATCTCCTGCTCGTCCTTGCGGACGACGACCGCCCGGTAGGACTCCGGTACCGGCAGCCCGCCGATGTCGGCCAGCTGGTCGGCGAGGATGGCGTCCCTGATCGCGTCCACGGATCACTCCCGGGTCTTGGTCGGCTCGGAGGGCGGTGCTGCGGTACGGGTGGTGCGGCGGCAGGTTACCGACCGGTAACCGCCGGCGTTCAGGAGGCGGGGCGGGCGGGCTCGACGAGTTCCACGAGCACGCCGCCGGCGTCCTTGGGGTGCACGAAGTTGACGCGGCTGCCCGACGTCCCCCGCCTCGGGGCGTCGTAGAGCAGCCGCAGGCCGCGTTCGCGCAGCGTGGCCGCGGCCGCCTCGACGTCGTCGACCCGGAAGGCCAGCTGCTGCAGGCCAGGGCCGGAGCGGCCGATGAACCTCGCGATCGTCGACTCGGGCGTGAGGGGCGCGAGCAGCTGGATGCGGGTCTCGCCGTCGCCGACAGCGAGCATCGCCTCGCGGACGCCCTGCTCCTCGTTGGTCTCCTCGTGCACCGAGCGCACGCCGAAGGTCCGCGCGTAGAAGGCGATCGCCTCGTCCAGGTCCGGGACGGCGATGCCGACGTGGTCGACGGTGGTGAACAGCTCGGCGGGCAGACCGGTCATCGGGCCATGATGGCGCAAGACGTCTGAGACGACTCACGGGTGTGGTGCGCATCACGTCGCCGGCCTGCCTCCCCGGGCGGGCCCGGCCGGGCCGTCGCCCCGGTTGGAGAATCGATCTATCCTCGCCGCAGGCCCTGTCACCGCCCTGCGATCCCCGCGGGCGCGACCCGACCCGTCGCCGCCAGCGTCGGCGGCGCGCTCCAGGAGGCAGCATGTCCCGCTCGGTGATCGTCAGCGGCGCCCGGACCCCGATGGGCCGGCTGCTCGGCTCGCTCAAGGACTTCTCCGCGGCCGACCTCGGCGGCGTCGCGATCAAGGCGGCCCTCGAGCGGGCGGGCATCGGCGGGGACCAGGTCGAGTACGTGATCATGGGCCAGGTGCTGCAGGCCGGCGCCGGGCAGAACCCCGCCCGCCCCGCCGCAGTCGCCGCCGGCATCCCGATGACCGTCCCGGCGATCACCGTGAACAAGGTCTGCCTGTCCGGCCTGAGCGCCATCGCGCTGGCCGACCAGCTCATCCGCGCCGGCGAGTTCGACGTCGTCGTCGCCGGTGGGCAGGAGTCGATGACGCAGGCGCCGCACCTGCTGCCCAGCGGCCGCACCGGCACCAGGTACGGCGACGCCCGGCTCGTCGACGCGATGGCCCACGACGGGCTGACCGACACCTTCGACCAGGTCGCCATGGGCGCGCTGACCGAGCAGGCCAACGACCGCTACCGCCTGACCCGCGAGGAGCAGGACGCCTTCGCCGCGGAGAGCCACCAGAAGGCCGCCCGCGCGGGCAAGAACGGGATCTTCGACGAGGCGATCACCCCCGTGCTCGTCCCGCAGCGCAAGGGCGACCCGATCGAGTTCCGCGACGACGAGGGCGTCCGCGCCGACACCACGGTCGAGACCCTCGCGCGGCTCAAGCCGGCCTTCGCCAAGGACGGCACCATCACCGCCGGCACCGCCTCGCAGATCTCCGACGGCGCCTGCGCGGTCGTGGTCATGAGCGCGGAGAAGGCCGCGGAGCTGGGCATCACCCCGATCGCCGAGATCGGCGCCCACGGCGTCGTCGCCGGGCCCGACGCGACCCTGCAGAGCCAGCCCGCGCGCGCGGTCCGGCGGGCCTGCGAGCGGGAGGGCATCGCCCCCGAGGACCTCGACCTGGTCGAGTTCAACGAGGCCTTCGCCGCCGTCGCCCTGGTCTCCACCCGCGAGCTCGGCCTCGACCCGGACAAGGTCAACCCCAACGGCGGGGCCATCGCCCTGGGCCACCCGATCGGCATGAGCGGCGCCCGGATCGTGCTCGACGTCGCGCTGGAGCTGCGCCGCCGCGGTGGCGGCGTCGGTGCCGCCGCGCTGTGCGGCGGTGGCGGGCAGGGCGACGCGCTGATCCTGCACGTGCCCGCTCCCGCGTGACGCCCGACGGCCACGTCCTGGCGGGCGCGGCCGTCGCGACGCCCGGCCCCGCCTCCCCGCGTGGGAGGCGGGGCCGGCGCGCGGTCGACGTCCCCGATCTGGTCGCCCGCGCCCGCGACGGCGAGGCCCGCGCGGTCGCCCGGCTGATCTCGCTGGTCGAGGACGCCGGCCCCGCGCTGCGCGACGTCGCCGCCGCGCTGACCCCGCACACCGGCTCGGCCCAGGTGCTGGGGCTCACCGGCGCGCCCGGCGTCGGGAAGTCCACGACGACGACGGCGCTGGTGCGCGCGCTGCGGGCCGCCGGGCGGCGGGTCGGCGTGCTCGCCGTCGACCCGTCCTCGCCCTTCTCCGGCGGGGCGCTGCTCGGCGACCGGGTGCGCATGCAGGACCACGCCGGCGACCCCGGTGTCTTCATCCGGTCGATGGCCTCCCGCGGGCACCTCGGCGGGCTGGCGTGGGCGACGCCGCAGGCGCTGCGGGTGCTCGACGTGGCCGGCTGCGACGTCGTCCTGGTCGAGACCGTCGGCGTGGGGCAGTCCGAGCTGGAGGTCGCCGCGCTGGCCGACACCACGCTCGTGCTCGTCGCGCCCGGGATGGGCGACGGCATCCAGGCGGCCAAGGCCGGGATCCTCGAGATCGCCGACGTGTTCGTCGTCAACAAGGCCGACCGCGACGGCGCGGACGCGACGGTGCGCGACCTGCGCTACGCGCAGTCCCTGGGCGGGCGGCACACCGGGCCCGGCGCCTGGCGGCCGCCGATCGTGCGCACGGTGGCCTCGCGCGGCGACGGCGTGGACCGGCTGCTCGACGAGGTCGAGGCGCACCGCCGGTGGCTCGCCGACTCGGGGGAGGGCGCCCGCCGCCGCACCGAGCGGGCCGCCCGGGAGATCGAGGCGATCGCGCTGACCGGGCTGCGGGAGCGGATCGGCGAGGTGCGCGGGTCGGCGGCGCTGGCCGCGCTCGCGGAGGCGGTGGTGGCGGGGGAGACCGACCCCTACCGCGCCGCCGACCGGCTCCTCGCGCAGCTCTGAGCCCCCGCGGGCAGACTGACCGGGTGAACGGGGTCTGCCGATGAACGGGAAGCCGGACGCCGTCGTCGTCGGGTCCGGGCCCAACGGGCTGGCCGCGGCGCTGCGGCTGGCGGCCGCCGGGCTGCGGGTGCAGGTGGTCGAGGCGGCGGACCGGCCCGGCGGCGGGATGCGCACTGAGGAGCTCATGCGGCCGGGCTACCGGCACGACGTCTGCTCGATCGTGCAGCCGATGGCCGCGGCGTCGCCGTTCTTCCGCGAGTTCGACCTGCCCAGCCGCGGCGTGCGGCTGGTGCAGCCGGAGGTCAACTACGCCCACCCGCTCGACGGCGGCCGCGCGGCGGTCGCGTACCACTCGCTCGAGGAGACCGCGGACGGGCTGGGCCGCGACGGGGCGTCCTACCGGCGGCTGTTCGAGCCGCTCGTCGAGCACGGCCAGGACGTCGTCGACTACTTCCTCAACAGCCGGCTGCGCCGCCCGCCCACCCGCAGCGTGCCGCAGATCGTGCACTTCGGGCTCAACGGGCTGCCGAACGTGAGCTGGCTGGCGCGCCGGTACTTCGAGACCGAGGAGGCCCGGGCGCTGCTCGGCGGTGCCGCGGCCCACGGCATGCTCGACCTGAGCCAGCCGCTGACCTCCGCACTCGGGATGCTGCTGACGATGCTCGGCCACCACGTCGGCTGGCCGCTCGTCGAGGGCGGGTCGCAGAACCTCGCCGACGCCATGGTCACCGCGCTGGAGCAGCAGGGCGGCGAGGTGGTCACCGGGCACCTGGTCACCGACCTGCGGGAGTTCGACGGCGTCCCGGCGGTGCTGCTCGACACCACCCCTGAGGCGTTCGTCTCGATGGCCGGCGACCGGGTCAACGAGGGCTACCGGCGGTGGGTGCGGCGCTACCGCCACGGCGCCGGCGTCTTCAAGATCGACTGGATCCTGTCCGACCCGGTGCCGTGGACCCACCCCGACGTCCGGCGGGCCGGCACCCTGCACGTCGCCGGGACGCTGGAGGAGACGATCGCCGGCGAGCGGGCCCCCAACCAGGGGCGGACCACCGACCGCCCGTACGTGCTCGCCGTCCAGCCGACCGTGCCCGACCCGACCCGCGCCCCCGCCGGCGGTCACGTCTTCTGGGCCTACGTGCACGTCCCGCACGGCTCCGAGGTGGACATGACCGCGGCCATCGAGGACCAGATCGAGCGCTTCGCGCCGGGGTTCAAGGACACCGTGGTCGAGCGGGCCACGAAGAACGCCGTCCAGATGGAGGCGTGGAACCCGATGTACCTCGGCGGGGACATCTCCAACGGCCAGGCGACCCTGCGGCAGATGCTCTTCCGCCCGGTGCCGCGGTGGAACACCTACAAGACGCCGGTGCCGGGGGTCTTCCTCGCCTCGTCGGCCACCCCGCCCGGGCCGGCGGTGCACGGCGCCTGCGGGGACAACGCCGCGCAGGTGGCGCTGCGGGAGGTGTTCGGCGTCCGCGGGGTGCCCCGCCTCCGCCCCGCCGCCTGAGGCTCGCCACCCGCCTGTCCCGCCGAGTGGTCACCAGCCGTGGTCTCCCACCGGGGATGACCACTGCTGCTGACCACTCGGTGCGTCCTGTGGACGCCCGCGGCGGCACGCGGCTGCTTCCGGGCAGGCTGCGCCGGTGCCCAGGCCACCCCGCCGACCGCCGGAGCTGCGCGGCCGTGTCTTCCGCGGGTCCAGCGTCGTCTCGGCCGGACTGCTCACGGAGAACGAACTGCGCGGACCGGCCTGGCGCCGGGTCTTCCGCGACGTCTACGCCTGCACCACGGTCGACCTCACGCACCGGCTCCGGGCCCGGGCCGCGGCGGTCCTCGTGGTGCCGGGCGCCGTCGTCAGCGGCAGGAGCGCGGCGGTGCTGCGGGGACCGGACCTGGCCGGACCGGCCGATGACGTCGAGCTCACCGTCCCGCCCGACCGGTCCCGCGTCCGGGTGCCGGGGATCCGGGTCCGCCGGGCCGCGCTGACCGGGGACCAGGTCACCCGCCGGTCCGGCGTGGCGGTCACCACCGCTGCGGCGACGGCTGTCGCCGTGGCCGCCTCCGGTCCGTTCGAGGAGGCGGTCGTCGCGCTCGACCGGTTCGTCGCGGCGGGCGTCGTCGACCTCGCGACCATCCGTCACGCCGCCGCGACGGCGACCGGTCGCGGGTGCCGGCAGGTCCGGGCGGCGGCGGCGCTCGCCGACGGCCTGGCCGGTTCGCCGCAGGAGACCCGCCTGCGCCTGCTGGTGCACCGGTCGGGGCTGCCGCGGCCCGTCGCGCAGTTCACCGTCCGCGACGACCGCGGCTTCGTGGCTCGTGTCGACCTCGCCTGGCCCGGACACCGGCTCGCGGTCGAGTACGACGGCCGCTGGCACGGCGACCCGGCGCAGTTCGTGGCCGACCGGCGCCGGCTCAACCGGCTGACCGAGGCGGGGTGGCGGGTCCTGTTCGTCACGGCCGAGGACCTGCGCCGTCCGGCCCGCCTCGTCGCCCGGATCGCCGCGGTGCTGGCCGCTCAGCAGCGAGTGGTCGGCTGACGTGGTCGGGGACCCGTGGTGGCCCCGGCGGGTGACCGGTCGGCGCGGACACAGGCCGCGCGCGGGGGGCAGGTAGCGTCGGGCGCATGGTCCGGGCGCTGGGGCTGCCGTTCGACCCGATCGAGCGGGCCGGGGAGACCTGGGAGCAGCGCTTCGGCCCGGCGTCGGCGATGCGCGCCGCGACGTCGGTGTTCCGGGTGCAGCAGATCCTGCTCGCCCGCTTCGACGAGGTGCTCCGCCCGCACGGGCTGACCTTCGCCCGCTACGAGGTGCTGGTGCTGCTGACCTTCAGCCGCACCGGGCAGCTGCCGCTCAAGGTCATCGGCAGCCGGCTGATGGTGCACCCGACCAGCGTCACCAACGCCATCGACCGGCTGGTCGCGGCCGGCTACGTCGACCGGCGGCCCAACCCCGCCGACGGGCGCGGGGTCCTCGCCGGCATCACCGACCGCGGCCGCGCGGTGGTCGAGACGGCCACCGCACAGCTCACCGCGCTCGACTTCGGTCTCGGCGACCTGCCCGACGCCGAGCAGGAGACGCTCTTCGCGCTGTTGCGGCGGGTGCGGCTGGGCGCCGGCGACGTCGCGGACGTCGATCCGGCGCCGTCCGCCGAGGGCTGACACCGCGCCCGCCCGCCGGTGGGATCATGGGGGCATGCAGCCCACCCGTCCCGGACGCCCCGACCCGCGCGCGCAGGCCCAGCAGGCGCAGCTGGCCGCCTCCCTCGCCGGCGCGGTCGACCTCGCCGCCGTCAAGGCGCGCTCGGAGGCCGCCGCGCGCGCCCAGGCCGCTCCGCCGCCGAGCGCCGCCGCCCCGGCCGGCGCACCGGGCTCGGCGGTCGTCGACGTCACCGAGGCCACCTTCCAGACCGAGGTCCTCGACCGCTCCTTCCAGGTGCCGGTCGTGCTCGACCTGTGGGCCGAGTGGTGCGGCCCCTGCAAGCAGCTCTCCCCGGTGCTCGAGCGGCTGGCCGCCGAGGGCGGCGGCTCGTGGGTGCTGGCCAAGGTCGACGTCGACGCCAACCCCGCGCTCGCCCAGGGCCTGCGCGTGCAGGGCATCCCGGCGGTCAAGGCCGTCTGGCAGGGCCAGCTCGTCGCGGAGTTCACCGGCGCCATCCCCGAGGAGCAGGCCCGCCAGTTCGTCACCGAGCTGGTCCGCGCCACCACCGGCGGCGCGGTCCCCGGGGCCGGTCCCGACGCCGAGGACGAGGGGATGGACGACCCCCGGCTCGACGCCGCCGAGGCCGCCCTCGACCGCGGTGACCTCGAGGCCGCCGAGGCCGCCTACGCCGCGATCCTCGAGACCGAGCCCGACCACCCGGTCGCGGGGCTGGCGCTGCGCCAGGTCCGGCTGATCCGCCGCGCCGAGGCCGCCGGCCCCGGTGCGGTCGCCGCCGCCGACGCCGCCCCCGACGACGTCGAGGCGCAGACCCGCGCCGCGGACTTCCAGCTCGGCACCGGCGACGTCGAGGGCGCGTTCACCCGCCTGGTCGACGTCGTCCGCCGGACCGCCGGTGACGACCGCGACCGCGCCCGCCAGCACCTGGTCGAGCTGTTCGACGTGGTCGGGCCCGAGGACCCGCGGGTCGTCGCCGCCCGCCGCCAGCTCATGGCCGCGCTCTACTAGGCCGCATCAGACCCCGACGTCGCAGGACCCCGCGCCGTTGAGGAAACCGGCGCGGAACAGGTCGACCAGCTGGAAGCCGGTCAGCTCGACGTCGGCGAGCACGTCCGGGTCGTTGCCGTACTCGAGCAGGAACTGCACGCTCTCGTCGATGTCGCCGGGGGAGATCCGCACACTCTGCAGCTGGTTGTTGTAGACCTGCGCGGAGTACCAGCCGGTCAGGCACACGGCCGACTGCAGTGCCGCGGTGTCGTCGGTGGACAGGCCCAGCTGGTCGCGGGCGGCCAGCGCGTAGGGGATCGCCACCCCGGTGACGACGGCGAAGTCGCCGAGCTCGTAGACCTGGTCGGCGAACCGCTCGTCGTAGGCCACCAGCCCGTCGCCGTCCCCGCCGTCGGGGCAGAAGACCAGCGCGACGTCGGCGGGGGCGCAGCCCGGCGGACTCGTGGTGCCCTCCAGCTGCGGCTCGGTGAACTGCGCGTCGAGCACCTCGGTGAACGCGCGGCTCCAGAACTCCGGCAGCGAGGTCTCGATGAGGCTCAGGGTGTCGGGGAAGGAGGCGTTGCCGCCGGTGGCGAAGTCCTGGTCGCTGGTGAACTCGCCCTGGGTGAAGACCCGGTCGGGGCCGAAGTCGTCCCGGCAGGCCGTGGCGCCGTCGTCGAAGCCCTCCTGGAAGGCCGAGACGCGGTCGAAGTAGGAGCCGTGCGCCTGCTGCTCGCCGGTGCCGGTGCCCACCGGGTCGCGCAGCAGGAAGTAGCCGCGCAGCAGCTGGTCGAGGTCGTCGGTGTCGATCGAGGAGAACTCGGCGTCGCCGGCGGTGACCCACGCCGTCCACGCCCCGGCCATGCAGTCGGCCTGCGTCTCGGTGGCGATCGAGGTCTGCGGGTAGCCGACGCGGGCCTGGACGGCGTGGCCGTACTCGTGCGCCATCACCAGCTGGGGCAGCACCTCGCCGTAGCGCGCGGCGAGCTCGCCGAGGAAGGCCCGGTCGTAGCTGATCGAGTCGGAGTTGGGCGCCTCCTGCGAGGAGCAGTAGAAGGCGTTGTTCTCCAGCTCGCGCGGGTCGGTGCCGCAGCCGATGCCGTCGGGGTAGAGCGAGGGGTCGACGTCGTCGGGATCGACGCTGAAGTAGCCGCCGGTCAGCGGGGGGAACTGCTGCCCGTACACGTCGGGGAAGCTCTCCGACCAGAAGGTCTGCAGGTCGGCCAGCGCGTTGCGGGCGAGGGTGTCGATCGGCCCGTCGGTGGCGCCGACGATCCGCAGCGTCCCGTCGTCGACCGACTGGGTGGGCATCCCCTGGGAGCGGGGGGTGCCGACGACGACGAACGAGCACGCCGACGTCACGAGGACGCCGAGGGTCAGCAGCGCGGCGAGGGCGCCCCGGACTGGCGCGGTGTGGCTCATCGGAGCCGCTCCTACCCGGGCGGGCGCGCTCCGAACGCCGACGGCGCCCGCGCCCTGACCAGGGCACGGGCGCCGTCGTGCGGGCTCAGAGGCCGATGTCGCAGCCGGCGCCGCCGTTGAGGAAGCCGTTGCGGAAGGCGTCGACCATCTCGAAGCCCGACAGCTCGGTGTTCGGGAAGACGCCGTCCTCCTGCCCGTAGGTGAGCAGGAAGATGGCCGCCTCGTCGACGTCGCCGGGGGAGAGGCTGCCGAGCTGGTCGAAGTCGCCGGTCCAGAACCGGGCGGTGTACCAGCCGGTCAGGCACACCGCCGAGGAGATCGCCGCGGCGTCGTCGATGGGCAGGTCCAGCTGGGCGCGCGCCGCCTGGGCGTAGGCGACGGAGATCGCCGCGGCGACGCCGAAGTCGCCGATGTCGTCGTAGGCCGACCCGAGCAGCTCGGCGTCGAGGTAGACGGTGTCGTCGGCCTCGCAGTAGCCCAGGTCGCGGTTCTCCGCGCCCATGTCGCCGCAGTCGGGGGCGTCGCCCTCGAAGGTCTCGATCGCCGGCTCGGTGAACTGCGCGCCCAGGCCCGGGAACACCGACTGGTAGAACGCCGGCAGGGTGGAGGCGACCAGGTCGCCGATCTCGTCGGCGGGCAGGTTGCCGGCGTTGTCGAGGTCGTCCTGCGTCGTGAACTCGGTGGCGGTGAACAGCCGGTCCTCGGTGAAGTCGTCGCGGCAGGAGCCCACGCCGCCCTCGTAGCCGGCGTAGAAGGCCGACATCCGGTCGAAGCCGGAGCCGTGCGCCCGCTGGTCGTCGGGGTCGGTGCCGACCGGGTCGCGCAGCCCGATGACCCCGAGGACGACCTGGTCGAGCTCGGCGGCGCGCAGCGCGACGTGGTCGGCGTTGCCGTCGATCACCCAGCGGGTGAAGGCGCCGGCCAGGCAGTCGGCCTGGGTCTCGACGACGATCGTCGAGTCGGCGAAGCCGAACCGGCCCTGCATCGCGTGGCCGATCTCGTGGGCCATGACCGCCGGGCCGAGGTAGGGGCCGTACGCGTCGCTGAGCTGCTGCAGCAGCGCGCGGTCGTAGGCCACGACGTCGCAGTTGGGGTCGTAGTGGGCGTTGTTGGCCACGCCCTCGGGGTCCTCGGGCGCGCGGGCGCAGCCGATCCCGGTGTCGGGGTAGGCCGACTCGTCGATGTTCGTCGAGTCGACGGAGAAGTAGCCGCCGGTGATCGGCTGGTACTCCTCGCCGAAGTACTCGGGGTAGGCCTGCGACCAGAAGGTGTCCAGGTCGGCGAGGGCGTTGCGCGCGAGCCGGTCGGCCTCGGTGTCGGCGACGCCGGTGATCGGGAAGTCCGCGGAGGTGACGTCGACCGGCACGTCCGGGCCGCGCGACGCGGTGCCGGAGACGGTGCTCGTGCAGCCGGTGAGCAGCACGCTGCCCGCCGCTGCCGCGACGACGACGCGGCGCAGGACATGCCTCATCTGAGCTGGTGTTCCTTCTCTGCCGGGGTGCCGGCACCCGGGGAGCGGGTGCCCGTGGGCCGGTCCGCGCCACCGGGGGCGGCGCGGAGCCGGGCCATGATGCACGGACGGGGCAGGGGGCGGAACAGGTCTGCGCACGGCGACGGCCGGGCCACTCCCCAGAGGAGCGGCCCGGCCGTCGGCGGTCTGACTCAGCCCTCGTGCAGGAACCAGACGGTGCCCAGCGGCGGAGCGGACACGGTGGCCGAGAACGGCTGGCCGTGCCAGGACTCCTCGACGGCCTCGACGCCGCCGTAGTTGCCGACGCCGGAGCCGCCGTAGCCCTCGGCGTCGGTGTTGAGCACCTCCCGCCAGCGGCCGCCGCGGGGCAGGCCGATGCGGTAGCCGTGGTGCGGGGTGCCGGAGAAGTTGCAGACGACGGCCAGCACCTGACCGGCGGTCTGCCCGCCGTCGGGGGTCTCGCCGCCGGCGCCGGCCTCCGCCGCCTGGGTGCGGGTGGGGACGTCGGCCACCTTCGGCCCGCCGTAGCGCAGGAAGGTGAGGACGTTGCCCGACGCGTCGTTGGCGTCGATCCACTGGAACCCGGCCGGGTCGACGTCGAGCGACCACAGCGCCTCGGTCTCGCGGTAGCGGGCGTTGAGGTCGGTGACCAGCTGGAGCACGCCGCGGTGCGCGGGGTCGTCGAGGTGCCACCAGTCCAGCGAGCGGCTCTCGGCCCACTCGCCGTCCTGGGCGAACTCCGAGCCCATGAACAGCAGCTGCTTGCCCGGGTGGGCCCACATGTAGGCCAGGAAGCCGCGGACGCCGGCCAGCTGCTGCCACCGGTCACCGGGCATCTTCCGCAGCAGCGAGCCCTTGCCGTAGACGACCTCGTCGTGGGAGATCGGCAGCACGTAGTTCTCGGAGTAGGCGTACATCATCGAGAACGTCAGCTGGTTGTGGTGGTAGCTGCGGTGCACCGGCTGCCGGGAGACGTAGGACAGCGAGTCGTGCATCCAGCCCATGTTCCACTTGAACCCGAAGCCCAGGCCGCCCAGGTGCGTGGGCCGGGTGACGCCGGGCCAGGCGGTGGACTCCTCGGCGATGGTGACCACGCCGGGCACCTCGCGGTAGACGGTCGCGTTGACCTCCTGCAGGAACGACACCGCCTCCAGGTTCTCCCGCCCGCCGTACTGGTTGGGCACCCACTCGCCGTCCTCGCGCGAGTAGTCGAGGTAGAGCATCGAGGCGACGGCGTCGACCCGCAGCCCGTCGATGTGGAACTCCTGGCACCAGAACAGCGCGTTGGCGACGAGGAAGTTGCGCACCTCGGTGCGGCCGAAGTTGAACACGAACGTGCCCCAGTCCGGCTGCTCGCCGCGGCGGGGGTCGTCGTGCTCGTAGAGGGCGGTGCCGTCGAAGCGGCCCAGCGCCCACGCGTCCTTGGGGAAGTGCGCCGGCACCCAGTCGACGATGATCCCGAGACCGGCCTGGTGGGCCCGGTCGACGAGGTAGCGCAGGTCGTCGGGGTGGCCGAAGCGCGAGGTCGGGGCGTAGTAGCTGGTGACCTGGTAGCCCCAGGAGCCGCCGAAGGGGTGTTCGGCGACCGGCAGGAACTCCAGGTGGGTGAACCCGGCCGCGACGGCGTAGTCGACGAGCTCGTCGGCCAGCTGCCGGTAGGACAGCCCCTGCCGCCAGGAGCCCAGGTGCACCTCGTAGATGCTCATCGGCCGCTCGTGCCAGCCGCCGCGCGCCCGCTCGGCCAGCCACGCGTCGTCGTTCCACTCGTAGTGCGACTCGGTGACGACCGAGGCGTTGTGCGGCGGCACCTCGGTGGCGAAGGCCATGGGGTCGGACTTCTCCCGCCACACGCCGTCGGCGCCGAGCACGTGGAAGCGGTAGCGGCTCCCGACCGGGACGCCCGGGATGAAGATCTCCCAGACGCCGATCGACCCGAGCTGGCGCATCGGGTAGAGCCGGGCCTCCCAGTAGTCGAAGTCGCCGGTGACCTTCACGCCCTGGGCGTTGGGCGCCCACACCGCGAAGGAGACGCCCTCGACGGTGCCGCGCGGGGTGTCGTAGCGGCGCACGTGGGCGCCGAGCACGTCCCACAGCCGCTCGTGGCGGCCCTCGCCGACCAGGTAGCGGTCGATCTCGCCGAGGGTGGGCAGCCAGCGGTAGGGGTCGTCGACGGGGAAGGTGTCCGCGCCGTAGGCCACCTCGAGCCGGTAGTCGCCGGGCTGCGCCGGCAGCCGGGCCTCGAAGATCCCGCGGGGGTGGATCTGGCGGGCCTCGTGGCGGGCGCCGTCCTCGGCGACGACGACCACACCGGACGCGTCGGGCCGCAGCGCCCGCACGACCCAGCCGTCGCCGGAGGGGTGGGCGCCGAGGACGCGGTGCGGGTCGCGCGACCAGCCGTCGACGATGGCGCGCAGGTCCTCCTCGGAGACGGCGTCGGCCGGGACCGCGGCGCCCTCCCCGCCGGCCCCGGAGGCCGGCCCGCCGTCCTCGGCGGGTGCCTGCGGCGCGGTCACCGGCGTCGGCTCGGGCTCCGACACGGGCGCGCCGGTGGGCGAGCCGGGCTCGGCGATCGGCGCGGGGGCGACCACCGGCGCGGTCGTGCCGCCCTGCTCGGCGACGACGTCGGCGGTGGGCACGGCCGCCGTGTCGGCCGCGGTCCGCTGGGCGGGGGTGCGCTTGCGGGTGGCCTTCACCGGGGCCTCGCCCTCGGCGGCCTTCCTCGCGGTCCGCTTGGCGGTCTTCCGCGGGGCGGCGGGCTCGGCGGCGCCGTCCCCTGCGGCGACGGCGGTGGTCGCCGCGGCCGTCGTCGGGGTCGTCGTCTTCTTCGCCGGTGCCTTCTTCGCCGGTGCCTTCTTGGCCGGTGCCTTCTTGGCCGCCGCCTTCTTCGCCGGGGCCGCGTTCACGACCGGCTCGCTCTCGGCCGCCTCGGCCTGCGCGGCCCGCTCGTCGACCACCCGCTGCAGTTCCTCCTTGGAGGCCGGCGCCTCGGCGGTCTCGTGGGCGGTGGGCGTGCCGGGAGGGGGTGTCGAGTCGCTCGTCGTCATCGTCGCTTGCCGTCCTCTGCCGTCGTCTCGTGCCGTCGTCTGGTCCGCGGGTGCCGTCTCCGGGAGGTGCGCCGTGCGGTGTCGTGCTGTCGTCGTGCGGGTGGGGCTCAGGACTCCCCGGCGGTGAGCCGGGACAGCGACTGCAGCGGGATCATGAGCCAGTTCGGCCGGTTGCGCGCCTCGTAGACGCACTCGTAGACCGCCTTGTCCGCCTCGAACGCGCGCAGGAGAGGGGAGTCCCCGCACGGGTCCAGCCCGCTCGCCGCCGAGTAGCCGGTGCAGAACGCGCCGCGGTTGCGCACTGCCCACTCCTGGGCCCGGTACGCGCGCTGGGCGTCGTCCGGTTGCTCCACCAGCATGTGACGTGCGGCGTAGTCGAAGCTGCGGAGCATGCCGGCGACGTCGCGCAGCGGGCTGTCGAGCTGCCGGCGCTCGGCCAGCGGGCGGGCCGGCTCGCCCTCGAAGTCGAGCACCACCCAGCCGGTCGCCGTCCGCAGCACCTGGCCGAGGTGGAGGTCGCCGTGCACCCGGTGGCGCAGCACCTCCTCAGGGCTGTCGGCGACGGCGGCGTACACCTTCCGCAGCGCCGCGACGTGCTCCTCCAGCTGCGGGACGACGCCCAGCGCCGCCTCCAGCCGCTCGGTCATGCCCCGGGCGGTCGCGGTGAACCACTCGCGGTCGGCCGGCGCGGTCGGCAGCACCCGCGCGAGGTCGGCGTGCACCGACGCGGTGGCCGCGCCCAGCCGCTCGCTGTCGGCGGCGAAGTCCCCGCCCACCTCGTCGGCGTGCAGGTCGCCTTCGGCGTAGAGGTCGCGGACGCTGGCCGTGGCCAGCCGCCACCCGTCGCTCGCGCCGCGGACGAAGGTCTGCAGCATCGCCACCGTCGCGGGCTCCACCGACGGGTCGGGGTCGTCGATCTCGACGTACCCCAGCAGCGGGGCGATGTGCGGGTTCTCCGTGCGGCGCAGCGCCTCGCCGATCTCCACGTCGGGGTTGAGCCCGGGCTCGAGCCGGCGGAACAGCTTGAAGATGGCGTCCTGGCCGTAGACCAGCGAGGTGTTGCTCTGCTCGGTGGACACGATGTCGCCGGGCACGCCCTCGGGGATCGGCGCGGGGTCGGTCTGGCTGCCGGCCGGGTGGAAGTGCATCGGCCCGACGGTGGCGGCGGCGGTCAGGTGGGTCAGCCACGGCGTCGTCGCGTCGCGGTCGCGCATCGCGTCGTAGGCGTAGTTCTCCCGGTCGGCGCCCTCGGCGTCCTTGGCCGGCACCGCCCCGATGAACGCCGCGCTGAGGTCCTCCTCGGGGTGCGCGCGCCAGGACAGCGGCACGAGATAGGTCTCGACGGCGCCGTCGGTGTAGGTGACGCGCACCCGGTGCACCGAGAGCACCGGCTCGGCGCGGGAGAGGAAGAAGCCCTCCTCGCTGACGTCGGCCCACTCCCGGCCCTTGCCGCCGAACCAGCGCTGGTGCGGCATCCAGTCCCGCAGCACCTCGGCGAGGGCCGTGCTCATCGGGCACCTCCGGTGCTGTCGTCGTCGGTGCGCGTGTCGCTGTCACCGGGGATCTGCTCGGCCTCGTTGACCAGCCCGGAGGCCAGCAGCGAGTCGGCCAGCGGGCTGCTGTCGGTGCCGGCCGCGGCCTGCTCCTCCACCTGCTCCTCGACGTGCTCGGCGGCCGGCTCCTGCGGGCGGGCCAGCTCGAACCAGTAGAAGCCGTGCCCGGCGAGGGTGAGCATGTAGGGCAGCACGCCGATCTGCGGGAACTCCACCCGGCCGGTCAGCTCGATGGGCGTGTACCCCTCGAAGCGGCGCAGGTCGAGCTCCACCGGCTGCGGGAAGCGGGAGAGGTTGTTGACGCACAGCACGATGTCGTCGCCGAACTCGCGCACGAACGACAGCACCGTCGGGTTGCGCGAGCCGACCTCCTCGTAGGTGCCCAGACCGAAGGTCGGGTGCTCCTTGCGGACGGCGATCATCCGGCGGATCCACTGCAGCATCGAGTTGGTGTTGCGCAGCTGCGACTCGACGTTGGTGGTCTGGTAGCCGTAGACGGGGTCGGCGTTGAGCGGCAGGTACATCCGCTGCGGGTCGGCGGTGGAGAAGCCGCCGTTGCGGTCCGGGGTCCACTGCATCGGCGTGCGCACGCCGTCGCGGTCGCCGAGCCAGATGTTGTCGCCCATGCCGATCTCGTCGCCGTAGTAGAGGACCGGCGAGCCGGGCAGGCTCAGCAGCAGCGCGTTGAACAGCTCGAGGGTGTTGAGGTCGTTGTCCAGCAGCGGCGCCAGCCGGCGGCGGATGCCGATGTTGGCCTTCATGCGGGGGTCCTTGGCGTACTCCGCCCACATGTAGTCGCGCTCCTCGTCGGTGACCATCTCCAGGGTCAGCTCGTCGTGGTTGCGCAGGAAGATGCCCCACTGGCAGTTGTCGGGGATCGGCGGCGTCTGGGCCATGATCTCCGAGATCGGGAACCGCTGCTCCCGGCGTGCGGCCATGAACAGGCGCGGCATCACCGGGAAGTGGAAGGCCATCTGGCACTCGTCGCCGTCCTCGCCGAAGTACTCGACGACGTCGGCCGGCCACTGGTTGGCCTCGCACAGCAGCACGCGGTCGGGGTAGTCGGCGTCGACCACCTTGCGCACGTGCTTGAGGAACTCGTGGGTGCGGGGGAGGTTCTCGCCGTTGGTGCCCTCCTCCTCGAACAGGTAGGGGACCGCGTCGAGCCGGAAGCCGTCGATGCCGAGGTCCAGCCAGAAGCGCAGGGCGTCGATGATCGCCTCCTGCACCGCCGGGTTCTCGAAGTTGAGGTCTGGCTGGTGGGAGAAGAAGCGGTGCCAGAAGTACTGCTTGCGGACCGGGTCGAACGTCCAGTTCGAGCTCTCGGTGTCGACGAAGATGATCCGCGCGTCGGCGTAACCGGTGTCGTCGTCGGCCCACACGTAGAAGTCGCCGTAGGGGCCCTCGGGGTCGCTGCGGCTGGCCTGGAACCAGGGGTGCTGGTCCGAGGTGTGGTTCATGACGAAGTCGATGATCACGCGGATGCCCCGGGAGTGCGCCGCGGACAGGAACTCCTCGAAGTCCTGGATGTCGCCGAACTCCGGCAGCACGGCGGTGTAGTCGCTGACGTCGTAGCCGCCGTCGCGCAGCGGGGAGGCGAAGAACGGCGGCAGCCAGAGGCAGTCGACGCCGAGCCACTGCAGGTAGTCGAGCTTGTCGATCATGCCGCGGAGGTCGCCGATGCCGTCGGCGTTGCTGTCGGCGAAGCCGCGGACGAGCACCTCGTAGAAGACGGCGCGCTTGTACCAGAGGGGGTCGGTGCCGCGCGCCGGCAGCGCGGAGCCCGTCTGGGTCGGGTCGGGCACGGGGAGCGTCATCGGTGCGGGTCGTCCTCGCGTGTGGGTGGTCCGGGGGTGGGGCGGGGGGGGTCAGGGCACGGCCGGCGACCAGGTGACCGGCCGCGGGAGGTGCACCGAGAGGACGTGCGCGGGCTCCCAGTAGGGGTCCAGCTCGACGTAGTTGAACTGCCCCCAGTCGTAGCGGGCGCCGGTGAGCTCGTCGGTGACGGCGAAGCGCTCGTGCCAGTCCAGCCCGAGCGCGGGCAGGTCCAGCGACGTCGTCCCGATCTGCCGGTTCTGGCTGTCCAGCGCGCAGACGACGAGGACGGCGTCCTGCGAGCCGGGGTCGGTCTTGGAGAAGCAGATGAGGTTCGGGTTGTCGACCGGGTGGAAGCGCAGCGTGCGCAGCTGCTGCAGCGCCGGGTGCTGCCGGCGGATCTCGTTGAGCCGGCGCAGGTAGGGCGCGAGGCTCCGGCCGGCCGCCTCGGCGCCGGCCCAGTCGCGCGGCCGCAGCCGGTACTTCTCGCTGTCGAGGTACTCCTCGCTGCCGGGCCGCACCGCCACGTGCTCGTAGAGCTCGTAGCCGGAGTACACGCCCCAGGTGGGGCTCATCATCGACGCGAGCACCGCCCGGATCTTGAACATCGGCGGCCCGCCGTACTGCAGGCTCGCGTGCAGGATGTCGGGGGTGTTCACGAAGAAGTTCGGCCGCATGTAGTGCGCGTTGGCGGCCAGCTCGCGGCCGTAGTCCTCGAGCTCCCCGCGCCCGGTCCGCCAGGTGAAGTACGTGTAGGACTGGGTGAACCCGATCCGCGCGAGCTGGTGCATCATCGCCGGCCGGGTGAACGCCTCGGCCAGGAAGAGCACGTCGGGGTCGGTCTCCTTGACCTGCCAGATCAGCCAGTGCCAGAAGTCCAGCGGCTTGGTGTGCGGGTTGTCGACCCGGAAGACCCGCACGCCGGCGTCCACCCACACCCGGATGACGCGCAGGCACTCCGCGTAGATGCCCTCGGGGTCGTTGTCGAAGTTGACCGGGTAGATGTCCTGGTACTTCTTCGGCGGGTTCTCCGCGTAGGCGATCGTCCCGTCGGGCTTGGTGGTGAACCACTCCGGGTGCTCCTTGACCCACGGGTGGTCCGGGGCGGCCTGCAGCGCGAAGTCGAGCGCCACCTCCATGCCCAGCGCCCGGGTGCGGGTGACGAAGGCCCGGAAGTCCTCCATGGTGCCCAGCTGCGGGTGGATCGCGTCGTGGCCGCCCTCGGCGCTGCCGATCGCCCACGGCGAGCCGACGTCGTCGGGACCGATCTCGTTCGGGTTCCCGCCGGGGTACTGCGGGGTGTTGGGGCCCTTGCGGTTGACCGTGCCGATCGGGTGGATCGGCGGCAGGTAGACGACGTCGAAGCCCATCTCGGCGATCGCCGGCAGCCGCTCGGAGGCGGTGGCGAAGGTGCCGTGCGTGGGCCGGCCGTCGACGACCGCCCCCTCCGAGCGGGGGAAGTACTCGTACCAGGAGCCGAACAGGGCACGCGGCCGGTCGACCCACACCTCGTGGTCGGCGGTCGGGGTGACCAGCTCCCGCACCGGGTGCGCGTCGAGGTACTGCTGCACCGCCGAGGACAGCGCGGGCGCCACCCGGTCGTGCAGCGTCAGGGAGGTGTCGCGCAGCGCGGCCGCGGCCCCGCCGAGCCGGCCGCGCCACTCGTCGTCGGCGTCGGCGGCCACGCGCTCGAGCAGCCGCGCGCCCTCCTCGAGGTCGTTGGCCAGCTCCCCGGGGCCCTGCCCGGCGTCGATCTTCACCTCGACGGCGTGGTGCCAGGTGGCCAGCGGGTCGCTCCAGGCCTCGACCCGGAAGGTCCAGCGCCCCTCGCGGTCGGGGACGACGGTGGCGATCCAGCGGTCGGGCTGGTCGCTGTACCGGCGCATGCGCGTGAACGCGCCGCGGGTCCCGTCCGGAGCGGTCCAGACGACGTCGGCCGCGACGGCGTCGTGGCCCTCGCGGAACACGGTGGCCGTGACCGGCAGGTGCTCACCGACCACGGCGCGGGCCGAGAAGGACCCGCAGGACACGACGGGGGCGACATCGGTGATGCCGAGGCGGAGGTCAGTGCGGCGAGTCATCCCGGCCACGCTATCCACCGCGCGGGTCGCCCACACCTCGGCCACCGGGGCGGGGGAGCGGACCGCGCGGAGCCGGAACCGGGAGGGTGAGACGGGGGTGGGACGCACCGGAGCCGACCTGTCCCGCCCCGCGCCGCTGGCTAGGCTCCCCGCGTGCGAGCACTGCGTCGGTTCACCGTCCGGGCGGCCCTGCCCGAGGCCCTCCTGCCCCTGTCCCAGCTGGTCACGAACCTGCGCTGGTCGTGGCACCCGGAGACCCGCGACCTGTTCGAGGCGCTGGACCCGGAGCTGTGGCGCCGTTGCAACAACGACCCGGTCAAGGTGCTCGGGGAGGTCTCGGCCGAGCGGCTGGCCGCGCTGTCGGCCGACCGCCGGTTCCTGCGACGGCTGCAGGACGTCGTCGACGACCTCGAGGACTACCTGTCCGCCGAGCACTGGTACCAGTCGCTGGGCCCCGACGCCCCGCGGACCATCGCCTACTTCTCCGCCGAGTTCGGCATCACCGAGGTCCTCCCGCAGTACTCCGGCGGCCTGGGCATCCTCGCCGGGGACCACCTCAAGGCCGCCTCCGACCTCGGCGTGCCGCTGATCGGCGTGGGGCTGCTCTACCGCGCCGGCTACTTCGAGCAGGGCCTGTCGGCCGACGGCTGGCAGCTCGAGCACTACCCCTCGCTGGACCCGCACGGCCTGCCGGTCAAGCTGCTGCGCCAGCCCGACGGGTCCGCCGTCGTCATCTCCGTGCCGCTGCCGGAGGGGCGCACGCTGCACGCGCACGTGTGGCGGGCGCAGGTCGGCCGGGTGTCGCTGCTGCTGCTCGACAGCGACATCGAGGAGAACGCCCCGGCCGAGCGCAGCGTCACCGACCGGCTCTACGGCGGCGACGAGGACCACCGGCTGCGGCAGGAGATGCTGCTGGGCATCGGCGGGGTCCGGGCGCTGCGCGCCTACTGCCAGCTCACCGGCACCCCGCAGCCGGAGGTGTTCCACGCCAACGAGGGCCACGCCGGCTTCCAGGGCGTCGAGCGGATCCGCGAGCTGACCGAGTCGCACGGGCTGTCGTTCCCCGAGGCGCTGCAGGCCGTCCGCGCCGGCACCGTGTTCACCACGCACACGCCCGTCCCCGCCGGCATCGACCGCTTCCCGCGGGCGCTCATCGAGCGCTACTTCGCCGGCTTCGGCGTCCCGCTCGACCAGCTCATCCCGCTGGGTGCCGAGGAGGACCCGGCGAAGTTCAACATGGCGCACATGGGCCTGCGGCTGGGGCAGCGGGCCAACGGCGTGAGCGAGCTGCACGGGCACGTCAGCCGCGGGATGTTCCGCGACCTGTGGCCGGGCTTCGACGAGGCCGACGTCCCGATCGGCTCGATCACCAACGGCGTGCACGCCCCCACGTGGACCGCGCGGGAGCTCGTGGAGCTGGGCACCCAGACCTCCCGGGCCGGCGACCCGGTCGAGAGCCGGGGGCCGGTCTCCTTCGACGGCGTCGACCGCATCCCCGCGTCGGAGCTGTGGGCCACCCGCCGGATGCTGCGGGCCCGGCTGGTCGACGAGGTCCGCCGCCGGCTGCGCGACACCGCGCTCTCGCGCGGGGCGGCCGAGGCCGAGGTCGGCTGGACCGACGGCGCCTTCGACCCCGACGTCCTCACCATCGGCTTCGCCCGCCGCGTGCCCTCCTACAAGCGGCTCACGCTCATGCTGCGCGACCCCGCCCGGCTCAAGGCGCTGCTGCTGGACCCGGAGCGGCCGATCCAGCTGGTCATCGCCGGCAAGAGCCACCCGGCCGACGACGGCGGCAAGCAGCTGATCCAGCAGATGGTGAAGTTCGCCGACGACCCCGAGATCCGGCACCGCATCGCGTTCCTGCCCGGCTACGACATCGGGATGGCCCGCTACCTCTACTGGGGCTGCGACGTCTGGCTGAACAACCCGCTGCGCCCGCTGGAGGCCTGCGGCACCTCGGGCATGAAGGCGGCGCTCAACGGCGGGCTGAACCTGTCCATCCGGGACGGCTGGTGGGACGAGTGGTTCGACGGCCAGAACGGCTGGGCGATCCCCACCGCCGACGGCGTCGCCGACCACGACCGCCGCGACGAGGTCGAGGCCCGCGCCATCTACGACCTGCTGTCGACGCAGGTGCTGCCGCGGTTCTACGAGACCGACCGCGACGGCATCCCGACCCGGTGGGTGGAGATGGTGCGCCACACGCTGCGCGAGACCGGCCCGAAGGTGCTGGCCACCCGCATGGTGCGCGACTACGTCGAGCAGCTGTACGTGCCGGCCGCCGGGTCGGCCCGCTCGATGGCCGATGCCGGCTACGCCCCGGCGCGCACCGAGGCGCACTGGCGGGCCCGGATCCTGGACAGCTGGAGCGGCGTGCGGGTGGCGCACGTGGAGGCCACCGGCGCCGGGGACACCCCGGAGATCGGCTCCACGCTGGCGCTGCGGGCCGAGGTGGAGCTGCCGCACCTGAGCCCCGCCGACGTCGAGGTGCAGGCGGCCTACGGGCGGGTCGACGACGCCGACGGCCTGCACGAGGTCACCACGGTGCCGATGGAGCACGAGCAGACCGAGGGCTCCCGGCACTGGTTCACCGCCACGCTGCCGCTGGAGCGCACCGGCGCGTTCGGGTACACGGTCCGGGTGCTGCCGCACTCCGAGCACCTGGCCACCCCCGCGGAGCTGGGCCTGGTCCGCAGCGCCTAGCGGTCGGGCCGGCGACCCACCCGTCACGCCGGTCGCAGCGCCCCCACGGGGAGCGGCGACCGGCGTGGCGGTGCTGCCGGGCCGCCCACTCCCGGCCGAGGTCACTAGGCTGGCGCGCATGCCCGACCGCTGTGAAGTCCTGCCCGGAGACGCCGTCGTCGCACGACGCGGCGGGGGACTGCTCTGGGTCGACGCTCCGGGCTCGCCGGCCCTCGTCGCCGCCCTGCACGCCTGCCTGGGCGTCGCCGGCCCCGGCGCCGACCGCGTGCTGGCCGCCGTGGCCTCCCAGGTGCCCGCGCTCGGCGGCAGCTCGGCGTCCTTCGCCCTCGTCCTCGTCGACTCCGAGGGGGGCTCGGGCACCGGCGTCGCGCTGTGGGCCGGCAAGGGGCAGCCCGCCGTCGACGGCGTCCCGGTCTCCGGCCAGCCGGCCGACGGGTGCACCGTGGCCGCCGGCTTCCCGCTGGGCGGCACCCTCTACGTCGGCCCCGGGCAGGCCGCGCCGTCGATGCCGCCCGGTGTCGCCTACGACCTGCACACCGGCACCGTCCCCGGGTCCGGCGCGCTGCTGCACCTGGCCGCGCCCGCCCACGCCGGTGCCGCCGCCGCGCCGTCGTCCGCCGCGCCGTCGTCGTTCACGGCCGGCTCCGACGCCGGGTTCGCCGGTGCCTCCTCCTACGGGGCCGCCGCCAGCACGCCGTCCTACGGCTCGTCCGGCTCCTCGGTCGTGGGGTCCGGCGCCCGCGCCGACGAGGGCGAGGAGACGGCGTTCTGGAAGCCCGACACCGCCTCGGCCCCCGTGCTGCGCTTCGACGACGGCCTGGTCGTCACCGTCGACGAGGACCTCGTCCTCGGCCGCCGGCCCGACAGCCACGAGCTGGTGACCTCGGGCAACGCCCGGCCGGTGCCGATCGCCGACACGCAGAACGTGCTGTCCTCGGCGCACGCGGCCATCCAGCGCGCCGGCCGCGAGGTCACGCTGACCGACCTCGGCTCGCTCAACGGCACGCACGTCGCCGGGCCGGAGGCGACCGAGTGGACCCAGCTCGAGCCCGGCGTCGCCCACCCGCTCGCCGACGGTGACCGGCTGCTGCTCGGCTGGACGGTCATCACCTACGAGCAGCCGCAGGACTGAACGCGGCTCAGCCCCGCGCCTCGGGAGCCCCGGCCCACCACGGACCGGGGCTCCCGTCGTCCGCGGGCCGGGGCGTCCTCCCTCACCGCCGGGGGGGGGGGGGGGGGGGGGCCCCGCCCGCGCGGCCGCCCCCCCCCCCCCCCCCCCCCCCCCCCCCCCCCCCCCCCCCCCCCCCCCCC